>CALJHX010000023.1 GCA_937770485.1 uncultured Verrucomicrobiae bacterium | reverse complement strand
CCATGAACAACGCACCGGACGTGCCGAACGACCGGTGGTTCGCCATGACGCGCCTCGACGAAAACCGCGCCAAGACGCAGCTCGCGCAAAAGGCCGGGGTCGACGTGACGGCTATCACCAACATGGCGATCTGGGGCAACCACTCCGCCACGCAGTATCCCGATTTCACCAACGCCAGAATCAACGGCCAAGCCGCCGCAGACGCGATCGGCGACCGTGATTGGCTCGAGAGCGATTTCATCAAGACTGTGCAGCAGCGCGGGGCTGCGATCATCAAGGCGCGAGGCGCCTCGAGCGCGGCCAGCGCGGCCAACGCCGTGGTAGACTCGGTCGGCTCCATCATCAACCCCACCGCCGGCGGGGATTTCCACAGCGTCTGCCTCTGTTCCGATGGCAGCTACGGCGTCGATGAAGGACTGATTTCTTCCTTCCCGGTTCGCAACGTCGCCAGCCAGTTCGACATTGTGAAGGGCATCCAACTTGATGCCTTCAGCCAGGGCAAACTCAATGCTACAGTGAACGAGTTGAAGGAAGAACGAGAGATGGTCAAAGACCTCTTGCCCGGATGATTCATGTCCGACACGCCGGAAACGCCGCTCGGTCCATACATCGACCACACCAATCTGCGCCCCAACGCCACCACTGCGGACATCGAAAAGCTCTGCTCCGAAGCGATTGAGCACCAGTTGTTTGCCGTGTGTGTGAACGGTAGTTGGGTGCAACACGCTACCACATATCTCGAAGACACAGACGTTTCGATCGCCACCGTGATCGGCTTCCCTTTTGGCGCAAGCGATTCGGACTCAAAGCGTTACGAGACCGAAGCCGCCGTCGACAACGGCGTACACGAGATCGATATGGTGATGAATCTTGGCCGGTTCATCGACGGCGATCACCAATACATCGTCCGCGAGATTCGTGACATCGTCGAAGCCGCGGAAGACCGGCGGGTGAAGGTCATTATTGAGACCGGCTACTTTAACGATGAACAAATCGCAACCGCCTGCAAACTGGCCGTCACCGCCGAGGCGCATTTCGTTAAAACAAGCACCGGTTTCGGCCCCGGTGGAGCGACCATTGAGCATGTCCAGCTAATGCGCGAAGCGGTCAACCAATACGCCGGCGTCAAGGCGTCTGGCGGCATTCGCGACCGTGAAACGGCGATGGCGATGATCGAAGCCGGGGCGTCGCGCATCGGCACCTCATCCGGCGCTTCGATTGTCGGCGATTGATTGCCGCAGTTATACCTAGCCGCTCCACTGCTCCTCCACACCTTATTAACAACATCATCGGTGGTGTGAACAAAAAAAAAGTTTTGTGAATACATTTAATTTGAAAAACACCCATACGTGGACTAGCTTCGTGGAGTTGGCTATTTTGGATACGTGAGGAGATTCGTTTATACCTTTATTTCCGCCTGCAGCCGTTTGCTTTCCACTCGGCGTGCACCGCTGTCCTCTTCGCGCCTGATGAGCCTGTACCTTAGCCAAGCCAATAGCAAAACGATCTACACACCCAAGTTTCAGGAATCTCGATCCCGCCGCAACAGCAAATTCGGGCACATCCGCCAATACTAATTCACCCGCCCCGCCCTTGGCGAAGTTTGGCCGGGTTCACTTACTTCCTCCCTAAATCCCAGACTAGGTTTGCGCCCGAGGCCTGTCGCAGAATCGACAAGGCAGTCTGGGCTTCGACATGGCCGTCGGCCAAGACGAGGTTGCTCCGGCCCGTGTCGTCGCCGTTGGCCCCGTGCCTCGCCATCACCGGCTTGAGTTGGCTTGGCTGTTTGCCGCTCATCTCCGCCACGAGATCGCGATCCGAAATCAGAGGCGTCGAGCGGCGGGGGTCGAGTTGGTTCTGCTTGCCGTTTCTCGGGCTGAACACGTAGCCACGGTACTTCTTTTCAATCGACCCGCTCGGCGTGTCGGCAAACAACACGGCCAAGCTTGGCTCTGGCACACTCACCAACTTGGGCTTCGTCGCCGCCCCCTCCACTCCACGCGGATCGAACGTCGTCGCGCCGTTGTACCCGATCGGGTGCCAACTGCGGGCGTACCAGTCGCCACCGAAGTTGGCCGTTTTCGCCGTCGGGCAGAGGAACACCTCCCGACTGCCGATAAACCTCGCAACCGCTGTCACCCAAATCCGGTGCGGCGACGACTTGGGCGCGGCGAAGTTCGTGGCGATCGGCAAAAAGCCTTCGCCTTCGTCGGCGTGCATCGTCACAGCGAGGCTAATCTGGCGCATATTCGAGGCGCACTTGATTGACTGCGACTTGCCCTTAGCCCTGGCTAAGGCTGGCAACAGCATCCCGGCAAGAATCGCGATGATGGCAATGACCACCAGCAACTCGATCAGCGTGAAGGCTCTGTCATTCCGCCGCTTCACCGCTTTCCTAGGCGCAACGAGCGCACGCTGATATCAGCCGCCATCTCCGAGCCAATCGCCGTCAACTCGGCACGCAGCAATCGCGACACCTCGCGCGCCGGCGGCAACGCTTCGTTCCCCAGCACCAGTACGCGGTTGTAATAGCTCTCGAACAAAACCTGCACGCCAAATCCAAACGGAGCGCAGATCTTGGCCGTCATTTCAGCCCACGTCCGGTCGTCCCCGGGCAGCAGATTAAAAACGGTGACACCGCTTGGTTTAAGTTTCGATTGGATCAAGCGCGGCAAAGTGTCGATCGAGACATCCGGCTTGAAAACGTCGCCATTGCGGCCGACGGAAAGATCCTCCAACAGCAAGTCAAACTTGCCGTGCTGCGAGTGCAACCACTCTACGGCATCCGATTGCGCGAACTGCACTGCACCCATCCACCCGGCGCTGAGATCACAAAAAAGTTCGTAGCCTGCGCGGTCGAGATCCACGCCGCTGAGTCGATGCCCGCCACCCAAGGCGCGCAGTGGCGCGATCACCCCGCCGCCGGCGAAACCAAGGATGCCCACTCGATCTCCTGGCGAAAAACTACGAACGCTTGCAGCGAGCACGTCAAAGACACTGTCGGTCGCTCCCGGTTGCGACAGCATCTCGCTCAGCACCGAGCCGTTTTGCACAAGTCGCGCGCCTCGGCGTGTTTGCTGCACCTCCGGTTCGGATCCAACCGTGCGCCTTCCGCCAAGCAGCAGCGCGGCTATTGCTTGGGCGTGCCCTGCTCGTCCCATTCCATCTTCTCGATCCTCTTGCCGCCTTGCCAAGTGGCATCGGATTGTTTCTGGCCGTTGGGGTGCCAGCGCGTCTCGACGCCGTTCAACTGGCCGCTCGTGTAAACCTGCTCCGACCACTTGCTGCCGTCCTCGCGCCAAATCGCCCATTGACCATCGGCCCGTCCATCGACGTATTTCCCCGTCCGAAACAACTTTCCGTTCTCGTGGTAAAACGTCCAGATGCCCTGCTGTTTGCCATTGACGAATTGCCCTTCGACCGACTTCGTGCCGTTGTCGTGGTGATCGACAAACTGCCCCTCAAACGGCGAACCCTCCGCGGAGTACAGGCCGTTTTCTTTAGTCAAATTATCCTCGCCCTCGACCTTAGCAGGAGTAACAGACTCTTTCGGGGCAACAGCCTCGCTGGCTTGCGGCTTGGTTTCGGGGTTGGGTTTGGGAGTCGACTTGACCCCGGGTTGTATCTTCTTGGGCGGCTTGCCGAGTGTTAGTTTCCCTGGTTCATCGGCTTCGCCTGTAGATGTTGCGGCCTCCGCAACCGGTGTAATTGTGATATTGTCTGGCAACGCTGGCGTTGGTATTTCTGCCTGTTCCACCGGGGGTGCATCTCCACCGCTGCAACCCGCCAGCACTATCGTCACCGCCAAAAAAAACACGAAACCCTTCATGGGCGAGAGCAAACCACAGGCTCCGCCCGCTGACAAAACCATTTGTTGCCAAGCCTGCGTCTTGACCGTAGTTTTCCGTCCTTGGCTGTGGCGGAAAACCAGCCATAGCGCGCAAGCGCCCACAAAAAACCGCATGACAAATTTCACTTCATTAACTGAAGCCTGTGACGCGGTGAGCGCGTTCATTCAGCGGTGCGCCGGTGATCCGAACGCAGACGGCTTCGGCGAGCTTGCCCTTGGCCTGTTCGTGTTTCAGTTCGCTCACAACACCCCTTTCTCCAATCTTTGCCAAGCGGAGAATCTCACGCCGGAAACGGTCGGCGATTGGCGCGACATCCCGACGGTGCAGACGCGCGCCTTCAAGTCGCTCGACTTGAGCGTCTTGCCCGAAGCTGATCGCGAGACGCTGTTCCGCTCAAGTGGCACGACGCCAGTCGATCGTAGCCGGCACTTTCACTGCGCGGAAACCTTGACCGTTTATCACGCTTCGCTTTGGCCTTGGTTTGCCGGGCACTTGGTCGATGAGTCGGCGAACCGACTGCTGTTTCTGGTTCCCGCGCTTGGCCAAGCGCCAGAGTCGTCGCTGGTGCACATGATGGACATCGTGGCCAAGCGCTTGACCAAGCGTGAACATTGTTTCGCCGCAGACGGCCAATGGCGGATCGACTGCCAATCCGCAGTCGATTTCCTGCACGACTGCGCCACGCAAAACGAACCGGTCACAATTCTCGGTACCGCGTTTTCGTTTGTGCATCTGCTCGACTATCTGGACACTGAAGGGATAGATTTTCAACTGCCTAGCGGCTCGGCAGCGATGGAGACCGGCGGCTACAAGGGCCGCTCGCGGGAGATGCCCCGACCCAAGCTGCACCAAGCCATAACCGCCAAACTCGGTGTCGCGAGCGGACGGATCATTTGCGAATACGGCATGTGCGAATTGAGTTCGCAGGCGTATGACGGCAAACTGGGCCAAGCGAACGCCGCTCCCCGACTGTTTCGGTTTCCGCCCTGGGCACGCGCCCGCGTCGTCTCACCGGAGACTCTAGCGGATGTCGAGCTTGGCCAATCAGGTTTGTTGCAGGTCGTCGACCTAGCCAACGTCGGCTCGGCGCTGAGCCTCCAGACCGAAGACTTGGCCAGACGGCATGCCGACGGTTTTGAACTGTTAAGCCGGGTCGAGTTGACTGAGTCACGAGGCTGTTCGCTGATGAATCTGACCCATGCCTGAACAACCACTAGACTATTTTTTGGCCGACAAACCAGGCGCGGAGCTGACGCACTCGCTGATTGCCGAGGCGTCCCGAACGCTGCGCCGAAACCGCAACGAGTACCTCGCCACGCTGGGCAATGAGCAGATCATTTCCAAACTCGTCGAGGTGGCCAATCTGTGGCGTTCGCCCGATTATCCTCTGCGACAAATGGCGCTCGATGCCGACCCAGAGGAGACCGGCTTCCCTCGTGAAGTGCTCGCGGCCGGGCTGGACGCCTGTTTCGCCGACTGGACGCAGGAAAAGTTTTTCATGTTGCTGACACAGGAGTTCGGCGACCCGACGCGACTGCAGTCGTTCGCCAGCCAGCCGAACCGAACGTACTCGATGGTGAACAGCCCGCCACTGATCGCGCACATCGCGCCGGGTAATTTGCCAGTGCCGGTGTTTCAGTCGATCGCGTTTGGGTTGCTGCTGCGATCGGCGCAATTCGTCAAGTGCGCTTCCGGCAAGTCACTGTTGACGCGGCTGTTTGGCCACTCGCTGCACTTCGTCGAACCGGGCATGGCGGCGACCCTTGAGATCGCGGAGTGGGATGGCGGCAACGAGTCGCTCGAATCGGCATTGTTCGCCGAGGCCTATTGCGTAACGGTGAATGGCGGCGACAAAACGGTGGAGTCGATCCGTCAGCGACTGCCCTTGGCCAAGACCTTGGTCGGCTACGGTCACCGAGTCAGTTTTGGCTACGTGGAAAAACAGGCCAACGAGGTGATGGGTACGCAGACGGTCATATCGCATGCCGCCGACGATATCGTCGCGTGGAACCAGCACGGCTGCCTATCGCCGCACGTGATTTACGTGGAGGAAAACGGCAGCCTCAACCCCGCGCGCTTCGCCGAAATGCTCGCCGTAGAACTCGAGGCGCGAAACGAGACCATGCCGCGCGGGCCGGTCTCGACGAGAGAGGCGGCGGCGATTTCGACGGCCCGTCGCTTTTACAAGATCCGCGCGGCCAACAACGCCGGTGCGATGCTGTGGGAGAGCGAGGACTCGACCGACTGGACGGTGGTGCACGAGGATGAAAGGCAATTCCAGAGCTCGCCACTGAACCGTTTTATTTTCGTCAAGCCGATTGAGCACATCGACGAGGCGCTGCACGTTCTGGAGCCGATTCGCGAGTCGGTATCCACCGTCGGCTTGGCCGCGAGCGAGGCGCGGATGCGGGATTTGGCACTGCCGTTGGCCCGGTGGGGTGTGCCGAGGATTTGTCCGCTTGGCCAGATGCAGCGACCGCCGCTGGCCTGGCGGCACGACGGACGACCGCCACTGGGCGAGCTCATCCGCTGGGCAAATCTCGAAACCGCATAACCGAATCATGGAACTCAGAAAAACATTTCAGTTTGAAGCCGCCCACCTGCTCCCGCATCTGCCGGAGGCTCACAAATGCCGGCGACTGCACGGGCACAGCTTTACGGCGGAGATCGTCGTCGAGGGCGATTGCGACTCAAAACTGGGTTGGGTGCTCGATTACGCCGACATCACGGCGGCGTTCAAACCAATCTGGGAGCAACTCGATCACCGTTATCTCAACGACGTTGATGGCCTCGAAAACCCGACGAGTGAAAATATCGCCGTGTGGATTTGGGAGCAATTGAAGCCAAGCTTGCCGCTGTTAACCGCTGTGGAAGTGGCCGAAACCTGCACCGCCCGTTGTATTTACAGGGGCGAATGAGCACCTGGCCAAGCGGAGGAGTTCCGAAAACCGTTGCCCTGAAAACCGTTTTTTATTAAGGTCTCTGACCCGTTCAAAGGGGTTTCTCCACAGAATTTTACAAACATGAGCGATACAGAAAAACCAGCGCCACCAAAGGGCTTGGAGGGCGTCGTCGCCGCAACCACGAAACTCAGCAGCGTGCGCGGACTCGACGGGGAATTGATTTACCGGGGCTACAACATCAACGAGTTGGCCGGCAAAGCGACCTACGAGGAGGTCGTGCATCTGCTGCATCGTGGCAAGCTGCCAAACGCAGAGGAACTGGCCTCGTTGAAGGCTGAACTGGCCGCTGCCCGCGAGTTGCCCGGCGGAGTGGTGGATCTGATCAAGATGCTTCCGAAGAAAACTTCGCCGATGCGCGCCATCCGCACCGCAGTTTCCGCCCTCGCCTGCTACGAGCCACCTGAGGCGCAGGATTCACTGGAGGATCAGACAATGCGCGCCATAAAACTCATCGCGCAGGTGCCGGTAATCACCGCCTATTTCCACTTGGCCCGGCAGGGCAAACCGTTGCCCGATTCCGACCCGTCCCTCGGTGAGGCGGCGAACTTCCTCAACCTCATAGACGGCGAAAAACCGATTGAGGAAAAGGAAAAGACCATCGACATGTGCTACATCCTGCACGCTGACCACGGCATGAACGCCTCGACCTTCTCGGCGCGCGTCACCATCGCCACGCTCAGCGGCATGTACTCGGCCATCACCTCCGCCATCGGCACGCTCAAGGGTCCGTTGCACGGCGGAGCCAACGAAGGCGTCATCAAGATGCTCCTGGAGATCGGCGACCTCGACAAAGTGGACGACTTCGTCGCCGACTCCCTGAAGAACAAAAAGAAAATCATGGGCATCGGCCACCGCGTTTACAAGGTACTCGACCCCCGCGCGCCGCACCTGCAGAGCATGGCCCAGAAACTCGGCGGCAAGCTCGGCGAAACCAAGTGGCTCGACATGAGCGAGCGCATCGCCGAGATCATGCTGCGCGAAAAGAACCTATACCCGAACGTCGATTTCTACTCCGCCACGGTATACTACTCGCTCGGCATTCCGACCGACCTGTTCACACCGATCTTTGCGATCGCGCGCACTTCCGGTTGGACTGCACACGTGCTCGAGCAACTGGCCGACAACCGCCTTATCCGCCCAAGCGGCGTTTATGACGGCCCGGACAATCTCAAGTTCCAGCCAATCAGTGAACGCTGAGCCAAGCGCCTGAACAATCTTTATGAAACGAGCATTCCTCGTTTTTCATTTCGGCATTGGGTTTTGTTTAGGGTCGTATGGCATAAGGCTCCAATCGGAGCAGAAAGGGGAGGCCGGAAGTTTGCCTCCGCTGTAAAGATTCCACTGCTTACCTTCCGGTGCTTGTGGATGGCAAGCGTACCGAACCGCCCTTGGTTCGCTCACTTCAACGCTACTGACAGTAACCGTGCTACCACGAATCAGCGCATTTGCTGCATGCCACCCCCCCTCTTCATCGGCCAATTCAAATCCAAATAATTTACCTCCTTTGATCTCTATCACCTGACCTACACCCGCTTTGCCTACAATCAATCCTCCATCCACATTATTGAACATCACTGACATAACATTCCCACTACGCTTCACAGATCGAAATGTCGGTCCACTATAAGGCGTGGAATATCTGTAAACCTTGGCCAGAGGCCATCGGGCCAGGCGCTCCCCCACATCGATTTTGTTAGGCGGATGAATATCGTTGTTAAAATCCAAATCGATTGTTACCACCATGCCTGTGTTCGGCACATCCATCGCACGCCGTTGTTCTTCACGGGCATACGTCCATGCGTAGCTACGCCACTGAGGAAGCTGCACATAATAAAAGGGTAAATCCGGACGATCCCAAGCACCTCGCCAGCCATGAATGAGCGCCCGCATTTTATGGGCATAATCGCGCGGGTCTTCACCAGTACCGCAGTTGGACTCCGCTTGATACCAAATGGCACCGCGAATCGCATACGGAACAACGGGAGCGATTCGAGCGTTGTAAATTGCCCCGGCGAGCCAAGCGTCACTGCGAACAAACGTCCCGCCCCGCATGACCTTGATAGCCTCATAGTCCCTCGTCTCCGACAACTTGGCTAGGCGCTCCAATGTAGGATGCCCGGTAAATGCCTCAGCAGGAATGTAAGGCTCAATCGGCGTGCCGCCCCAGGAGCAATCAATGATGCCAATCGGCACTTTGAGTTTCTCGTGTAATTTTCGGGCGAAGATGAATCCAACCGCTGAGAAACCCTTCACCGAATTCGGCGTGCAAACGAACCAACTCCCCCCTTTCAAATCCTCCTGCGGCATTGGCATGTTTTTCTCATTCACTTTCCGAAACCGGATGCCCGGATAATCTGCTGCGTCGACCAGCGCCTTCCCCTTGGTCAATCGCTTGGCCATGCTGCCCGCACTATACCCCATATTCGATTGCCCACCGGAAAACCACACATCCCCGACCAGGACATTTTTAAAAAGCAGACGTTCATTGCCGCTCCGAATTGAGAGCGGGCGTCCTTCTGTGCTCACGCTTAATGGCTTAAACTCCAACTTCCACCGGCCGGCATTGTCCGCCCTTGTCTCAGCGCGTTGCCCCGCAAACTCAACGACAATATTGGCTCCGATATCAGCACTTCCCCAAACCGGTACAGACATCCTCTGCTGTAACACCATGTTGTCGGAGAAAACCTTAGCGGGCTGAAGTGCTGCGAAGAGATTTCCTGCGAATAAAAAAGCAATTACTGCGGAGATGGTTTTCAATAAGTGGAGCATTGAATTACTCGTCTAGTTTGTTCAAAAAAGCACGACAGGAAAAGGAAACAAACATGGCTAAATCCTTGTCGCCGGGCAGGACGATAGTCGCCGGTGTGTCAGGCGGGCGGATTCTGTCTGCGCGTTTGAGGGCTTCTTCAATTGCATACCTAGCACTGTTCGCCTTTTTCCCGAGCAACTCGATGATCCGGGCGGCGTGGGTCACAACGATGAGATTTTCGTGTTGCATTGAGTCAATCAATGCCGGCAGTGCGTTCGGAATGTCGCCGTGAGTCGCTAGGGCGTTGGCGATCTCAATCCGCGCGGCTAGTGATGGATCAGTGATCTTTCGTCGTAATTTGCGCTTGGCCAAACCGGAGATTACCGGCCTCACAGCCAACCCGATCGCGCCCCAGTAACGAATGGTCGGATTATCCGAATCCAGGTTTTTCAAAAACACCCTCTCGCTGGCGATACCAACTTGGGCAGCGGCTTGGTGAATGTCGGCCAACGGCACCCTGCCCGCTTGGCCAAGTTCCCAGCCGGTTTGCTTGGAGAACAGTTCCCACGCTTCGCTCTCTGGCAAAAAGCCAAGGTCGGCCGTTACCGTGATGTGGCGTACATGCTCGGCACGCAGCCGGCTCAAAATCTCCTGGTGTTTCCCCGACTTGGTTAAGTTATTCAGGTTCTGCGGGTCGACTTGGCAGTCATAGAGTTCCTCGACTGCTCGAGTGGGACTGGCGAAGTGCCATTGAGGAGCGCTCATCGTTTCGGGCTTGGCCAAGCGATAAAAGTCATGGCGAATTTCGCCATTATCGGGCCAGGCGGTGGGCTGGTTATAGCCGAGGTGCGGCATGTAGTTGCGGATGTACAGATAACGGCGATCTCGCACGGAACGTGCGAGATCGCGTACTTCATCGACGCGATCACGATGCCCATAAACATAACGTCGAGCTTCCGCGGCTTTGTCGCCGAGGAATGGTTTGCCCTGCATGTGTGCGGGGATAGGCGTGTCAGTGAGGCTGAAGATGGTTGGGGCATAATCAACAAAGCTTACGAGACGGGCGGTGGTGGTGCCGGGCTCGCCGGGAGCCAGGTGCTGCCACTTTTTGGGGAATCGAATCATCAGCGGCACATGCATGCCGCTGTCAAGCAGGGCACGTTTGTGACGGGGCATGCCGCTGCCGTGGTCGCTGTAAAAAAAGACGATTGTATTCCCGGCGAGGCCGTCGTCCTCAAGCTGTTGCAGAATGGCGCCAACCTCCTTGTCCATCGCGGTAACGCAATCGTAAAAGCGCGCGACCTCTCGCCGGATGAGCGGCGTGTCTGGATAATACGCCGGCAACGACACCTTGGCCGGGTCATGGATTTCACTGGGCGACAGCTTGCTCTGTACCTCGGTTTGAAATCGCTCGTAAGGCCACACCATCGTGCGGCTTTGGTGCGAAGTCATTAGGTTAAATATACTGAAAAACGGCTGCGCCTTGTCAGGCCGCTTGCGCCAGTGCGCGGTCGCGCTGCTTTCAGCCCACGAATCCTTGATAATATCCGCGTAGTTGGCTGTATTGTAATCTGTCTTAACGTTGTTGCTCGTGTAATACCCGCACGACCGCAACCGCGCCGGAAACCCGCGCATGCCCTTGGGAATCGCAAAGCCCGAACGCATTTGCTGCGTGGAAAGCGAAGTCGGGTAACAGCCCGTAATGAGGCACGACCGCGAGGGTGAACAAACCGGCGCACTCGCAAACGCCCGCGTGTATCTCACACTCTCCTTGGCCAAGCGGTCTATATTTAAAGTAAAGGCGAACTTATCGCCATAACAACCTAGCGTAGCGCTCATATCCTCCGCCGTGATCCAGAGGATATTAGGTTGCTCCGCAGCGGAAACCGTCCCCCCAATCGAGAACAATAACGAAAACAGAAACCGCTTCATTTCGACAAATCCTTTAGCTGCAAGTTGCGAAAATTTACCCAACCGGAGTGGCCCTCCGCGCCGTAGGTTTGCAATGCGATCGGCCCAGCTTTTAGTAGGTACGGCTTGGGGTTTTCGTGCGTAAAATCAACGATCTGTTTGCCGTTCAACCAAACCTCGATGTGTGATTCGACGATTCGGATACGCAGCGAGTTCCACTTCAGCGCTCTGCGAATTTTGTCGTGTTCGTCTCCCTTGGCAAGCCAGTCGTCGAGATACAGGCCAACCGGCTCACCGGCGACACCCCGCCCGATATTCACCTGATACGGCCGTCCCACTCCACGCTCGGTTGGCTGCCGCAGATACACGCCGCTGTTATACTTGCCATACTCGTCAATCTTGAAATCCAGCTTCAGCTCAAAGTCACGGTATTCCGACTTGGTTTGCAGCATACCCCAGCGCTTAGGATCGCCGTCCTGTCCGGTAACAAGCTCCCCCTTGGCCACCCTCCACTTTGCCGGGCCAATCGTCTCCCAGCCGTCGAGTGTGTCGTCAGCCAATAGCGACTTGAACTCCGTATCAGCGCCCTGCCCCGTGGCTGGCGACAAGACGAGATAACAGAGAGCTGCAACAATTAAAGAAAAGTAATTTAACACAGGACGGGGGACCCTCTGTGTTTGGGCAAAAGCATCGCACCAAGACGACAGTGGAAATAGGGTTAATTGCACGGGGCTTTCTACGCATGGAATCTCAAAAAGGCAACGACGGCTGGATGTGAGATCGGTTCTTACATGACAAATCAGGGAGCATCTGCTATCAAACGCTTTCACAGATAATGGTGCGTATCATCCCCCTTTTGGCGACAGTTTTCCTTTGCAGCATGGCATCGGGGGCGCAGTTAGACTTTGCCCGCGACATTAGACCGGTGTTGTCGGATGCCTGCTACCATTGCCACGGCCCCGACGCCAATGCCCGCAAGGCGAAGCTGCGCCTGCACGACCGCGCAGCGGCGCTCGAGGCAGGCGTGATTGCCGACGGCGAAATACTGCGCCGGCTCACAATCAACGATCCGGATGAACGCATGCCGCCGTCGGATTCCAACCGACCGCTGCGCGATGCGGATCGTGCCAAACTGGTCGAGTGGCTCCGGGCCGGGGCCGCTTGGCCAAGCGACGACCGGCACTGGGCCTTTGTGCCGCCCAAGCGGCCGCGCTTGGCAAAGGTGAGGGACGCCGACTGGTCGCGCAACGGCATCGACCACTTCGTGCTGGCGCGGCTTGAGCGCGAAGGACTCGCTCCGTCGCCGGAAGCCGGCAAGGCCACCCTGCTCCGTCGCGCGACTCTCGACCTAACCGGCCTTCCGCCCACGCTCGCGGAACTTGACGCCTTCCTCGAAGACCATTCACCCGGGGCTTACGCGAAGGCGGTGGATCGCCTGCTCGACTCGCCGCGTTACGGCGAACACATGGCGCTGGGCTGGATGGAGGCATCGCGCTACGCCGACACCGACGGCTACCAAAACGACCGGCTGCGCTACATGTGGGTGTGGCGCGATTGGCTGATCCGGGCACTCAACGATAACATGCCGTTCGACCGGTTCATCACTGAGCAGATGGCGGGCGACTTGATTCCAGACAGAAACTTTTTCACGCAGGTGGCCACCGGCTTCAACCGCAACCACCGCATCAACTCGGAGGGCGGATCGATTCCGGACGAGTGGATCGTTGAATACGTGGCCGACCGCGTAGAGACGATGGGCACGATGTTTCTTGGGCTTACGCTCACCTGCTCGCGCTGCCACGATCACAAGTTCGACCCGGTCACACAAAAGGACTTCTACCGGCTTTTTGCTTTCTTCAACAACATCGATGAGGCCGGCCTTGGGCCGAACAATGGCAACAGCCCGCCGTTCATCGAGGTGCCAAAGCGCTGGCCGGTTTTGTCGGCGGAGGAGGCCAAGTTCGTGGTGCCCGCACCGATGAAAATCAAGGTGGTGCAAACCTCCGTGCCACGTCCGCAGCCGGGCGCAACCAACACGGTGATGGTGCTGCACGAGTTGCCCAAGCCACGCGACACGTATCGACTCGAGCGCGGCCTGTATGACCAACCGGACAAATCAGAGCAACTGCATCCGGCCACGCCACCGGTGCTCGGCTCGTGGAACGATCAATGGCCTCGCAACCGCCTTGGCCTCGCAAGGTGGCTGGTCAATCCGGCGCATCCGCTCACCGCGCGCGTGACAGTGAACCGCCTGTGGCAGCGTTACTTTGGGCTTGGCCTCGTAAAAACAAGCGGAAACTTCGGCGTGCAGGGCGAACTGCCTAGCAACCCGGCGCTGCTCGACTGGCTGGCTACCGAGTTCGTGCGGCGCGACTGGAACCTGAAGTCGATGCACCGGCTCATTGTCACCAGCGCCACCTACCGGCAGCACTCGACGGCTTCGCGCAAACTGCAGCGGCGCGACCCCGAAAACCGACTGCTCTCCCATGGCCCACGCAAGCGTCTCACGCCGTATGCGATTCGCGACTCAGCGCTGTTCACAAGCGACTTGCTAAGTGGAAAAACTGGTGGGCCATCGGTGAAGCCATACATGCCACCGGGAATCTGGAAGAGCATTTCGAACGCAAGCTACAAGCAGGACAAGGGTGACAAACTTTACCGGCGCAGCATATATACCTACTGGCGTCGCACGGTACCGCCCCCCACGATGATGACCTTCAACGCCGCCGCGCGGGAAATTTGCATCGTACGCAACGACCTCACCACCACACCGTTGCAGTCGCTCACGATGATGAATAACAAGACCTTCGTGGAGGCAGCACGGTTCCTCGCCGAGCGCATGATGCTAGCCAAGGGACAGCGGCCGCGCCAACGCGTGGCGGAGGCGTTTCGCCGCGTGACTAGCCGCGCACCACGCAAGGAGGAGTTGGATTTGTTAATGAAAGATTTTTTCTTTTACTTGAAAGATTTCCGAAAAAAACCAGATGCAGCAAAGAAGCTCTTATCCGTTGGCGAGAAGCCGCGCAGCCCCAGGCTGCCCGCCGCCCAACTGGCCGCCTACGCGCTGGTGGCCAACACCATCCTCAATCTCGACGAGGCCATCACACAAAACTGAATTTGCATCATTCGGAACTGATTTTATTCTCCTTAAAACAGTCTTAAAAAACAACTTAACCATCATTTTAAAAGGGGTTACTTTTATCGTATAGTTTCCCATAAAATTCCTTTAAATCCTAAAACAACCTCAAAAAGTATGATGTAATCACACTTAACAGACCGCTGTTCAGCCTTGGCGTTGACTCGGCCAAGGAGTTAATCTACTCGTGCCTGAAGATCGAGGACAGCGGTGCTGGCTACTGTCACTTCCCGATTGGGCAAGGCTACGACGAAGAGTATTTTGAAAAATTGACTGCTGAGAAGGCAGTAGCTCGGGTGCGAAACGGAGTGAAGTCACGGGTGTGGCAGAAGACACGGGCACGCAGCGAAGCACTGGATGTGAGGATGTATGCGCTGGCGGCGTTCGTGAACCTCAATGTAAATCTTGACCATTTGGCAAAGTCGCTCAAGGCTAGGAGCGTTAATGAAAGCAAACCAAACGAACCGCCGAAGAAAGACCCCATGCAAGGAATTACGAAGTACGTAATCAACAAGAAATGGAACCTAAGACTTGAGCCCCCGATCATCTTCACAACAGGATATCCTCGATGATCTTCCCGTGTACATCGGTCAGTCGAATGTCACGGCCGCTGAAGCGGTAGGTCAACTCCTCGTGGTCGATCCCGAGCAGGTGAAGCATAGTGGCGTGGAGATCGTGTATCTGCAATGGGTTATCCACCGCCTTGTAACCCCAGTCGTCGGTTGCACCATAGGTCACGCCGGGCTTGATCCCGCCTCCGGCCATCCAGAGGCTGAATCCGTATTCGTTGTGATCCCGACCTTTGCCCCCTTGGGCGAAGGGGGTACGTCCGAATTCCCCGGTCCAGACGACCAAGGTTTCATCCAGCAAGCCGCGTGACTTCAAATCGCGGATCAGGCCGGCGATCGGCTGGTCCACCGCGCGTGCGTTTGTGCTGTGATTCGTCACCAGGTCGTTGTGAGCATCCCAGCGCTGGTATCCATTTACCATGGGAATGGTCAACTCGACGAAGCGTACGCCCCGCTCGATTAATCGCCGGGCGATCAGGCACTCCCTCGCATAGGTTTGCGTGTGCTTATATTTGGCATCGAAGCCATAAAGTTTTTTGGTGGCTTCGGTTTCGCCGTCCAGAGACATGACTTCGGGGATGGCCAGTTGCATCCTGGCCGCCAGCTCGTGGTTGGCAATCGCCGATTCCAAGGCGTCGATGCCCCCGGCCGTACTCCGGTTCAGTTGCTGCACCAGGCGTCGCTTGATCTTCTGGGCCCGGTCGGATTTCTCGTTCGGTTTCACATTGGCGAGCGGGGTGCCAATGACGTTCAACAGGTTGCCGCGGTAGGTCGCAGGCAGAAAGCCGTTGGAAAAATTATCCAGGCCGCCGGAGGGAATCTGGCCGCCGTTGAGCACGACGAAGCCGGGAAGGTTTTTGTTCTCGCTGCCCAACCCGTAGGTCGCCCACGCACCCATGCTCGGTCGGCCCTGCAAGCCCAATCCGCTGTGCATGTAGTAACAGGCACTGGTGTGCTCGGGGAAATTGGCGGTCATCGATCGAATGATCGCCAGCTCGTCGGCCAGTTCGGCCACCTGGGGGAACAGTTCGCTGATCCAGGCCCCGCATTTTCCGCGTTGTTTGAACTCCCAGGGTGACTTCATCACCTTTCCTACGCTCTCGAACTGGGTGGCCTCGATCTTGCCGATGGCCTTTCGCGGATCCTCACCGTGATGCTTAGCCAGCATCGGCTTGTAGTCAAAGGAGTCGACTTGGGAAACCCCGCCTTCCATGAACAGGAAGATCACGTTCTTCGCGGGCGGGCGGTAATGCGGAATTATCGGCGCCCCGTACAAGCCGGCCAGGGCCAAGCTGCCGAAGCCGAGCGAGGCCTTCTGTAAAAAATCACGACGAGTGCTGAAGGGATACTTCATTTCAGGTAGATGAAATCAGTCATGCTGTAAAACGAATGGCAGAGATCCCGCCAAGCCTCGTGGCCGTTGGGATCGCCCCCATATAATCCGATAAACGCAGTGAGTGCCTCGAGGCATGCCGCCAATTCGACGTCGCTGGGCGGACGGGCAAAGGCCTCGGCGTACATCCGCTGGATGCGTTCCGGCGCAGACGTCTGCTCCTTCATGAGCCGGCTCGCCCAGACGCTGCTCTGCCCGTACAAAAAGCGATCATTCATCAAGGTCAAGGACTGACCGGCGACATTGGTGACATCCCGTTTGCCCACGGTGCTGAAGGGTGCAGGGAAATCGAAGGTCAGCATAAATGTAGGGATGAAATTACGACGGAGCGCGGTATAGATGGATCGTCGACCTGCGCCATCCAGAGGTCCGCTCTTCGTGGGACTGCCACGCCCGACGACAAATTCGGTCAGGTGGACAAGGACCGATTTCCCTCCTATTGTTCGGTCAAGCCGGCCCGAAATGGCGAGCGCCGAGTCGCGAATCGCTTCCGCTTCGAGCCGCCGCACCGGCATGCGGTGTAGCCATTGATTGTCTGGATCCTGATCCGCGTAGACCGGATCGGCCGCGGTGTTCGACATCCCGAAGGTTCGGGTCAGCACAATTCGTTCAATGAGCGATTTGATCGAATACGCATGGGTCTCCGTGAACTCGACGGCCAGGTAATCGAGCAGGTCCGGATGACTCGGCCGCTGACCCAGCCAGCCGAAGTTGTCCGGTGTGGGTACTATCCCGCGACCGAAGAGCTGGTGCCAGATCCGGTTGACCATGACCCGAGAGGTCAGCGGATGTCCCTTTGCCGTAAGCTGCCGGGCAAGCTCCAGGCGTCCGGGGCTTCGGTTCGGCAATGGAGCCATGGCGAGAAGTTCGGGCAGGTTTCGACCGACGCGTTCCCCTGGCGATTGAGGACTGCCCCGGTCGAGGACGTGTTCATCTACCCCGCTGCCTCCCCACCAGCTGACCGCTAGCTGTGAATCCCATCGCGCTTCTTTTCTCGGCTCCTCGAGGGCTGTTTTCCAGGTCTTTGACAACTCGTCTGGGAGCTTCACTTTTCCATGTTCGATCAACCAGACAACATGGGGTACGTGCCGTGCTTCCAGCTTGCCGTCCGCAAGGTCATCGAGCGCCTGGTGCAATTCCTTGCGTAACAACGCCTTCCTTTCTCCCGGTTTGTGTTGGGGGGTTCCGCCATCGATGACTCGGAGAAGCTCGAAAGGCTCATTGCCGACCGGAGAAAACTCGAAGTGTACGCGTTGACCGGCATAGCGCTTTAGGTTGTGTCCGATCCATTGCGGTGCGTCGCCTTTCGCTTCCACCTTCCTGGTCAGGCTTCCATGTAGAGGGCCGGCAAAAAGGTTTTGACTGACCGCGGCATACACCGTCGCCTTTCCTTTGATCAGGTAGTGAACTTGGCCCGACGACAGGGTAACGGTCGGGGTGCGAATGGTTTTACCCGCTCGCGTCAAACCATTCAGCAATCCTCCAGGATCGTTTTCACTATCGATGTTCTTGAGCCCGTTCCAGAAGGGATCACGGATCGCGCCGCCGTTACGGGACAGCGCGAGTGGTTGGTCGCCCGCGATCAGCATCAACTGGCCCGGCAGAGCCGGAGATCTGCCCAAAGGTCGGCCCGTCTACCAGCCAGGGTGTATGTCCCTGGGTATAATCGGCCACCATTTGATGCTTCCCTTCCACGGGATAAATGGGCGACGTCACAAGCTCGGGCCTGACAAGGGCGGCCTGTTCATTGAGTGTCTTCAGGTCCGCACCCGGGGAAAAATGCCAGGCATTGGCGAGGGAAATGGTTTCCTTCCCCAACTGCAGGACGAGCTGCTCCGGCTTGCCGGCGATGCCTCCGGGCCAGCCATGGTCCATGACACGGACGGCAATCGTGTTCTTGCCCGCTTTCAATAGACCCGTGGGAACGGGATACTTCCGTACCGTGTAATGGTGGCCGGGATTCTCGTAGCCTCCTACCCTCGAGCCATTGACCCAGGCGACGTCCATGTCATCGATTTGACCGAGGTTCAGGACTGCCTTGGACTTGGCCTGTCCAGCAGACAATTCGATGGTTTTTCGAAACCACACCACGCCATCGTGGCCGGGCAACCCGGCGTTTTCAAAATGACCGGGCAGTTTCATGGTTTTCCACTTGGCGTGATCAAAGGAAAGCTTGGCCCAAGCTTCGCCTTGGGAACCCGGATCCACTGCCATGATCAGTCTCGTCCAACGGGGCAATGGTGTGGAGATCGGCTCGACGGGCACATCGTCGTCCAGCGCATCGACCACGGGCCGCGCAGCCTGCGGCAAAGGCTTTCGCGATCTTCGGCAGGTGGTCCCGGCGCAAGCCTTCCAGCTTCTTCGCGACCGCTTTGTTCTGTTCCATCGATTCAAACCGTGCCTGGCGGTAACTGGAACTGAGGATGAAACCCGCCATGGCATAGTAGTCGCGCTGGCGTATGGCATCGAACTTGTGGTCGTGGCAGCGGGCGCAGGCTACGGTTAATCCGAGGAAGGTCTTGCTCATCACGTCGACTTTGTTGTCGAGGCGATCGCATTCGTCCTTACGGAGATCCACCGGGCGTGATCTAGCTCTCTCCAAAGAAGGGCCAGCCGGTGGCGAGGATGGATTCGTTGGCGCCCGTTTCAGGATGCAGTCGCGGGTTTTCCAACAGGTCGCCTGCGAGATGTTCGGTGACCAAGGCATCGTAGGGCAGATCCGCATTGAACGCGCGAACTAGGTAGTCGCGATACCGGTAGGCATTGGGCAGAATGGCATCGCCTTCATGCCCGCGCGACTCCGCATAGCGCACGAGGTCCATCCAATGACGTGCCCAGCGCTCCCCGTAGTGCGGGGAATCCAACAGGGCGCGTACAAGCGTGCGTTTGCGATTCTTGGACGTGTCGTTGAGGAAGGCTTGGACATCCTCCGGCTTCGGCGGCAAACCGGTGATGGCGAAGTATACGCGCCGTATCCACACCCGGTCATTGGCTGGTTCAGCCGGTCGCAGCTTCTCAGCTTCCAACTTCCGGAGCACAAAGCGATCAACCGCATCCGCCGGCCATACCGAGTCCTTTACCTTGGGCGGCTCAACCTGCCGGGGCGATTGCCAGATCCAGGGCAAGCGGTCGCGGAACTTTTCGAAGTCGAACTTCTGGCCTGCGTAGGTTGCGCTTGCCATGATGCAGCAGACGAAGATGGGAAGCGGGCGATTCATCGATACCTAACAATACGGTCTCCTACCTGGGGGTCGATCATTTTGACCGAGACTCGAGAGCCCGGATAGATGCGATTAACAAAAGTTTCTGACCAGTTCTTCATATTACTCAGAAACTTCGAAGAACATCCAGTTGAACCAAGGCGTATTCCTCAAGTCGTCCATCGATTTCCCTGTGACCACTCAAAGTCGCATAAAGCAAAGGAGTATGTCCACCCTGCATCTTCGCATCCAAATCCGTGCCAGCTGCGATGTGCTGCTTGACGGCTTCAATGTTTCCTTTATCGGCAGCAGTCCAAATATCCACACTCGGCCCACACCCCACCAGCACAACGGCTGCGATTGTTGTGTGATTGGTATGTTGTTTCATTTCCCTTCAGCTTTCAATTCTTCACCCGTCTTGCCGCCGTGTTTGCGGAGGAGGTCGGCGAGTTCTGGTTGCTTTAGTATTCATTGGCTTAAATCACCGTAAGATCCGTCCGGGGCAGTTTTAGGAAAGTTATATTCAGTGTTCGTGAGCAATCCATATAATGCAGGGTCCCTATTACGCAGAGAATGGGCGTTTGTTATCTGCCACTGATCCTGAATACCTTCTTCACGTGTCTCGTTATAGCCAACAAGGGTGATCATTCCCCAATGGATGTATTCACCGACAAAACATTTATACTCCGCAGTCGTCTGACCGGGTATACCACGCGTTATCGGGATATTGTTTTGGCATGTGTTTGAAATACCCCCCGCGAGCGTTGTCCATCGCCACCGTTAACAGAGAGGCATCCTTTTGTCCTTCTCCACGATTTGCGATATGAGAGCGAAGAGCCTCTGAGGGATTGTCGCCTACTTCACCATGCCAGAAGGTGGATGGATATACGTTTGCATACCCAATGTCCGTTATGAGATGGAAGGTTTCTTCTGTTGTTGCATCCGGCGGGAAAAGCCCTTCTGTACGGTAATGATCCTGAGAATACTCGCTAAGGGGCAGGCCATACCAGTTGTGATTGATAGTTGTGACATCCAAGCCATAGGTAGGGGCATGTACATACTTTAACATCCCCTGTGAATTCTCATGCCACGGGCCGATTTGATCAAAAGTGACGCCAAGGATCATCCGGCTTTTCTGTCTGACAATCTCAGCGAGGACGGCCGGATTATCTGGTGTCCCGTCCTCATCGTTATCAATCCACTGGGCTAGAACATTCGCCACTAGTTTCAGATCTCGGTCTGTAACCCCCTCCAATGCAAAAACCTTGATTCCAAATACGGTTATTGTTTTGTCTATTAAGGCTGATTTTTCGTTCTCTGTTGGTAGCTCGATCTCCGTTAATGGTATGGGAATAGGTGTCTTTTCGACTTGATTAGGCTGACTAGTTGGAGGTGATAGAACGATTACGGAGTCAATTGTATCTGGGATAATTACACCCTATAATTATAAGCACTATAGCGCTAACGCTAAATAAAATTTTCATGTTATGTATGTACGCCACCTAAAATTGTTGGAGGTGTTTCATTTGCCTTCAACTTTCTAATCAAGCTGAGTTTTTACTCTGCCAACTTCACCCGATAGTACTGCTTCTGGAAAAGCGCTTTACGCCAATCAGTGAATTCAACCGAGCTTCCGGTGCCTTGGACTTCGCCAATCTCGCCCCATTGTCTTTAAGTCATGCGTGAGCTTCAATTGTGTAGGTTGAATCTGATTTGGTTTCGAAGCTGATAGTGAATGGAGAATCGGTTTTGTTAGCTGCATTAATACTTAATGCCTTTTCAAGAATCAGAACAGGTAATCCTCCAAAGGTTTCACCAAAGCCGGTTGCACCCGGGTTAATAAATATTTTGGCATTACCGGATACGTTTCTGAACACATTAGCTTCAAGTGAAGGCGCATCACCTTCAAAAGTAACGCTCGTCAGACTTCTGCAGCTTGAGAAGGCAGATTTCGCAATGCTGGTGACGCTGTCGGGGATTCTAACGCTCGTCAGGCTACTGCAGCCATTAAAGGCATATTTCGGAATGTTGGTGACACTTCCGGAGATCGTCACGCTTTTCAGGTTTTTTTGACTGGTTGAAAACACTCCTGACGAACCCAGCCCTTAAGATGCTGTCTGGGATCGTCACGCTCATCAGACTACTGCAGTAAGCGAAGACATTCGATCCAATGCTGGTGACGCTGTCGCCAATAATCACACTCGTCAGACCACAGTATTCGAAGGCCCTGCTCCCAATGCTGGTGACGCTGTCCGGAATCGTCACGCTCGTCAGGCTAACGCTGTCATAGAAGGCCAAATTCCCAATGCTGGTGACGCTGTTGCCAATCGTCACGCTCGTCAGACTACTGCAGTGAGCGAAGGCCTTCTTCCCAATGCTGGTGACGCTCTCGGGGATCTAACGCTGGTCAGGCTACCGCAGTAATCGAATGTCCACCCCTCAATGCTGGTGACGCTGTCGCGGATCGTCACGCTCGTCAGCTTACTGCAGTATCGGAAGGCACGATCTCCCAATGCTGGTGACGCTGTCGGGGATCGTTACGCTCGT
This sequence comes from uncultured Verrucomicrobiae bacterium, assembly GCA_937770485.1. Taxonomy (GTDB): domain Bacteria; phylum Verrucomicrobiota; class Verrucomicrobiia; order Limisphaerales; family UBA1096; genus UBA1096. Next base: position 72,816 of record CALJHX010000023.1, on the reverse strand, counting down.
CAGCCTACTGCAGGCACTGAAGGCACTCTTCCCAATGCTGGTGACCGGTTTCTCCGCATAGGAAGAGCGAATCACCACCTCTCCAGAGGCGTTTTCATCACATTTAACAACGGAAACTGTTTCTCCCTTAACCTTGTACGTCAAAGGATCCCCATTAACCTCATTAACCCCGCCGAATAGCAACATAACCACGGCTGCTATAGTTGTTAGTAGGATTGATTTCATAGCGAGGGAACTGTCACCCCGTTGAGCGGAGTTTTCAACCCGTTTTAACTGTTGCCGCTAAATGCCTTCAACCTTAAAAACTAAGGGTTGATGGCTGAACCGAAAGCATACGAGCAGGTCAGCCAGAAGGGGTAATCGGAGCGGCCTCTAAGCTTTACTCAGAGGCCGATTGTAGCTATTTAGACTTGGTACTGATTCCGCGCAATGAATTTTGGTGGATTCCATTTTCAGAGGTTAGGGGCAAGCCTTCGGTCTGCACCAACATCGAGCACGATTCATTGGATGAATACAGAGGCAACCTCGATGGCTTTAAAAAGTGTGATTGAAAATTCAGATTTTCAAAAAAGCTTTAAAAAACAGGTTATAATTCAGGTTTTTAGCATCATGCAAAACTGACATGAACCCACTGACCGAACTCCACACGCAACACACTCGCCGTGCCTTCCTTGGGCGAGGCACGCTCGGACTGGGCGGCATCGCGCTTGGCTCGCTGCTCAACGCGCAGGCGGCCAAGCCCAACGCCATCGGTGGCCAGGCCGATCTGCCGCACTTCGCGCCCAAGGCCAAGCGGGTGATTTATCTTTTCCAGTCCGGCGGCCCGTCGCAGATGGATCTCTTCGACTACAAGCCGCACTTGGCCAAGCGCTTCGGGGAGGAAGTGCCCGAGTCCATTTACCCGGCCGAGCGCAAGACCACGATGACCTCCGGCCAAGCCTCGTTCCCCTGTGCCCCGAGTACGCTCAAGTTCACCCGCCACGGCCAGGCCGGCACTTGGCTGAGCGAGCCGCTGCACCACCTGGCCCAAGTCATCGACGATGTGTGCGTGATCAAGAGCATGCACACCGACGCCATCAACCACGACCCGGCCGCAACGCTGTTCCAGACCGGCTCGGTGCTCCCCGGCCGGCCGAGCATGGGCGCTTGGGTGAGCTACGGGCTCGGCAGCGGGAACGCCAACCTGCCCGCGTTCGTGGCGCTGACCTCCAACGGACGGGCCAAGGCCGGTCAGCCTCTCTACGACCGGCTGTGGGGCGCGGGCTTTTTGCCAGGGCGATTCCAGGGGGTGAAATTCCGCGGCCAGGGCGATCCAATTCTCGACCTTTACAATCCCGCCGGCGTCACGCGCGCCCAGCGCCGCCGCATGCTCGATGCGCTCGGCAAACTCAACCGCGACCAGGCCGGCCGGTTTAACGATCCCGCCATCGCCACGCGCATAGCGCAGTATGAGCTGGCGTTCCGCATGCAGATGAGCGTGCCGGAACTGATCGACGTCCAGCGCGAACCGCAGCACATCCTCGACCAATACGGCCCCGACGCCACGAAGGTGGGCAAATACGCCTACAACTGCCTGCTCGCCCGCCGCCTGGCCGAGCGCGGCGTGCGCTTCATCCAGCTTTACCATCGCGGCTGGGACGCCCACAACAACGCCCCCAAAGAGGTGCCCGCCCAGTGCCGCGACACCGACCGGCCCACCGCCGCGCTGCTGCTCGACCTCAAGCAGCGCGGCATGCTCGACGACACACTCGTCGTCTGGGGCGGCGAGTTCGGCCGCACGATCTACTGCCAGGGCAAGCTGACTAAGCAGGTTTACGGCCGCGACCATCACCCAAACTGTTTCACTTACTGGATGGCCGGCGGCGGCGTGCGCGGCGGCATGTCCTACGGTGAGACCGACGACTACAGCGTCAACGTTACTGAAAATCCCGTGCACGTCCACGACCTGCAAGCCACCATCCTGCACCAACTCGGCATCGACCACGAACGGCTCACCTACCGCTACCAGGGCCGCTACTTCCGCCTCACCGACGTCCACGGTAAGGTGGTGAAACAAATTTTGGCTTAAAGTAAGAATGCTCACCGACAATCTCGATGTCACACTCCCAGTGAATAAAGGCGCCACCAAATCACGCCAGGAAGGCACGGCATTGGAACCGTCGCAGCTGTTTACAACTGACTCTGTTCCAAAAGAATGAAGACCCGTTTTATTGCCGTCCTGTTGGCTTGTCTGTGGTTCATTATTCCGGCCCATTCGGCGCCGACCAAGCCATCACCGCCCAACCTGTTGTTCGTGCTCGCTGACCAGTGGCGCGGCCAAGCGCTGGGATTCCTTGGTGAAGATCCGGTGGTGACGCCCAATCTTGACCGTTTTTCCTCCGAGGGGCTGGTGTTGCCTCAAGCCGTCAGCAACTACCCTGTTTGCAGTCCGTATCGGGCCATGCTGATGACCGGCCGGTATCCGATCAACAACGGCGTGCTCGGCAACAGCAACTCACGCGGCGCCCAACTGGGTTACGAACTCCGTAAAAACGCGCTCTGCTGGTCCGATGTCTTGTACGACCGCGGCTACCGGCAGGCCTGGATTGGAAAATGGCACCTCGAGTCACCACGCAAACCGTACGTGAAATGCGAAAACAACAGCGACACTTTTGCGTGGAACGAATGGACGCCACCGGCCCGTCGGCATGGCTTTGATTTCTGGTATGGCTACAACACGTTTGATCACCACATGAACCCGCTCTACTGGGCCAACGACACGCCGCGCGACAAGCCGTTGCGTGTGAACCAATGGGGTCCGGAACACGAGGCGGACAAGGCCATCGAGTTCATCCGCGAAACGGCGGCGGCCCGCCGGCCTTTTGCCTGCGTGGTATCGATGAATCCGCCGCACATGCCCTACACAGCGTTCCCCAAGCGGTACCTAAAGGCATACGAGGGGAAATCGATGGAGCAAATCGTGACGCGCGGAAACGTAAACATCATGGGCAGGGACAAGTTCGCGCAACTGGCCCGTGCCCACACACGGAATTACTACGCGATGATGACCGGCGTCGATGATCAGTTTGGGCGCATCCTGAAGGCATTGAGGGACGCAAACCTTGCGCGGAACACGATCGTCGTTTTCACCTCCGATCACGGCAACTGCATCGGGTCACACAACCAGGTTTCCAAGAACAACCACTACGAGGAGTCCATGCGGATTCCGTTCCTGATTCGTTGGCCCGGAAAAATTCCGGTGCGCAAGGATGACCTTCTCTTTTCCGTGCCGGACGTGTACCCCACCCTGCTCAGTCTCATGGGGTTTGGGCGGGACATCCCGGAGAAGGTAGAGGGTACGGATTACTCACGGCTGTTTCGCACCGGGAAAGGCCAACGCCCCACATCGCAACTGTACTTGAAGATAGGCTACGTGCCACGGGACCAAGGAAGTCGCGGCGTGCGCACTCACCGCTACACCCTTCGCATCGAGAAACAGGAAGACGGCACGGAACAGCGCTATCTGCACGACAACCAGGCCGACTCATGGCAGTTGAAGAACATCGCGGCCGAACGACCGAAGCTTGTGAGACAACTCATCGAGCAAGAACTCCAGCCTTGGTTGAGCAAAACGAAGGATCCATGGAAACCTTAATCCTGCGAATTTTGCATCCGGCAATAAGATGAGTCTCCCTTGTTCCGCAAAATGTGCCGCCGCCCTGTTGTTGGGCACCATTACTGCGGCCAGTGCGCCCAAGACCAATATTCTCTTCATCGCGGTGGATGATTTGCGACCGGCCATTGGTTGCTATGGGGACGGCCATGCGATCACGCCGAACCTCGACCGCTTGGCCAAGCGCGGGGTGCGGTTTGACCAAGCGCACTGCCAGGTGGCCGTCTGCAATCCCTCGCGAGCGAGCCTGATGACGGGGCAGCGGCCGGACACGCTGGGGGTGTGGACGCTGCCGATTCATTTCCGCGAGGCCAAGCCCAATGTGGTGACGCTACCGCAGTGGCTGCGCCGGCACGGCTACACGGCGGTGGGGCACGGGAAGATTTATCATAACCCGACGCCCGACCCGCAGTCGTGGAGCGAACCAATCCGGCCCATTAAATTCCAACGGTGTTATGCCAAGGGCTGGCAGGCGCGTATCCGCGAGGTGCAGGCCAAGCTGCCCGACAACGACTGGCGAAAGAACAATCTGCGTGGCCCGGCCACCGCCGCGCCGGTGATTGACGACCACCAACTGGTGGACGGCGCGCATACGAACATGGCCATCGAAGACCTGCGGCGGCTTGGCCAAGCGGAGAAACCGTTCTTCCTCGCGCTTGTTAAAAACCCATCCACGTCGCCCGTTGCAGATGGTGCCCTCCGTGCATTCCAACCCCAACCGCGGCCGCCAACCCGCCCCGCTGCTCATCGCCAACAAAACCGACACGGAAATCAAGGTGTACGCCATCACCCCGCGCGGCCAACGAAGCCGCCGGCCAACCGTGGTGAAGCCGGGCGACAGGACAGAAATTAACGCGAGAATCGGCGGCGTGTTCGTCGTCGAAAGCAGAGACGGAACCATCCACGAAATTCACTCGCCCTCATTGCCGGGACGAACCATCAACATCGAACGACCATGAAACACACTATCACACTAGCCATCACGGCGACTGTTCTGATCGGGACTTTCCGAGCCGCAGCCGCCCCTCAACCGAATGTCATCGTCATTCTGGGCGATGACATGGGCATCGACTCCGTTTCCGCTTTCAATCCGAAAATGGGCATGAAGACGCCAGCGATTGACCGACTCGCAAGCGAGGGGATGAGTTTCATGGACGCGCACTCCACGTCCGGCGTGTGCTCGCCCACGCGTTACGGGGTGCTGACGGGGAGGTACAATTGGCGTAGCCGTCTCAAGCGCGGCATCGTGGGGAAATGGGAGCGCCCGCTCATCGCCGATGCCCGCCTTACGTTGCCGGAAATGTTTCGCGCGCAAGGCTACGCCACGTGCATGATTGGTAAATGGCATCTTGGCTGGCATTGGCCGAAGAAGGGGGGCGGCGTCACCCCCAAACTCGACGAGATCGATTTCACCAAACCCATCAATGGCGGGCCGAACAGCCACGGCTTCGACTACTACTTTGGGGATGACGTGCCAAACTGGCCGCCCTACGCGTGGCGTGAAAACGAGCGCCTCATTGGCAACCCCACCGCACAGATGAAACAAGGCACGATGGTCGGCGTTTCCGCCGGGCCGGCGGTGGCCGACTGGGATTTCTCAGCCGTTCTGCTCGAGTACGGAAAGCGTTGCGCGGAATACGTCCGTGGCCGCAAAACAAAGGAGCAACCGTTCTTCCTCTATTTCCCGATGCCTTCGCCGCACACGCCCATCGCTCCGGGCGGCAAGTTCAAGGGCATCACCGGCATCAGCCCCTACGCCGATTTTCTCGTCGAATCTGACTGGGCCGTGGGCGAAATCATGAAGGCGCTGGATGAAACCGGCCAGGCGGACAACACGGTGGTATTCTTCACGTGCGACAACGGCACCTCGCCCCAGGCAAACTTCCCGCAGCTCGATGCCGCGGGCGTCCATCTCAATGCCAACTGGCGCGGCTGGAAGGCCGATGCCTACGAGGGCGGTCATCGCGTGCCGTTCATCGTACGCTGGCCCGGGCACGTCAAGCCGGGCACACGCAGCGACGAGACCATCGTACTCACCGACATCATGGCCAGCTGCGCCGGTATTCTCGGCACCGAACTCTCCGCCAATACCGCCGAGGACAGCGTGAATCTGCTGCCGGTGTTGCGCGGGGGAAAGATTGAGAAGCCGCTGCATGACGTCGTGATTCATCACTCGGGGAGCGGTCACTTCGCTATCCGCAAGGGCCAGTGGAAGCTGCTACTGTGCAGAGGTTCCGGCGGCTGGAGCCCTCCGCGTGAGGCCGAGGCCGCAAAACAAAAGCTGCCGATGCTGCAGCTTTACGACCTCACCAGTGACCCCAACGAATCCAAAAACCTCCAAGCCAAATATCCGGACAAGGTAAAAGAACTCGCCGCCGACCTCGCCAAAGCCTTCCGCAACGGCCGCACCACCCCCGGCCCGCGCCAGCAAAATGAAGGCTGGCCCTACACTGTTCCCAAGTCTGTACTCCACAAATTCCCCCAACTCGGGGATCCGAAGATCAAGTCTTAACGATCAATAGCAATTAAGAGGCTCGGCTTTAAAAATTACTTCAGCAAGTAGGCCACGAGGTCGAGGATTTGTTTCTTTGTGAGTGTATTCACCATGCCGGGCGGCATGTTGGAGAGGTTCAATTTTTTGCGGCTCTCGATGAGTGCCTTGGCTAGGGTGACCGGTGCCGCCGTCGCTGACAAACTTCGCAACCGCATCACGGTATCAGTCTCTTCCTGCACTTGGCCAAGGTGCACGGCGCCGTCGCTCATGCTGAACTGTTCCATCATGTACTCCTCAGCGATGGTTCGCGACGGGTCAAGGATCGACTCAAGCACGGCGCGCGGATTCATGCGCTTGGCCAAGCCGGTCAGATCGGGGCCGACGCTGCCGCCGCGCCCCTCGAAGCGATGACACTGCGCGCAACCCGCCTTGTCGTACGCCCGCTCGCCAACAGCCAACGAACGAACTTCACTCAGCTCACTCAACGCCGGCTCGAGGTCGGCCATCTTCCAGTTCTTGACAAAAACAGCGCTTGGCTTCATCCCGCTGATCCACTCGCGAAACAGCTCGACTGCCGCATGATCGACCGCGCCCGAGACCAACGGCGGCATCTGTCCCCTGCCCCGGCGGTTCATCCGCTGTAACAGCACCGACTGCCCCGGCGCACCGGGTGCGACAAGCATGGCATTGGCAATGCCGAATGTGTCGTGCTGCGGCCGCGCCTCGATGAGGTGCATTTTGCGCGGCGAGTTGGCAAGGCCAAGTTCCATCATCGAGTTGCCGCCGCCGGATCGGACGTGGCAGCCAGCGCAGTTAATATGCAGATACGAGCGCACGCGACGCTCCAAGTCCTCACTCTCATCATACGGATCGACCAGTGCGCCGCCCCGGGGGGGCCGGCCTTGCGAGGCGTTGTGAAAAAACCCGACATGCGACAGCGTCCGAACTTGGCTGTCCGTGATCGCGCCGTAGGTGTGTTCGCGGTTCATATTCGCACCGGTGATGCCGAGGATAAACCCGCCCGCCCGACTGTGGCAGACCATGCAGTCGGCTCGGCTTGGGAACACCCAGTCCTGCCGCCGAAACTGTCCGGGCGACTTGGCATCGGCCACGCGAAAGATCGCCTTGGCCCCGGCGGGGCCGACCAACTCGGCGTTGGTTTGTGCCTCGTTCCAACGGTACGAGTAGCCGACCCACTCGTTCTGCTGGCGCAGCATGATTCGGCTCTCCACCCGGAACGGCGCGGCCAAGCCGCGATGATCCTCCCGCTCGACTGAGAGCGTCTGTACCAACGCCGTGCCGTTCGGGAACTGCCACGCGCCGCCTCGATCGTACCCAATCCGCTCGTCGCCGGGAACCGCCATCCATCGCTTGACCAAAGCTCCGTCATTCCAACCAGAGGCGATCACCGAGTAGTCAACCACCCCTGGCTTCATTTTGTGCGCCTCGATGTCGGCGAACAAGCCGGTCTCGCTCAAGCTCGTCGGGAACGGTGCCGACTGCCTTATTCTCGGCTGGGGTATCAGTCGGTAAAAGCCGCTCGAGTGGTCGACAACTAGCAACTCGCCGGTGTTCGTCGTCGCGAACCCGGCGATCGCGAGTGAGGTATCTGCCAGTTCCCGATGCGACACCACCTGCTCGCCGTCGTGCTTGATGCCCCAAATCTTACCGGTCTCGTAGTCACCGTAAATGTAGTGCCCGCGCAAATCCGGCCACTTCGCCCCGTAATAAACCACACCGCCAGTGATCGAACGCGCCTCCGAGTGCGGATGCTCGGCCGTCGGCAACGTAAGCGGATGCGGCCCCAGCTTGCGGTTGATGTAAAACGGGTGGCTCCCCTCGTAAACACTCCAGCCGTAGTTTTCGCCGGGCCGAACCAGATGTACCGACTCCCACAAATCCTGCCCGTTGTTGCCAACCCAAACCTGCCCGGTCAGCTTGTCAACGGTAAGCCGCCACGGGTTGCGCAGGCCGTAGGCGAACAACTCGAGTCGTGCGTTTGGCAGTTTTACAAACGGATTATCCGAGGGGATTGCGTACGGCTTTTCCGGCGTGCTGTCCCGGATATCGATGCGCAGCACACTGCCGAGAAGGTCATCTAGTGTCTGGCCCGACAACCATTTGTCGGAGTCGCTCGTGCCATCGCCGGTCGAAATATAGAGCATGCCATCGTGGCCGAACGCGATGCCACCGCCGTCATGCCCGCGGGACAGCCACTCGATGATGACGTGCTCACTTGCGGGATCGACCGACCACTCCGGTTCACGCCGGACGACGAACCGTGAAATCCGGTTCGCCTTGCTGCCGTCGAACTTGTCCATTCGCAGGTTGCTGAACAGGTAAATCTGTCCGTTGTCCGCGTAATCCGGATCGAAACAGAACGAGTAAGCAATGCGCCCACGCAACTCGATTAGTTGGGTTCGCTCCGCTGCCTTCGGCTCATCACGGAAAACTACCAACTCAGTTGGCTTCCCGCTCGACTCGTGCAGCAACGCAAACAACTGGTCACTGCTCGGCTCGGGGGCGATGAATATCGGCGCATCCCAAACTTGATTTGTGAACACCTGTCCTACCGTGTACGGCAACGGTGGCTCGGGCGTGCCGACGAAGCGGGTGTTTTCCCAAGGCTCGCGCTTGGCCAAACCATACGGCTTTCCTTCCTGAGCGATGACCCCATTGCCAAACAAGCCAAGCGAAAGCCAAACGGCAATCAACAAGACGCTCTGGACAGCCGAATCAGGAAGACCTTTTAGCCGGAACATGAGCGAGGAAAGTAGTGGCACCGACTCTGTCGGGCAAGGCCAAGCGTATCATCAAAATACTGCTAAAAAACCACCCAGCACAGGATTGTTGTCACCACTAACAGGACCGCCGAGGCGATGACACGATCCTTTGTGGGGAAGTCGAGGTTCAGCTCGGCCGTCCAAGGCTTGGGCCGAATGCGCTTGGCCAAGCGATTGGCGTCACTTCGTCTAACGTCAGTAGCCAGGGGCAACTCCCGGAGGTTGGGGTCATCGTAGGGTTCCGCCTCCACCTCGTCCGGCGGAGTGAAGGTCAGCAGCTCGTCTGTCTTGTGTGCCAATTCACCAACCTCCATTGTCAAAGTCTCGCTTGCCTCGACGGCAACCTCCAGACTAGCGGTTTTGGCCACGGAACCTTTGCTCTCCCCCCTCGCTTCAAAATCCGAATATCCGGCGGTAAATCCGACCGACTCCGGCTCTGCCGACTTTGCGGACTCTCCACTATCGGGTTTTTCCTCCGGCGTTCGCTTGGCTAGCTCGATTTCTCCGAAACGTTCCCCTTGAACTGCGATCAACTGCCTGAGCTTGGCCAGCTCCAGCACAGCAAGAAAGGTCGTTATCACCTCAAGCCGACTTCCTGCCGACTCAAACAGCTCAATGAACCGGACGGATTCGCGCTTCTCAAGAATCTCCATAATAAGGGCGATCTTCTCCGTGACACTCCATTTGTCAGCAACAATCTCCCCCCTGTTGGCGGCACTTTGTTTTTCCGTTTTATCGAACCGCTTGAGCACCTGGTTTACGGCATCAATGAGGTCGAAAACGGATGCCTCTTTTGCTGCTTGTGGCGGCAGCGGTGGGACTTTTGGCTTGGCTCCCTGCCGCTCAAAACTCTGTTCCCTCTCCCATGCTATCCGCCGGAATTCATCAGCCGCATCCTTAAATTTCTTGTACTCGACGAGCTGGCGGATCAGATCCCAACGCGGATCTTCCTCCTCGTCTTCCTCAGAGAGCACCTGCAAATCAACCGGGAGCAGTTCCTTGCTCTTGATGTACATGAGCGTGGAGGCCATGACGATGAACTCGCCGGCGAGATCAAGGTCGAACCGCTTCATCAGATCGATGTATTCGCAGAACTGGTTGGCCAACCTGACCATGTTCACCTCGTAAATATCGACCTCTTCCTTGCGGACGAGGTGCAGCAACAGATCAAGCGGTCCTTCGAACACTTCGAACTGGTATCGCAAATCGCTCATTGGCTTGCCGGGAGAGGTTTGAGAATTGGAACGACTTGGTTGACAACCCGCAACTTCCAGTCCGTGAACACATCCCCTGTGCGCAGCACACCATAGGTGTCGAATTTGTAGGTGTTGCCGCGTCCGTAGTAGCTGTCCGGAGCTACGTTGAATGTCCACACGGAGCCGTCCTTCAGCGACCGCACGGCGCTGTGCTCTAGTTTGCACTCACGGCGAAGCACCGCTGCCGTGGCATTGGCCTCGGCCTGGCTGTCGTGTTCCTGCCAATGGCGAAATAGTCCGTTACCCGCAATCAGACGGCGCATCATCGGGTTAACAGCGGTGGAGTGTTGGTGCGCCCGGAACACGCCGCGCACACTAGCCTTCGCACCGGCAGAAGCATCGAGCACGATTCGAGTACCGGCCTTGCCATACACAAACCCGCGACCCTCCATGTAACCGAGCCCCGGCTCGCTGGCGAACACGGTGAAATCGTTCCACATAAAACCATTGATCAGCGGCGACATCGGCGCAAGCGGTGTGTAGTCACGAATCGTTGATTTGAGGAAAGCCCGCCGCGCAGCATCAGCCGTTTCAAGAAGGCCCGCATGCTTCGCCAAGAACGTTCCCCCGGTTACTTGGCCGAGCAGTTGATACGCCACCACTGGATTAGCATCGAGCAACGCGCCCGGTAGGTATCCCGGCTCCATACCGCCATGGTTGCACTGAATAAAATCCGTGCCGCTGCCGGCGTAAATCACAACCGGAAAAAAATCGTACAAACGGCCGATCATAGCTGGTTTAAAATTTGTGGCGTATTTTTTCTGACACTCAGCAAGGAAGCCGTAGTTCGAGATCATCTGCACGTCCTCGTGATTGCCGCGCGCCATGAACACCTGTTCCGGGTTGGCGAGCTTCAGCCGCAGCAGCGTGTAGAGCACCTCAATGCCGTAATTGCCACGATCCGTGTAATCACCGAGGAACACCATGTAGCTGTTCGGCTTGGCCAAGCGGAAGCCGTCGAGCGTGCCGGCTTGATTAAGCGAACCGAGCATGGCGATGAATGAGTGAATGTCGCCGTGAAAATCGCCGTGAAAGATCACCTCGCTGCCGGCCGGCACCTGCACCTTTTGCGCGAACGGCTGAAACGGAATCGGCGGCTTCAGGAAATAGGCGCGGTTGGTGTTAAAAAACTCGGTTACCTTTGGCTTGCCGCCGACCCAGTTCGCCGCGGATTCCATCGAACCGGTCTTGAACGACTCGAACGCCGCCAGTAACGCCTTGGCCACCTCTTCAAAATCTGGCAAAGCAGTCTCAAGTTTGGTCGTTGCCGCTTGGCGAAGTAGGGCGCGGTTGGCCGGTAGTTCGGCGCAGGCACTCTTCCAATCCGCAAATGTAGGGTATGCCGACGACTGATAGGCGACCCTTTCGGCCAAGGTGGATTGCGCCAAGCCAAGCGCCAAGACTAACAAGAGCGCTTGGCTAATCACACTCCGGGGTTGGCATCTACTTTGCAACATCATACAACCTGTCTGACAGAAATTGGGCCTGCAGCATTCAAATTACAAGGCAAAAGGAAAACATTGCGAACGGGAGTCCCGCCGCCTAATTTTTCGACATCCGACTGACTCATGAGAAAATCAAACCCGCGAAATCATTTTTCCTCCTGCCTGTTCATTTCAGCGTTCGCTTTTGCCTTCTGCACCGTGTCGCCCCAATCCGGCGACTGGCCGCAGTGGCGCGGCCCCACCTCGAATGCCCACGTGGCCAAGGACGATCGGCTCCCTGCAAGGCTGGACAATTCCCCCAAGGTCGTCTGGCGCATCGATGTTGGCCCGGGCCATTCCGCGCCAGTGACACAGGGCGATCGGCTCGCAATCGCTGAGGAAAAAGATGGGTTTGAGACACTACGCCTGCTCGATAAACGCACTGGCAAGCTGCTTTGGGAAAAGGCGTTTGGCGAAACCTACGAGGATCGCTTCGGCGCAGGCCCACGTTGCACCCCGCTCTTCGACGGCGACCGGATCTACGTGCAGACCTGCCGGGGCGAACTCAGTTGCTTAAGTGTCAAGGACGGCTCCACGCTCTGGGGCATCGACTATCAGAAAAAATTCAAGGTCAAGTGGATCAAGAATAAAAGCCAAAATGAAGCTGCGGCAGCGCGCCGGGGCTACAGCGGCACACCGCTGATCGAAGGAGATCATCTCATTTGCCAGGTCGGTGGCACCCCCGGAACCGGCGTGGTTTGCTTCGACAAATTAAGTGGCAAAATCATCTGGAAATCGCAGGACGACCTGGCAAGTTTCGCCAGCCCTTTGATCATGACGCTTGCCGGGAAGAGGCAATTCGTCACGCTCGCTACCGAGAAGCTTCTCAGCGTGGATACTGAGAACGGCGAACTGCTCTGGAGCCAACCCGTTCCCACACTCTACTTTCGCAATGTCGTCACGCCGATTGCCGCCGGCAACAGCGTGATCGCCGCCTCCCATTCCGAGGGCATGCTCTGTATGAGCGGCATCGGCAGTAATGGCAAAGCCAACCGAAAATGGAATGCCCCCAAGCTCAAGATCAACCTCGCCACACCGGTCGTCGTGGACAGCAGCCTGTACAGCTTCGCCGAGAAGGATCGGTTCATCTGTGTTGACACCGCCACGGGAAAACTGAACTGGGAGGAAATCGGCTTCGGTAAGTTTTACGCCTCGACGCTGACCGACGGCAAACGAATGCTCGTGCTCGGCCAAATGGGTGAACTGGTACTACTCAAAATCAACCCGAAGGAATACGAGGAACTGGACCGAATGCAGGTCTGTGGTAAAACCTGGAGTTTCCCCGCCTACGCCGACGGCCAACTCTTTGTCCGAGACCAGAAAAGTCTGCAGTGCATAAAGCTCAACGGCGAATAACCCCATTGGCCAAGCGCTTGTCCGGCATCAGACGGTATCCGGCGTAGGGTGAATCCACGGGGCGCGGTAGGGGCGATTGAGCAGTTTATTGGCCTCGGGGTCGTCGATAACGGTGTGTGTCTTTGCGTCCCATCGCAACGCACGGCCGCCCAGCTGCTGTGAGAGGTTGGCCAGGATGCAGCTGACGGTGGAGATGTGACCCTGCTCGATGTCGGCAACGGGGCGGCTGCGCTTAGCCACGGCATTGAGAAAATCAATCATGTGCACCCGCACCGCCGGGGCGACGTGACGCTCGAGCGCCTTCTCGGTTTTGTCCTCGGGGTATTCCTCGAGTTCCATATTGACGTCGCGATGTACCGGCTTAGCCCCGCCGCCGCGCGGGATAAAGTCGTAGCTGTTCACGCTTAACTTCAGCGTGCCCTTGTCGCCGTAGAGGAACGCCGCCCATGGGTAGTCAGCGTCGGGCGCGTGGCCCCAGGCACGGTGCTGCCAGACGACCTGCAGGTCGTCGAAGTCGAAGCATGCTGTCTGTGTGTCGGTGGTGTTGGCTTTGGCCTGTTTGTCTACGAGAATGCCGCCCTGCGACACGATGCTGCTTGGCCATCCGAGGTCGAGCATCCAGCGGACTGTGTCGAGCATGTGCACGCACATGTCGCCGACGATTCCGTTGCTGTACTCGGTGAACGCCCGCCAGGTGCGCGGATGGCAAAGTTCGCTGTACGGTCGCCTCGGCGCCGGGCCGCTCCACATGTCGTAGTCGAGATTCGCCGGCGGCTGACTGTCCGCCGGGTTGCTCCGGTTGCGCATGTGGTAGTAACAACAAACTTCGGCGTGGGCAACGTTGCCGAGCAGGCCCTTTGCGACGATCTGCTCGCGGGCCTCCATGAGGTGCGGCGTGCTGCGGCGCTGCGTGCCTACTTGCACGACGCGATTGTATTTACGGGCAGCGGCGAGCATCGCCTGGCTTTCGACGACGTCGATGCTCGTCGGCTTTTGCACGTACACATCGCAACCGGCCTTGACGGCGGCAATCATCGGCAACGCGTGCCAATGATCCGGTGTGCCGATGAGCACGAGGTCGAGTTTATTTTCCTTGAGCAGCGTTCGATAATCGCCGTAGGTTTTTGGGCGTTTCCCCGATTTTTGCCGCTTGGCCACAATATCGGCTGCGCCGGAAAGCATAGTGCTGTCCACGTCGGCCAACGCAACCACCTCGACGGGAGCAACTTGGATAAGCCGGAGTAAATCCACCTTGCCGTACCACCCGGTGCCGATCAGCGCCACGCGCTTGGTCGGGCCGTTGGCGATATCGGCGGCGGTCGCGGCGATGGACGAGTAAGCCAAACCAGCCGCGCTGGTTTCCAAAAAAGTTCGACGATTCATGCGCTTTTTTTAGCCTCTTGCCTTCCCGTGTTCAAGCTTGGCCTAGCGCCGGATTGCCCTTGGCCAAGCAGGTCGGTAGGCTCCCTGCCATGCGTCCGTACAGGTTGTTGTTTGTTTGCTTGGGGAATATTTGCCGCTCCCCCGCCGGTGAGGCTGTGATGCGCCACTTGGTCAAAGCCGAGGGCTTAGGCGAGAGGATCGAGTGCGACTCGGCCGGCACGATTGCGTTTCACACCGGCGACCCGCCCGACAAACGAATGCACGCAGCAGCGGCCAATCGCAGCATCAACACCGGCGGCCAGGCCCGGCAGATCTGTAAGAACGACTACCGTTCGTTCGACATGATTTTGACGATGGACGACGAAAACCTTGTAAACGTCCGGAACATGGCACCGGCTGGAGAGTGGCCGGCGGAAGTGCGGCCGTTTTGCGACTTTGTCACCGGGTCAACCGCGACCGAGGTGCCCGACCCTTACTACGGCGGACCGAAGGGATTCGAGACAGTGCTCGACCTGCTCGAGGACGGCTGCGCCAGTTTGCTCGAACACGTTCGGCGACTTGGCGACGATTAACCTCCGATGTGGGACGAGATCGTTGAGCAAATTTCCGCAGCCACCGGAGTCGCGTTTCGCCTGACCGATTCGCGACCGGTCGGCGGCGGGTGCATCAACGAGACATATCGACTCGACGGCAATGGCGGCCCATTTTTCGCCAAGCTCAACCGCGCCGACGAACTGGAAATATTCGAGGCCGAGGCAGACGGCCTGCGCGACATCGCCGCCACCGAAACCATCCGCGTCCCCCGCCCTGTTTGCCTCGGCATCAGCGGGGGACAGGCGTATCTTATCCTCGAGCACATCGAGTTGGGCGGTGGTGGCTCGCAATCGGAGCTTGGCCGGTGCTTGGCCAAGCTGCATGCCGTGCTGCAGCCGAACTTTGGCTGGCGGCGCGATAACACGATCGGCAGCACGCCGCAGCCGAACCCGTCGGGCGACGACTGGGTGGCGTTCCTTCGTGAGCACCGGCTCGGTTTTCAGTGCCGCCTGGCCAAGCGCAACGCCCTGCGACTCGACGGCGCGGACGACTTGCTCAGCCAACTCGATGGTTTTTTCGCCGCCTACGAGCCCAGGCCGTCGCTGCTGCACGGCGATTTGTGGAACGGCAATGTAGCATTCGGGCCGTGTGGCGAGCCGGTGATTTTTGATCCGGCAACGTACTGCGGGGACCGCGAAGCTGAATTTGGATTGACCGAAATGTTTGGTGGTTTCGGGAATGATTTTTGGTCGGCATACGAGACGGAGTGGCCCCTCGATCCAGGTTACCCGACGCGCAAGCTGCTCTATCGGCTTTACCACACGCTTAACCATTACAACATTTTCGGCGGTGGTTACGGATTGGCGGCGGAGGGCATCGTCAGTCGTTTGTTGCGTGCGCTGTAAATAAAAAAGCCCCGGCCATGACGGCCGGGGCGTACTGAAAATTGGCTGTGTTACTCGTCGGCCCAGGCGGGTTACGCCTCGGCTTCGCCTTCCTCGTCGGCGACAGCGCTTGGCCCAGCGACGGTGTGCTGTTCGATGGATTCGATCCGGTAGCGCTTGGCTTCGTGATCGACTTCGAACTCAGCTTCCTCGCCCGGTTTCTTGCCAAGGAACGCCTGACCAAGAGGCGTGAGATAACTGAGGATTTGATTGTCGGGATCGCCGTCCCAAGCGCCAAGGACGATGAAGGTCTCCGGCTTTTTTGTGCTGAGGTTCGTAACGCCGACCTTGTTCCCGACGGTGACCTGGTCAGTCGTGGCGTCGGAGAAGTCGGTCCCTCGGGCGCGTGTTAAGTCGAACTCCAACTCGCCCTTGCGGGACATCAGCAGTTTCTGCATTTCCTTGGCTGCCTTGAACTCGTGGTTCTCGCGCAAATCGCCATAGCTTCGGGCAATAGCGATTTCCTTCGAGTTCGCCGGGATCTTCTCCTTGACCAGTTGCACGTACTCTAGTTTTCGACGCTCGAGGCTGGCCCAGGAAACAATGAGGGCGTTGTCTTCCTTAGATTGTTCGCCGGAAATCATCTGCTGAATAGACGGGAACGCCTTGACGATGCGGCCCAGCAACGAGCGTTTGTCCATGTCGTCAAAGCTGTTGGTCGCCTGTAGGGCACGGACCAAATCCTCGACCACTTCAATATCAGCGGAGCCGATCAGGTCGGTGATCAACTCTTGGTCGCTAAGAATTAAATCTCCAAGCTTGCTGGTTTTCCGATCCTCAAAACGATCCCTCTCGATGGCCGCCATCATGGCGCGAAACACTTCCGGGCCGAGTATGTCGGCGAAACTGTCGGAGCGGTTTTTGCCCAACCATAACATCAGGTCGGTGCTGGCCTCGTGTCGGCTTATGAGCTTGGCCAGGTTGTTCTTGAACTTGTCGAAGTGGCCGGTGTCGATGAGCATTTGCCCCAACTCACCCACCAGCCTCAAGCCTGCCTTGTTCATCAGTTCCAGATAGGTGTCGATCCATGTATCCGGATGAGCCTGCCGGAAAGCTTCAAGCGCGAGTTTCTGCTTGGCAGCGGAAAGACCCTCTATCACTACGGCCAAATTATCGGCTTTTTCAAAAATGGCAACGGCTGTCGACTCGCCTTCCTGCGGTTGCACTCCTGATTCCGAGCAGATTGCATCACGCAACAAAATCGCCTCAAGTGCGAGGGACGGCTTGAATGTCAGATGATTCTTGATCGCGATGTTCAATATTTCCAACAGCTCGGTCAGCACTGATTCCTTGTTTTCGACGTCCGCGATACCCTTGTAAAGCTCGGTGGCAGCAGCCAACTGCGCCTTCAAGCCTTTGGCGTCGCGGATGTTGCTCATCATTTTATTCGCCGGGGAAAGCTCCTCGGCATGGTAAACAATCGGCTCGGTTTTCTTGACCGGCAACTGGAAATGACCGTTGCTCTTCATTTCTTTCTTGGCGTCGGCCCACCATTTTTTCCAGTCCTCTTCGATTACATCCGGCACCAGCGACTCTTGAATCTGCGCCACGGTGGCCTGCCCTCCGAAGCTCTCGAGCACCACTTTAATCAGCTCAAGATGGTTCCGTGCAGCCGTCCGCTGAAGCCCGGCCAAGTCGGTGGCCTTGCGTGCCTGGATATGGCTGGAACTGAGCGGCTTGAGGATGGTTGCCGCAAACCCAAGATCCATCGAGTGGCCCCGCTTGGCCTGGAAGTCGATGGTCATCTTGGCCATCAACGTATCCACCGTGGTGATCTTCCCGGAGCCCCACGAGCGGTGGGTGCAAAAACCGGCTGTGACCAACTCTGTCAGCGCATCCGTTAGCTTGGAATCCAGTTTCCCGTCCAGTACCAGTCGCTTGAGCTCGCTCTGGAGCTGGTCAGGTTGCTCTGCGGTGGTGGTTACTTCTGCTTTTACTTCCTCGGTCATTGTGTCGTTCATCAGGTAAAACTCGGCCTGCGCCGCCAAAGCCGGCATCCTAGCGCCGTGATGGGAAAGAAACCAAGACAAATTGCTCTCCAATCGTTGCTGCATTCGCAGGAAACTCACAGGGCCGTCGAGCCGATCCTCTCCCGCGAGTTTCAGTCCGCCACCCTCTCCCCCGCCGACACCGGCCTCTGCCGCGTACTCGTCTCCGGCTGCGTGCGCTGGCGTCGATTGCTCGACTGGCTGATCGAGCGCACCACCGAGGGCCGAGAACAAAAGCCAGCCGTGCGGGAGATTCTCCGGCTGGGCCTGTACCAGATTTTCTTTCTCAGCCGCATCCCCGAGCACGCGATCGTCGATGAGAGCGTCCGATTGGCCAAGGCCGAGAAATGCCTCGGCCAAGCCGGGTTCATCAACGCCTTGATGCGGCGCTTCCTGCGTGATCGGGAACAAATCACCCGCGATATCGCCGACTTGCAGGACGCTCGACCGGCGCTTGCCCAATCCCACCCCGACTGGCTTTACGAGCAGTGGGAACAACGCTGGGGTCGCGAAAAAACCGTCCGCCTCATGGAGTGGAACAACCAGCCAGCCCCGACCTGCGCTCGCGTCAACCGACTACTCACCGACCCCCAGCGCCTCGCCAAGCGCTGGGAGGACGAAGGTGTCGAGGCGTCGCCGACCGACTTCGACTGGGCCGCAACCGGCGACCTGTTTCACCTGCGCAAACATCCCTCGCTCGAGTCACTCGGCAGCTTCCGCGACGGGCTTTTCTACGTGCAGGATCCCAGCA
Organism: uncultured Verrucomicrobiae bacterium; assembly: GCA_937770485.1. Lineage (GTDB taxonomy): Bacteria > Verrucomicrobiota > Verrucomicrobiia > Limisphaerales > UBA1096 > UBA1096. The sequence goes on along the minus strand of CALJHX010000023.1, from coordinate 54,191 downwards.
CACTGCTCTCCGTCTCCCTGCTCGATCCGCAGCCCGGCCATGCCGTGCTCGACCTCTGCGCCGCGCCCGGCGGTAAGACCTGCCACATCGCCGACCGCATGAAAAACGAAGGTCAACTCAGTGCGCTCGACAACAGCGAGTCGAGGCTCAAGTTGCTGCGCGAAAACTGCGATCGTATGCGCGTCACCTGCGCCACGCTTGGCCAAGCGGATGCCACGGCGACGGGTAAGTATGACCGGGTGCTGGTCGATGTCCCCTGCTCGAACACCGGCGTGATGCGTCGCCGGCTCGACCTGCGCTGGCGGCTCAGCCCCGGCGGAGCCAGGCGACTCGCCGACGAACAGCTCAAACTGCTTGCCCAAGCGGCGGCACACACCAAGCCGGAAGGCCAACTCGTTTACAGCACATGCAGCATCGAGCCAGAGGAGAACGAGCAACTCGTCGCGCGATTCCTCGAGGCACACCCCGGGTGGCGACTCGCCGCCGAGCGTTCACTGCACCCGGTCGAGGACCACACCGACGGCGCCTACGCCGCCCGCTTCACAAGACAAGCCAAAAAATAACTTTTCTTCGTTGACATCTTGCGTGTGGTGAAACCACCGGAAGGAGAGCGTCGTGAACGCGACGGCATCCGCCCACTCGACCCGCCTTTGAGTGTTGGCTGGCAGTCTTAAAAGACGCCAAGTGGAAGCGGTTTGTGGATATCCGCAGCCCGTTTGCATTGGTGGATCGCGTGACTGCGGGCAGCGGTAGGCCGGTGTTCGTTTTCAACATCGCCGGTAAGCGGTTTTGCTCCATTGCCGCCATTCACTTTAACCAGCAACACATCTTTACACTGCGGTTTTTGACACACGCGGAATACGACAACGAAAACTGAAATGGGAAAAAAACACGCCGAAACAATTGGAAGTTTGCGGAGTTTCCGAAGGATTACGCTGGGCTTTGCCGAGTGCTTTTGCCTCGCCCATTCGCTCGGTTGCCGAGAGCGACGAGGCTTATGAGTTGGCATCGGTGATGGCGGGGCACCAGTTGACGAAGGATCAAGATGACTACTTGGAGGCGCTTACGAGCTTCATCGAGCAATACGAGAACAAGGCGCATCCCGTGCCAAGAAAAAAAACACACCCACGAGATTCCCCGGTATCTCTGCGAGGAGAACGGAATGAGCGGCGCCGGCTTGAGGCGATTGCTTGAGGCGGACCGAACTCTGGCAGCACGCATCCTCCGTGGAGAACGAAACCTTGTGTCGCATATTCAAAAAACCTGCAAACGGTTCAAGCTATCGGCTGATCGTTTTTTGATCTGTAAATCAGGAGCTACCCCTCTTGGCCAAGCGGGTTTTTGGCGAAGCAGAATTCCTCGACGACTTGACCGTTGATGAGGTGTTCCTGAATGATGCGCTCGAGGACTTCCGGCGTGCAGGAGTGGTACCAGGCACCCTCGGGATAGACGACCGCGATGGGGCCGCGTGTGCAAACGCGGAGGCAGTTGGCCTTGGTCCGGTAGACTTTTGGCTCTAGACAAACGAGGTCGAGCTCCTTGAGCCGTGTTTTCAAGAACGCCCACGACTCGAGGCCGGCCGCCTTGGAGCAGCACTCCGGTTTGGTTTGGTCGGCACAGAGAAGAATATGGCGCTCAAACTTTTGCAACCCAAGCGCCGCAGATACTTTTTCGAGTTGTTCGTCCGCCACGGATTATTGGATCGGCTTTAGTTCCCGAATCCAGATGTTGCGGTATCGCACCGGGTTGCCGTGATCCTGCAACTTGATGTGACCAGGGCCGTGCACGCGGTACGGCTGGGTTTTCTTGTGCCCAAGAATGCCGGGAATCTCCACGCCGTGCTGCGTGACCACGCCGTTATGCAGCACGGTGATAAGAGCCTTCTTAACCACTTTTCCGTCCGAAAATTCGGGCATCTCGAAAATGATGTCGTAAGCCTGCCACTCACCCGGCCGCCGGCTGACGTTCACGCGCGGCGGGCGGAAGCCGTATAGAGAACTGGCCTGTCCGTCCGGGTAGGTAAGGTTGTCGTAGTTGTCCTGCACCTGCACCTCGTAAAGCCCGGCGAGATAGACCCCCGAGTTACCCCGGCCCTGGCTGCTGCCCTTCACCTCCGACGGCGATGCCCACTCGATGTGCAACTGCACGCTACCAAATTTCTGCCGGGTCTGGATCGTGCCAGATTTTTTGCCGCACTCGAAGAAGCCGTCGCGAACTGTCCACTTCGGCGGGTTGCCTTTGCCGTCATCCCATGCATCAAGGTTTGTGCCGTCAAACAGCACGATGGCGTCCGACGGCGGCGTGCCCGGCTCGTCCCGCGGCGCCACTGTGCCGGGGTTGATTTGTCGAGGCTGCGGGCGGAACGGGTCGTGCACCACCCACGGCGTGCCGGGAATCTTGGGCGTGTTGGTGTAGCCGAATCGCACGCCTTTCAGCGACTCGATCTCGGCGACGCGGTAGCCGCTCATCCCGTTAGCGCGGTTCGGGGTGGAAATCCCGCCGGTGTACGACACCACGCCAACAATGTCGGATTTGCCAAGGCGGCTCCACTCGTCGCCGGAGCGGTATTCGTAAATGAGAAATGCCCCGTCGAAGCCAAGCCGCAGTCCAACCTTGCCGGTGACATCGGCCTGACCAACAAGCGATTGTTCGCCATTACGGGATCTCATTGCGTAAATCACGCCTTCCGAGCGAAGTACGGAGGCATAACTGCCCTCCCCTGCGCTCAGGAAAATGCCGCCACCACCCTCAATCGTGACTTCCTGCACCACGGCTTGAGCGAGTTCGCCGAGGTTGCGGCGTTTCACCTCCCAGCCGTCGGTATCGGGAATCTCAGCGAATTCACTCCAGCCCTCCTTGGAAAAGCTGGAATCCTCAAAAAGCACCTTGTCCGCCGCTTGGGCTGAAAGCAGTCCAAACGGCAGGATCACCGCCGTAAAAAATGTTGTTTTGTTCATATTGTCAAAAATCGGGTGCGGAGTTGTAGCCCCTTGGCCAAGCGCACTCCAGCCACAAAAAATAAAATAGTTTAAAAATGGCTTGAACAGTCCCAGAAAACTGACTAGGTTTCCTTTCCTTTTTTAAGGTAAGGGGGCCACATTTAGATGCAGAAGAAACCTAAATCAATCAAGACGCGTAAGTCGGTAGCCAAGCGGTTCAAAATCACCGGCACGGGCAAGATCGTCCGCAATCGCCCCGGAAAGCGTCATCTTATGGCCAGTAAAAACGCCAAGCGCCGCCGCAAACTCCGTACCCCGGCACTCGTGGACAAGACCGATTACGCCCGGGTGATGGAGAATCTACCCTTCAGCCACTGACGCTTTATCAATTTAGCCCAATCAACCCCGTTTTATTTATAAGCAGCCATGAGAGTCACCAACGCATCCGCCTCCCGCAAACGCCGCAAACGTATGATCGAAGCCGCCAAGGGCTTCCGTCTGCGTCGATCCAAGCTTTATCGCTATGCCAAGGATGCCATCGAGCACGGGCGCCAATACGCCTATCGCGATCGCAAAAACAAAAAGCGCACCTTCCGCGCCCTTTGGAATCTACGCATCAACGCCGCTGCCCGCGACGCCGGCATCACTTACAGCCGCTTCATCGAGGGCCTCAAGGCCGCCAAGGTCGAGGTCAATCGCAAGGTGCTCGCCGATCTGGCCGCCACCGACTCGGCCGCGTTCGGCGAACTCGTGAACACCGCCAAGAGTGCGCTCGAGGCCAAAGGCTGAGAGCTTGGCCAAGTTGACTTTTTGAGTGGGCGGTCTTTAATGGCCGCCCTCTTTGTTTCCAAACCAAGGAAACCTGACCATGTCATTCCTGGACGAAATCACCCCGCTAAAGGAAGCCGCACTGCAGGCACTCCAAGCCGCCGACACCTTGTCCAAACTCGACGACGTGCGCGTCCAGTACCTCGGCACCAATGGTCAGTTCACCGGACTGCTCAAGCAGATGGGTGCCTTGGCCAAGGAGGAACGCCCCGCCGCCGGCAAGGCGATCAACCTGGCCAAGGCCGAACTCACCCAGACGCTCGACCGCCGTCGCGAGGAGCTCGAACTCGCCGCCGCCGCCCCGCAACGCGCCACCGACTTCACCGCGCCGGGACGCCGCCGTCCGCTTGGCAAGCAGCACCCGCTCACCCAAGTCACCGAGGACATCGTCCGCAGCTTCCGCAAAATCGGCTTCGCCGTGGCCGACGGCCCGGAGATCGAGAGCGAGCGTTACTGCTTCGACGCCCTTAACACTCCCGCCGATCATCCCGCCCGCGACACGCAGGACACCTTCTTTCTGGACACCGCCGACCGGCCGCTGCTCCGCACCCACACGTCGTCCGTGCAGATTCGCGTGATGGAGCAAAGCCCGCCGCCGATCCGCATCATCGTGCCGGGCCGCGTGTACCGCCGCGACACCGCCGACGCCACTCACAACCCGACCTTCCACCAGATCGAGGGCCTGTACGTGGACAGGAACGTGACGATGGCCGACCTCAAGGGCACGGTCGAGTTTGTGTTTAAGGAACTGCTCGGCAAGGAAGTTAAACTGCGGTTCCGGCCGCATTACTTTTCCTACACCGAGCCGAGCCTCGAGATCGACTTCAGCAGCCCCCTCGTCCGCAAGATGGGGAAGGAATGGCTCGAGATCGCCGGCTGCGGCATGGTACACCCGACGGTGTTTGAGAACGTCGGGTACGACCCTGAAGAATGGAGCGGCTGGGCGTTCGGCTTCGGCATCGAGCGTATCGCTATGATCCGCTACGGCATCAGCGACATTCGCCTGTTCTACGAAAACGACCTCCGCTTCCTCAACCGGTTTTAGCCCTTGACCAAGCGGGGCAGGGTGCCCGCGGTTTGAAAAAAACCTCACCGAAGGAGGGTGGATTGGAAGGGAATCATCGCAGATGCGAGTTTTGTGGAGGTGCCGCGCCAACGCAACAACCGGAGCCAAAATGCACGACCCGCAGGTTTCCAAAGAACTGATAGATGAAAATAATGAAGCTGTTTTGGCCGAAGGCAACGGATAACAAAACCGGCCCAACGCAGACCACACTAATCTCATCCGTCGAAAGACCCGTGAATGCTCTTTTTGAAGAACAAATCATAGAATATTCAGGGATTGAGGCCTGTGGCTGCACCCCCTCAGTCAAGGGCAAAAAAAGAAACGAATCTGGGCTTTACCCCATGATGAAGCACGGGAGCCTCTGGCCAAGCGAGGGGGAGCGATGTTGTAATTTTTTCATAAGCGCACGAATGCGCTTGATTGGTGTTTGGCAATTGTTACTTTTCCGCAGTCGCGAGCAGGGCTAATCTGCAGCGACAACCGAAACCCAGACCACACCGAAACCTGACGTGAAAATATTTGCCGGCAGTTCCAACCTACCGCTTGCCGATGCCATCTGCAGCAACATTGGCATCGACCCGGGAAAACTCACCATCACCGCCTTCCCCGACGGCGAGACTTTCGCCAAGATCGAGGAGAACGTCCGCGGTGAGGATGTGTACGTCGTCCAGGCGACCTGCCCGCCGACAAACCATCACTTGATGGAGTTGTTCATCATAATGGACGCGCTCAAGCGGGCCAGCGCTGACCGCATCACGGCGGTGCTGCCGTATTACGGCTATGCCCGGCAGGATCGGAAGGATCAGCCGCGAGTGCCGATCTCGGCCAAACTCGTGGCCAATCTGCTGGTGGCCGCCGGGGCCAACCGAATTTTGACGATGGATCTGCACGCACAGCAAATTCAGGGCTTTTTCGACATTCCGGTGGATCATTTGTACGCCTCGCCAGTGATATTCGCCTATCTCAAGTACGCCAAGCGGGACGATCAAGTTGTTGTCAGTCCGGATGTGGGTGGCCTGAAAATGGCTCACGCCTATTCGGAAATGCTCGGAGCCGATTTGGCGATCGTCGCCAAACGCCGCACGAGCGCCACCGATACAGAGTCCGTGGGCATAATTGGCGAAATTGAAGGTAAAAATGCGCTTTTGGTTGATGATCTCACCGAAACCGCCGGTACGCTAGTCAACGCTGCGGCCATTCTCAAGGAACGCGGAGCGCTGAGTGTCCGAGCCTGTGTATCGCACACAATTCTCAATGATTTGGGTATTGACCGCCTGAAAAACTCTTGTATTGACGAATTGATAACGACTGATACAGTCCCCCGCCCCGAAATCGAGGGGTTGAATATTACAACTCTCTCTGTTGCGGGATTGCTGGGAGAAGCCATCCAGCGAATACACAACAATTCCTCGGTGAACTCGCTGTTCCAATTTAAGGGAGCGCGCACCACCTGAGCTCCCTCGGGGAGCAAGTTATTTAATAAAATGAAAGTAATCTCATTGGCGGCCAATCCGCGTGTGTTGACCAAGACTATTGGCAGCAAAAAACTCCGCAACGCCGGCTCTTTGCCTGCTGTCGTCTATGGCAATGGCGAACCCGAATCTGTCGAGCTCGAAACCAAGCAGTTTGAAAAGGCCGTAAAGTCCACCGTGGCCAAGAATTTCCTCGTGGAATTGGATATTAATGGCAAAAAGAGCATGGCCCTGGTTCAGGAAACGCAGAAAAACCCCCTGACGAATCATTTTATTCACGTCGATTTCAAACGCTTGACCAAGGACAGTGTCGTCACTGCCAAAGTCCCGCTGCTGCCTCTCGGAACCGCTGTAGGCGTCCAACTGGGAGGCGTCTTGCAGATGCCTATGCACTCGATCACACTTAACGGCAAACCGGCTGACATTCCCGAATGTATCGAGCCTGACATCAGCCAACTGGAGGTTGGCCAATCGATCCTCTTGGAGGAGCTTGTTTTGCCCGAAGGAATCATCGCCATCGGCCAGCCGAAGGCTCAGGTGCTCGGCGTGACCACCTCACGCATGATGGCCAAGGCCGAGGAAGAAGATGCAGCAGCAGCAGCCGAGGGTGAGGGCGAAGCTACTACTGAAGAGGGCACCAAGGAAGCTGATGCCGGTGCTGGCGAGAAAAAGTAGGAAGGTTGAAAATTTCAAACGACGATCCGCCCAATGGGCTGAGGCGTCGTGTTCTTTGAGAAGGCCCACGCATGGAAGAGACATTCCTGATCGTGGGCTTGGGCAATCCAGGAAAGGATTACGCAGCCACCCGACATAATGTCGGGTTCATGGTTCTCAAGCGCTTGGCTAAGCGCTTGGGTGTTGAGTGGGAAGCGAGCAAAAAGTTCACTGCCCACCTGGCCAAAGGCAGGCAGGACGGCAACATCGTCTTTCTTAGCAAGCCACAGGGCTACATGAACTTGAGCGGTCAATCCGTGGTGCCCTTGGCCCAGTACTACCAGATTCCCAACAGGCGAATCATGGTGGTGGTCGATGATCTCGACCTGCCCCTCGGGGCCGTACGCATGCGGCCGGGCGGAGGGACAGGCGGCCATCGGGGCTTGGACTCCATACAGGGATTGCTCGGGAAAGACGATTTTCCCCGGCTGCGGCTGGGGATTGGCAGGCCGAAACCGAACCGGGATGTATCCGGCTTCGTGCTCGGCAAATTCGCCGACTCGGAGACCGGGCTTCTCGAAAAAGTCCTCGAAACAGCGGCAGACCAGTTAGCCTGCTGGGTGCTGCAAGGCATCGGCCAGGCAATGAACGAATACAACGGGGACTACGCCCCAACAGAAAAAAAGACAGATGACGAAATACGAAGGGACGATCATCCTGAAGGAAACAGGACGTGAAAGCACCGTCGAGGAACTGCAAAACCTCATCTCGGCCGAGATAGACACGGCCGGCGGAAAAACCGGCGAATTCAACGCCGTCGGCCAGAAGGATTTTGCCAGGGTGGCCAACCGCAAGAATCCGGACGGCTTCTATCTCGAGGTCACGTTTGAGGGCGAACCCGCCGCGACCAACGACCTGAAAAAGCGCCTGCTGAAAATCAAGGATGTCTTCCGCGTTTTCATCACGTGTCCGGGCTAAAGCGGATTGACCACCCACCCCCAATTGCGCTAGACTCAAGTCATGGCAAGCTTCAATAAAGTCATCCTGATGGGCAACCTGACCCGCGACCCCGAACTGCGCTACACGCCCAGTGGAACCGCTATCGCAGGTTTCGGGATTGCAACAAATCGGCGCTGGAAAGATCAGGACGGGAACCAAAAAGAGGAAGTCACCTACATCGATATCACAGCTTTCGGCAAACAAGCCGAAGTGATAGGGCAATATTTCCAGAAGGGAAAAGGGATTCACATCGAGGGCAGGTTGAAGTTTGACCAATGGGATGACAAAACCACCGGTCAAAAACGCAGCAAATTAGGCGTCGTGCTGGATCGCTTCGAATTCATTGGTGGTGGCCAAGGTGACGGCGGCTCCCCTGCCCCACAGCAATCCGCACCTCCCCCGCCATCCCAACCCGCGGACGGCCCGCCCGTTGACGGCCCCGGGGACGACGACGTTCCGTTCTGAACACAAATTTTACACAAACAACAAGTTACTCATGTCTAAAACTGACGTTATTTTAATCAAGAATGTGGAAGGGCTTGGCGGGGAATCCGACCAGGTCAACGTGACCACCGGCTACGCCCGCAACTATCTTCTGCCTCAAGGGCTGGCCATCCCGTTGACCGATGGCAACGAGCGCCGCCTCGAGGCCCTTCGCAAGCAACGCCGATCCCGCGAGATCCGCGAATCCAAAGATGCCAAGGAACTGTCCGCAAGTTTCAAGCACCTGATTTTGCACCTGAAGGTCAAGACCGGCGACACGGGCAAAATGTACGGCTCTGTCACCCCGGCAAATATCATCGAGCAACTCGACGAGCAGTTTGAGATCAAGATCGACCGCCGCAAGGTACACCTCGCCGAGCCGATCCGCACCGTTGGCGACCACAACATCGAGCTGCGACTGCACCCCGAGGTCATGACCACCCTCAAGGTTCGCGTGGAAAGCACCACCCCTCCCCTCCCTGAGAAGGAAGCGACGGCCGAGGCGTAGTCCAAGCCCCAACTAATGTGCCTCGATGCAAGGGGCTCGGGATTGAGTGTGTACTGGCGTTTTTAACCTTAGCCGATTTGCTGATTATCGGTTATGAGTTGGAATCTGTGCTGACAAAGAAACACAACATTACGGTCGCACTCAGCAGTGCTTGGCGTGTGGGAGGTCATTCCGGATAAAGGAGAAGAGCCGAAGCAAAACAACCTGGAAAGACGGGTATACTTTCCGGGATATCCCATCAAGATCGGGGGAGTGTGGTGTGTTCAGCTTCAGGCCATTGGAACGGACGATGGCCCTCCGAAGAAAGATGAGAAGGATCTTTTTCATGTTGTCTCTCATCGACTGGCGGGTGCTGGACTCGAAATCAAAATACTGAACACTGAATTGGTGGATGATGACCTGAAAACGACTGACGCACTGACGCAGTCTTTTCTGAAACACGAGGGGGACAAGAAGCTGTTCATCAACCCGGGAAGATTCCGTAGAACCGAAAAATAAAGCCAACCAATCTCGAAAAAAGCAGAACACACCGTCCTGCTTTTTTGTGTTCACGGGGGGAGAAGTTTCAAGCGCGCTTGCAAGCGCTTGAGCAAATCAGCTGTGCTTCTCGATCAATTGGTGGAACTCGCCGAACATGCCGCTCGAGTCGTGCGGCCCCGGAGACGCCTCCGGATGATACTGCACGCAGAAGACCGGCTTGGTCTTGTGCCGCAACCCCTCAACCGTCTGGTCGTTGAGGTTGATACGGTTCACCGCCACGTCACTTGGCAGCGAGTCGGTTTCCACCGTGAAGCCATGGTTTTGCGACGTGATCTCCACCCGGCCACTCTCGAGATCCTTCACCGGCTGGTTTGCACCGCGATGGCCGAACTTCAATTTACTCGTCTTGCCGCCCATGGCCAAGCTGAGGATTTGATGGCCAAGGCAGATGCCGAAAATCGGCAGTCCCTTCTTTAGCAACGCCATAACCGCTTCTGCCGCATACGTCACCGCCGCCGGGTCACCGGGACCGTTTGAGAGAAAAATGCCTGCCGGATTATGCTTGAGCGCCTCCGCCGCCGGGGTGTTCGCCGGCACCACCGTCACCGCGAAACCAGCCTGCCGCAGCTTACGCAGGATGTTGTACTTGACGCCGAAATCGTAGGCAACAATCGGGATGTCCGCCGCCGGCAGGGGGTCACGCTGGCTGCGGCCGTCGAGCTCGCCCGGCCCCTTGGGCAGCCGAAACGCCGCGCTCAACTCGTCGTTTTCGTCCCACGCAAACGCCGACTCGTGCGTCACTTCCTTAACGTAATCCACGCCTACCAAACCGGACCACTCCTTCGCCTTGGCCAAGGCGCTCTCAGTGGTGGCGTTGCTCTCGGTGGTGAGATAGCCGTTCATCGCGCCGCGGATGCGGAGCTTTTTGGTCAGCGCCCGGGTGTCGATGCCTTCAATGCCGGGGATACCGTTGCGTTCCATGTAGTCGCCCAGCGAACTGTCCGCGCGGTAATTACTCACGACCGGCGAGAGCTCACGTACGACAAACCCGCTGGCGTGCGTCTGGTACGACTCTACGTCCTGCTCGTTAACGCCGTAGTTGCCGATGAGCGGATAGGTCATGGTGATGATCTGCCCCTTGTACGACGGGTCGGTCAGGATTTCCTGATACCCCGTCATCGAAGTGTTGAAACAAACCTCCCCGGCGACCGACGCCGAAGCACCGAACGCCTGCCCCTCGAAAATGGTGCCGTCCTCAAGTGCGAGGATGGCTTTAGGTCCCAAGCCAGACATCGGAGGGGAGAGTAGGGACACGCCACCCAATCGGCAAGCACGTGGCGAAATTTTGATCAACTTGCCCAAGCGCGCCGGCGTGACAGCCAAGCTTGGCACCCCTACCCTGCGCCAAGTGAAAATCATTTCTTTTCTGGCCAAGCTCACCATCGCCGGCTCGCTGTTCGGGCCAAGCGCCTTCTCGCAACAAGAGCAGTACCCCGTCCATCCCGACTCGAAAAAGCAGGCTGGCGTTCCCAGCGGCAAAGTTACCCAAGCCAAGTTTGCCGACTCCACGGTGTACCCCGGAACGGATCGCGACTACTGGATTTACGTACCAGCCCAGTACAAACCCGGCCAGGTGGCCAGCCTGATGGTATTCCAGGACGGCGAAGCCTATGTCAACAGCGCCACCTTCAACGCACTCGACAATCTCATCCACCGGGGTGAGATCCCGGTGATGATCGGCGTGCTCGTCAATCCCGGCGTGGTTCCGGCTCAAAACGAAAACGCCCAGAGCAGATTCAACCGCAGCCTCGAGTACGACGACATGAGCAACCGCTACTCGCGGTTTTTGGTCGATGAGTTGCTGCCGCACATCGAGCGGGCTCACGGCGTCACGTTCAGCCCCGATCCGAACCAGCGCGGCATCACCGGTGCCAGCTCCGGAGCGATCTGCGCCTTCAATGTAGCCTGGCACCGGCCGGATTCGTTTCGCCGTGTTTATTCGACTATCGGCACTTACGTCGGCCTTCGTGGCGGCGACGAGATCCCGACGCTTATTCGTAAAACCGAGCCAAAACCACTCCGTATCTTTCTGCAAGACGGCGAAAATGACCTGAATATTTACGGCGGCGACTGGTGGATCGCCAACCAGATGATGCAGCGCGCGTTTAAGTTTTCCGGTTATGAGTTAAATCATGTCTGGGGCAAAGGCGGACACAACCGAAAACACGGTAACGCAATTTTCCCCGACGCGATGCACTGGCTTTGGCACAGCGACGCCACCGAGGTGAAAACGCACTACGACCAATGCCTCAATGAGGCGGTGCGCTTCCTTGAACCGGACGAGGATTGGCAACTGCTGAGCGACGGCCACGGCTGGGCCGAAGGCTTGGCCGCTATGCCGGATGGCACCGTATTTTTCACCGACGTACCGGCATCGAGAATTTATCGTATTGGCACCGACGACAAAGTCGAGTTGTTCGCCGAGAACACCGGTCGTGCTAACGGCCTGCGCCTTGGCCCGGACGGCCTACTCTACGGCGCAGCCAACGGCGCGGGGCAGATCGCCTCGTGGGACCCGAAAACAGCCAACCGCACAGTCGTCGCCGAGGGCGTCAAGTGCAACGACCTTGTGGTGCGCCACGACGGCACTATTTATTTTACCAACCCGGCTGACAACAAAATAATGATAATCCGCAAAGGCTCCGGCCAAGCAGTCGTCGTGGACAACTTCCGCAACCCGAACGGCCTCACGATGAGCGCAGACCAGACGATGCTGTTCGTCGGGCACTTCCCCGGCCGGTTCATTTACAGCTACACCATCAACGACAATGGCACGCTAGCGAACAAGCAGGAGTACTACTACATGCACGTGCCGCCCAACTCACTCGAAGGACACCTCGATGGCATGTGTGTGAGCCGCGACGGGTGGCTCGTTGCCGCCACCGAGTTAGGCGTGCAAATCTGCGACCAGCCCGGCCGCGTGCATCTGATTTTGCCCAAGCCGCGCTTGGCCAAGCGCGTGTCGTACACCGCTTTCGGCGGCAAGGACTGGAAAACGCTCTACATTGCCACCGGCAACCGCGTTTACAAGCGCCGCACCAAACTCACCGGTGCTCAGCCATGGCGGACCCCGGTCAAGCCGCCTCGTCCCCGATTGTAAGCGAAAACGGCTGTTTTTCGCAGTTTTCAGGGTTATTAACCATTGACATTTAACGGTTCTCGAGTATGGTTTTGCGCCCTTTTTTCAGGGATATAATGGCCAAACTAACCGTCAACGACATCGATTTGAAGGGCAAACGCGTGCTGACCCGCGTGGACTACAACGTGCCCATGGCCGAGCAGGACGGCGCGATGGTCATCAACGACGACACTCGCATCCGCGCCACCCTGCCGACGCTCAAGTTGATGATCGAGAACGGCGCGAAAGTCATACTCACCGCGCACCTTGGCCGCCCGAAAGGCAAGCGCGTGCCATCGATGAGCCTCCGCCCTGTCGCCGACAAACTCGCCGGGCTGATCGGCAAGCCGGTCGCCTTCTGCGACCAGTGCGTTGGCCAAGCGGCCGAGGATGCCGCAGCCAAGCTGGAGGAGGGTGGCCTGTTGCTTTTAGAAAATGTCCGCTACCACGCCGAGGAGGAAGCCAACGACGCGACATTCGCCCAGCAACTCGCCTGCGACGCCGACGTGTTCGTGAACGACGCTTTCGGCGCAGCACACCGCGCGCACGCCTCCACCGCCGGTGTGGCCGATGTGCTCAACGCCCGCGCCGGCCAATGCGTGGCCGGATTGCTGATGGAGCGCGAGTTGCAGTTTCTCGGCGATGAACTCAAGTCACCCGAAAGCCCGTTCGTCGTGATTCTCGGCGGCGCAAAGGTCTCCGATAAAATCAAGGTGATCGACCGACTCCTCGACAAGGCCGACACGATCCTCATTGGCGGCGCGATGGCATACACGTTCAAGCTAGCCAAGGGCCTCACGGTCGGCAAGTCGCTCGTCGAGCGGGACAAGGTGACCATCGCCCGAGACGCTCTCGACAAGGCCGCCGAGCGCAACGTGCAGTTTTTGATCCCAACCGACAACATCGTCGCCGTCCCGACCGAGATCGACGGAAAGTTTGCCTTTGGCGAGCATCGCACGAACGACAGCGAAAACATCCCCGACGACGTCGAAGGCGTGGACATCGGCCCCAAGTCGGCGGCCAGGTTTTGTGAGGTGATCGCCGGAGCGAAGACAATTTTGTGGAACGGCCCAATGGGCATCTTCGAGGACGCCCGGTTCGCCGGGGGCACCTTCGCCGTGGCCAAGGCCGTGTGCGAGGCGACCGCCAACGGGGCAAAGAGCATGATCGGCGGCGGCGACAGTGTGAAGGCGCTGAACAAGGCCGGCCTCGGCGACCAAGTCACGTTCATGAGCACTGGCGGCGGCGCGAGCCTCGAGTTTCTTGAGGGCAAGGAACTGCCCGGAGTCGCGGCCTTGACCGACAAATAATTTTAAGCATGGAAAAAGAACGAAAACTGATCATCACCGGAAACTGGAAGATGAACAAAACCGTCGCCGAATCACTCGACTTGGCCAACGGCTTGGTTCGAGAACTCAAGGACGTCACGGAAGTCGACATCGCCGTCTGCCCGCCTTTCACCGCACTGGGTGCTGTGTCCGAAGTGGTGATCGACTCGAACATTCGGCTCGGCGCGCAAAACATGAGCGAGAACGGCTACGGCGCTCACACCGGCGAAATCGCCGCTGGGATGCTCAAGGAATTCTCCGCCAAGTACGTCATCCTCGGCCACTCGGAGCGACGACAGTACCAGCGCGAGTCGGACGAATTGGTGGCCTCCAAGGCCAAGGCCGCCCACGAGGCCGGCTTGAAACCGATCGTCTGCGTGGGCGAACAACTCGAGGATCGCGAAGGGGGCCGCACGGAAGAGGTCGTAGGCACACAAATTCGGGGCAGCTTGGCAGGCTTGACCACAGCACAAATGGAAGGCACGGTCGTCGCCTACGAACCGGTCTGGGCTATAGGCACAGGCAAAACAGCCACGTCCGCCCAAGCGCAGGAAGTGCATGCGTTCATTCGCAATCTGCTGGGTGACATTTTTGACGAGGACACGGCCCGGATCGTGCGCATCCAGTACGGCGGCAGCGTCAAGCCGGACAATGCGCGAGAGTTGATGGGCCAAGCCGACGTAGACGGAGCCCTTGTAGGCGGTGCCTCGCTGGATGTAAAAAACTTTTCCGAGATCATTCTGAACTCGATCTGATATAAGAAAATGACTGGAATATTAACAACCGTACTCGTCCTAAACTGCTTCTTCCTAGTGCTGCTGATCCTGATTCAGTTGCCGAAGAAGGAATCCGGCTCGGGCCTCGCTTTTGGTGGCGGCACACTGGATATGGCGCTCGGCGCAGGCGCAGGTAACGTGCTGACCAAGCTCACCAAGGTCTCCGCTTCGCTGTTCCTGTTGCTCTGCCTGGTGCTGGCCGTTATCGGCGGCACCGACAAGGGCGGCTTAAGCGAGCGACTTGCCGGAGACGAGGCGCCGACAGCGACCACCCCGCCAGCCACCTCCGATTTAAAGGCACCGGCTGAGGGAGCCGCACCCAGCGCCCCCGCACCGACTGCCCCCGAGGTAGCCACGCCTCCGGCTACCGTCGAGAAGCCCGCTGAGACACCCGCCGCTCCGCCCAAGGGCGAGGAGAAAAAATAAACGAGGCTCTCATGATTTTCAAAAGCGTTCCTGAGCAACGGCTGGGGACGCTTTTTTTGTGCCTTGGCCTGCTTGGCCTAGCCGGCTGTTTTCAACAACACGAACCGGCCGACTTCGTCGTCATCAACGGCCCCGACCCTGAGTCGCTCGACCCAGCGATCATCACCAGTCAGTCGGACGGCCGCATCGTCTCGGCCCTGTTCGAGGGGCTCACCCGCTTCAACGCCGTCACTGCCCAGGCCGAGCCGGCCTTGGCCAAGCGCTGGGATATTTCTGGCAACGGCACCGTATATACCTTTCATTTGCGGGACGGCCTCCAATGGTCCACCGGCGAGCCGATCACCGCGCACGACGTGGTTTACTCGTGGCGCCGCGCCGTCGATCCCGCCACCGCCAGCGACTACGCCGGGATGCTCTTTTACGTGAAGAACGCCGAGTCGATCAACGCCGGTAAAACCATCAACCTGAGCCAGCTCGGCGTGCGGGCGATCGACGCCAAGACAGTGCGTGTCGAGTTGACCGCCCCCACCCCGTTCTTCCTTGAGTTGTGCGCGTTCTGGACGTTGGCCGTGGTGCCGGAAAAGGCGATCGCGCAGCACGGCGACCAGTGGTGTCTACGCCAACCGCTGCCGGTAAGTGGCTCCCACACGCTTGAGTTTTGGCACGTACGTGACCGGGTGCGCCTCCGCAATAATCCGTTTTACTGGGATGCCGCCAACACGCGCAACAATGTCGTCGATCTTCTGCCTGTCGAGTCACCGGCGACAGCGATCAACCTTTACGAAGCCGGCCAGGCCGATGTCATCTGGGACAAAAGTCTCGTGCCGACCGAGTTGCTCGATGCCCTCAGCCAGCGGCCGGAGTTTCACAGGTTCGACTATCTTGGCAGTTACTTCGTGCGGTTCAACACCACTCAAAAGCCGCTTGATGATCCGCGCGTCCGCAAGGCGATGGCCCTAGCCATCGACAAGGCCCGCGTGGTCGAGAAATACACCAAGGGCGGCGAGCGTCCAGCCGGACATTTCGTCCCGCCCGGCACCGGCAACTACACCTCCCCAAGCGGCCTCACACACGACACAGGTTTGGCCAAGCGGCTACTTGCCGAGGCGGGCTATCCCGGCGGCAAAGGTTTCCCGACTGACTTTGAGTATCTGTTCAACTCAAGCCCGTTGAACAAAAACATCGCGGTCGAGTTGCAGCGCATGTGGCACGAGACGCTGGGCATCCAGGTCAAGTTGCGGCAGGCGGAGCACAAGGTTTACCTAGCCGCCCAAAGCGCGCTTGACTACCACGTCACCCGGAGTAGCTGGATCGGCGACTACAACGACCCCAACACGTTCCTCGACATGTTCATGACGCAGAACGGCAACAACCGAACTGGCTGGGCCAACGCCGATTACGACCGGCTCATCCGCTTAGCCAATGCCACCTCGGACTTAACCAAGCGCAACAAGTTGTTCCGCCAAGCAGAGACCATCCTCATCACCGACGAGTTGCCGATCTTGCCGCTGTTCTTTTACGTCGGCATCAATATCTACCATCCGGATCGCATCGGCGGCATCCACCCGAACATCCTCGACATCCATCCAATCAGTGCCATTTACGCCAAGGAAGACCCGGCGGCAAAAAAATAATAAAAGTATTTTTAACGCTTCCCATTTACTTCGTATTTGAGACAATTCCCGCCCTTTTCCTCCGGGAAACTAATTGGCTGAAGCCCCAAACGCTTGGCATCAAGGTTTTTTGATTTACTGCAACAAAATTGTAATGATTTACTGCAACCAAACTGTAATATGAGTGAAACTAAAGAAAACGCCCCTTGGGTGACGTTCCGACCCGAGATCAAAGTGCTGGATTGCACGGTCCGCGACGGTGGCCTGATTAACAATCATCTATTCGAAGACGACTTCGTCAAGGCCGTTTACGACACCGCCATCGAATCCGGCATCGACTACATGGAGCTTGGTTACAAAGCCTCCAAGACCCAGTTTGCCCGCAAAGAGCACGGCGACTGGAAGTTTTGTGATGAGGATAGCATGCGCCGCGTCGTTGGCGACAACGACACCAAGCTCAAGCTCACAGCCATGGCCGACGCAGGCAAGACCGATTACAAAACCGACATCCTGCCTGCCGAACAAAGCGTGCTCGACTGCATCCGTGTCGCCACTTATGCACACCAGATCCCGACTGCAGTGGAAATGATCAAAGACGCCCACGACAAAGGCTACGAGACGTGCTGCAACATCATGGCCATCAGCACCGTCGCCGATCCCGAGATTGACAAAGCGCTAGAAATCCTCGCTGAGACCCCGGTGGAAACCATCGTCGTCGTCGACAGTTACGGTTCGCTTTATCACGAGCAGATTCGCGCGCTTGTCAAAAAATACGTTACTATGGCCAACGCCACCGGCAAAGAAGTCGGCATCCACACGCACAACAACATGCAGTTGGCCTTCGCCAATACCATCGAGGCGATCATCCAGGGCGCGAACCGCATCGATGCCACCATGCTCGGGCTCGGTCGCGGCGCCGGCAACTGCCCGATGGAACTGCTGCTCGGCTTCCTCAAAAACCCGAAGTTTGACCTCCGCCCGGTTTTTAAGCTGTTGCAGGATCACCTGATGCCCATGCGCCGCACCAAGGAATGGGGTGCCCTCATCCCATACGTGGTTACCGGCCTCCTCAACCAACACCCGCGAGCGGCCATGCGCGTCCGCACCACCGAGGAGAAAAACCAGTTCCTCGAATTCTACGACGCCTGCACCACGGAGGCCTGAGCCGAAAAGATAACGATCATATAGGCGGCCCACCTAGCCACCTTCCTTCCGTTTAAATAAATATTATTTATTATTTTATATTGATTTAATTTTCTGAAGATACTATTTTTTTCCCTAGAGGAGAAAATATGGTAATATTAGGAACAATACTTACGTTTGTTGGAGCTATTGGCGGATTTGTCACCGGCATTATGCTGTTAATCGCTAACTTCAAGAAGAATGTAGGCTGGGGAGTTGCCAGTCTACTTTTAGGCATTCCACTGCTTGTTTTTGCAATTATGCATTTCAGTGAGGTTAAAAAGCCATTTCTACTTTATATAGCATTCACAGCAATGATAATTGTGGGATTAATGCTTTCGGCTGCTGGAGCCATATCAGGATTAGAAGGATTCGACCCAAATTCACTTCAGCAACCTTGATTTTTTTCATCTGAAATTGAAAGGCGGCCCAACGGCCGCCTTTTTTCTTTCCCGCTGGCGTCAGTAATCCTCCCTCGCTAACGTCCGCCCGTGGACGCGCGTGAGGCATTGGTGGTTTTGAATCTGCTCGAGGGGATCGGGCCGGTTCGGGTACGGCAATTGCTCGAGTGCTTCGGCGACGCCGCCAATGTACTGCAGGCAAACCGCTCGGCGCTGGTGCGCGTCAAGGGCATCGGCGACGACTTGGCCGGCACGATCGTACACTGGCAATCCACCACCGACTTGGCCCGGGAGTTGAAGCGCGCCGAGGACTTTGGCGCGCGGCTCGTTTTTCAAACTGACGACGAGTACCCTGAGTTACTCCGCGAGATTTACGACCCGCCGATTGTCCTTTACGTGAAGGGCCGCCTGCTGCCGGAGGACAAAAACAGCATCGCGATGGTCGGTGCGCGGCGTACCACGCATTACGGGCAGGACGCCGCCCGCAAGCTTGCCTACCAACTCGCCGGTCACGGTATCACAGTGGTCAGCGGCGGCGCACGCGGCATCGACTCCGCCTCGCACCAGGGCGCTCTCTCGGCCAAGGGCCGAACGATCGCCGTACTCGGCACTGGCATCAACATTGTTTACCCGGCGGAAAACGCGGAGTTGTACGAACGCATCTCCGACAACGGCGCCGTCATCACCCAGTTCCCGTTCAATCGGAAGGGCGACAAGCAGAGCTTCCCTATCCGCAACCGCATCGTCGCCGGGATGACGCTCGGCACGGTCGTTGTCGAGGCGAACCAAAAAAGCGGGGCGCTCATCACAGCCAACATGGCCGCCGACAACAACCGGCAGGTGTTCGCCGTGCCGGGGCGGATCGACTCGCCACAGAGCCGCGGCTGCCACAATCTCATCCGCAACGGCGCCGCGCTGTGCGAAAACGCAGAGGACATCCTCGCCGAGTTCGAGCATCTGTTCCCCAACCAAGCGCTTGTCCAAGCGGATAACTCCGAGTCGATTCCGCTCGCTAATCTCACAGAACAGGAACAAGCCGTGTTAGATTTACTCGAAACCACCGAGCAAACGATCGACACGATCATCATCAACAGCGGCCTGCCGACGCCGACGGTTTCGGTGGCTCTGCTCGGGCTGGAAATGAAGCGCTTGGCCAAGCAGTTACCCGGCAAACTCTTCGCCCGCCGCTGATTTACTTGGTCTCGATCTTGGCGGCAGCGTCGGCCCAGTTGATGGGCTTGTTGGGCAGAATGCCGAGGTAGAGGATTGCGGCGACGCAGAGGCCAAGCGCAACCCGTGTTGGCCAAGCGACCGCCACCGGCGAGTTGTCGGTCGTGTCTTTTGACCAGTAAATGGTCCGAATGATGCCGAAGTAGTAGTAGATCGAGACAACGACGCCGAACACCGCCACGGCCAGCAGCGCGAAGTATCCGGCGTCACCGAACGCCTTGACGGCGATCGCTTTCACCAGCAGAAATTTGCCGAAGAACCCGGCCAGCGGCGGTATCCCGGCCAGCGACACGACTGCCAGCGTCAGCGTCAAGGCGAGGAATGGCGAGCGTTTACCCAGTCCCGCAAGACAAGAAATATCCTCCCCTTCCCCGTCTCGGGTCAGCAGATTGATAATCATGAATGCCGCCACGAGCGTGAACAGATAACCGGCGAGGTAATACAAAATTGCCGCCGTCCCTTCGTCCGACTGGACCACGATGCCCATCAGCATATAACCGGCGTTGGCGATGCCGGAGTAGGCCAGCAGCCGCTTGAGGTTACGCTGCGGAAGGGCGCAAAGATTACCGTACAAAATCGTCAGAGCGGCGACGACCATCAGCATCCCTGCCCATTGGGCGGTGAGTTCCGGGACAACGCTGCCAAACAAGCGGATCAGCAGCACGAATCCGGCCGCCTTGGAGCCGACCGCGAGAAACGTCGTCGTGGGCGTAGGCGCGCCCTGATACACATCCGGCGCCCAAACCTGAAACGGGAACGCTGAAATCTTGAACGCCAGCCCAGCAAACACGAACAGCATGCCAAACAAAAACACCTTGCTCCCGAGCAAACCGGCGTGCGCGTCGCGGATCGCATCGAACTTGAGGCTGCCGGCCTCGCCGAACACGAGCGCTATGCCGTAAACCAAAAACGCCGACGACACCGCGCCGAGGATGAGATATTTCACACCTGCCTCGAGTGAGTGCATCCGGTGCCGCTGAAAGCTGACGAGGATGTAAAACGTCACCGTGATCAACTCAATTGCGACGAACAACAAACTGAAGTCGTTGGCTGAGGAGGCGAACATCATCCCCGACAACGCAAACAGGATGAACGCGAGATACTCCGACACGCCGCTCCTCAACCGCGAGGCGAAGTCTACCGTAAATACCAGCACGAAAATTGCCGTCAATAGGAAGAACCGCTTGAAAAACAGCGCCAAGCCGTCGAGTCGATAAATCTCGCCGAACGCCTCGCCCTCTGCCAAGTCGGTGTAGCCACCGCGAAAGCTCAGCAGGAACACGAAGCCAAGCGACCCTGCAGCTATGTAGCCAAGCGACCGCCGTGCCGACTCCGACAGGAACAAGTCAGCGAGCAGGACGAGCAGCCCCAGCACCACCACCATCACCTCGAGCTGTATAAATTGCAGTTGACCGTCCATGTCGCTTTACCTCCCGGCCACCTCTGTGGTTTGTATCTGGCCTGCGACCGCAGACGGCTTGGGCAAGAGCACGCTCTTCGTCACTTCGCCCTTGATGCCCTCGGTCAACAGCCACGGCGCGAAGCCGAATACCAATAACGCCGCAAGCAGCAGGCCAAGCGCAGTCGCGATCAGCGGGCTGACGTCGCTCGCCTTGGCCCAATCGTCACCACGCGGTCCATGCAGGATGTTGCGAATGGCACGCATCATGTACAGGCCGCCAATCACCAGCGCACTCCACGCGGCGATCACCGTGACGACTTTCAGTCCAGCGGCCCAGGCCCCGAAAAAGATCGTCACTTCCCCGGCGAAATTCGCGAAGCCCGGCAACCCGCAGCCAGCCAAAAGCACCATCAGCAGCGCCGAACCGGCGAGCGGCATTTGGCGCAGCAAACCGCCCATGCGGCTCATGTCAAGCGAGCCGGTTTGCCGATACAAATGCCCGCTCAAGCCGAAGGCTAGTGCGGCGAGCAGGCCATGGGCGATCATCACCAACACTGCGCCGGTCAGGCCGATCACGTTCAGGCTGGCGATGCCAAGAAAAATGAAGCCCATGTGCGCGACGCTGGAGTTGCCGATGAGCAGGTTGAGGTCTTTTTGGCGAACGGCAACCAATCCGCAGAACAGCAGGTTAGCCAAGGCCAGCCACGCCAGCACCCCGAGCCAGCTTTGCGCTCCGACCGGGGCCATCGGGATGGCTACGCGAATAATGCCGTATAATCCGAACTTTTTCAGGACGCCAGCGTGTAACATCGCGGTGGCTGTCGGTGCCGCGCCGTAGCCAAGCGGCGCCCAAGTATGGAACGGCCACAGCGAAACCAGGATGCCGAAGCCGAACATCAGCAGCGGAAAAATCCATTGTTGCGCCGACTCGTCGATCGGCGATTCCTGCACGGTGGCGATCAAGTCTGGGATGCTGAACGACTCCGCGCCGGTCTGCACGTACACGCCGATCAAGCCGATCAGCGCCAGCAACGCGCCAAGACTGAGGTAGAGCGTGATTTTGTAGGTGGCATAATTGCGGTTCGCTCCCCTGCCCCACACGCCGATCATGATGAAGGTCGGCACCAGCGCGAGTTCGTGGAAGAAGTAGAAGAAAAACAAATCCATGGAGGCGAACGTACCGAGGATGCCACCGATCATCAGGTTGAGCAGAACGTGAAACTCCTTCACTCGGTGCGTGATGTCGTCCGCGCAGCAGGCCGCCGCAAAGGAGACGATCGCTCCCATTAAAATAATGCCGATATTGATGCCGTCCGCCGCCAGGTGAAAATGCAGCCCGAGGCTCTCGACCCACACAACCTTGGTTTCAAACTGCAAGCCGCTGCCGACTTTGAAGGTGCAAAACGCAATTAATGCGCAAAGCAGCGACAAACCGGACGCGCCAATCGTGATGCCGCGGATCATCCGCCGTTGGCTGTCGGGTATAAACCCGACGGCCGCAGCGGCGAGCAGCGGCAACAGAACAATGATCAACAACCAATCCATTTTCCGATCAATTCAACGTAAAAAACAAAAGCACAGCCATGCCGGCCGCAAACCAAAAAGCGTATGTTTGTAGGTTCCCGGTCTGGGCCAGGCGCAACACCCGACCGGCCAACTCAGTCGTGCCGTGTGCGCCGCGCACCAGCAACCCGGCGATCACCCAGCGGTCGATGGCGTCCGCCAGCTTGGCCAAGTTCTCCTGCACTTTGTCGATGAACCACTGGTAAACTTCATCAAACCAAAACCGGTTGCGCAGCGCCTTGGCCAAGCGGCCTAACCTTGCCGGGAGCGGATCTTCCTTGGCTCCGCTGTACAGGGTGTTGGCCACGAGCGTGCCGAACACCAACACAACGAGCGAGGCGGCCAGCACTAGTGGATTCAGCGCGTGCGCGTTGAAGTAGCCGGCGATTACCGATGGCACCGCGAGCACCATCAGTGGAACGGTCATCACGGCGGGACTCTCCTTGGCATGCTCAGCGTGGCTCGAACGCGGCTCGCCCATGAACGCCACAACAAACAGTCGCGTCATGTAAAATGTCGTCAGCAAGGCAACAAACACGGCGACCAAAAACAGCAGAATATTATTCTCCAGCGCGACGTCGAGGATAGCTTCTTTGCTGAAAAAACCGCTGAAGAGTGGGACGCCACAGAGCGCCATCGTGCCGATCAAAAACGTCCAGTACGTCTTCGGCATCCGCTCTCGCAGGCCGCCCATCTTCCAGATGTCCTGCTCGTGATGAAGCGCCACGATTACCGAGCCAGCCCCGAGGAACAACAGCGCCTTGAAGGAGGCGTGCGTTGTCAGGTGAAACATCGCCGCGTCGGGCGAACCCAGCCCAACCGCCATCACCATGTAGCCCAGCTGTGAGAGTGTCGAGTAGGCCAGGATGCGCTTGATGTCGTCCTGCTGCACCGCCATCAGCGCGGCCAGCAGAGAGGTCAGGCCGCCAATCCACGCGATCGCCTCCATCGCCCAGGTGCCTTCGATCAGGAAAAACAGGCGGCAAAGCATGTACACACCGGCAGCCACCATCGTCGCAGCGTGGATGAGCGCGCTGACCGGCGTCGGGCCCTCCATCGCGTCCGGCAGCCATACGTGCAGAGGGGCTTGGGCGGACTTTCCCATAGCTCCGCAGAAAATCAGGAACCCGGCCAAGCCGGTGATGGCCGCAGTTCCAGTCGCGAGTTTGCTCTCAATGGCGTCGAAATTGATAGAACCCATCGCGGCCCAGACCATCAGGATGCCGATCAGAAAACCGAAATCGCCGATGCGGTTGGTGAGGAAGGCTTTTTTGGCGGCATCGGCCGCGCTGGGTTTTTCGAACCAAAATCCGATCAACAAATAACTCGAGACACCGACCAATTCCCAGAAGATGAACATCATCACGAAGTTGTCGGCCAACACAATACCGAGCATCGAGAAAATGAAGATGCTGAGGAAGGCAAAGTAGCGAGAGAAATCCCGATCCTCCTTCATGTAGCCCAGCGAGAAAAAATGGATCAGTCCGCCGACACCGGTAACGACACACAGCATCAACTTGCTGAGATTGTCGATTTGCAATCCGATGTCGATTTGAAGGCCCTCGATCGCGAGCCAAATAACGCTCGGATGCAGTTCACCGCCGGCTGCAATCAGCAGCAACGTCAGCAAAAATGAACCGACGACCGCGCCGACGGAGATCGCCGCGCTGGCAATGCGCGAGCGGAACACGCCCAAGCCGATGAGTACCGCCGAGAGGAGCGGGAGTAACAAAACCAACCATGCAGCGGTATTCATCGTTTAGAGTTTCATCGTGGCCAAGTCTTCCACGTCGGCGGTTTGGCGTTTCCGATACAGCGCGACGATCAAGGCCAATCCAACGGACACCTCCGCCGCGGCGACGGTGATGATAAAGAACACCATCACCTGCCCGTCGAGATTCCCATTGAAACGCGACATCGCCACGAGCGCCACGTTCGCCGCGTTGAGCATCAACTCGAGCGACATGTAGATGATTAGCAGGTTGCGCCGCACGATCACGCCCAGCAAGCCGATCGCAAACAGCGCCCCGCTCACCAGCAGGTATTGGCTCAAGGTCGGTTCCATCATCGTGGCTCCTTTCTGCTCAATAAAATCACGCCAACCATCGCCACCAGCAGCAGAATGGAGACGATCTCGAACGGCAGGATGAATCCGTTGTCCTTACTGAACAGCGCTTGGCCAAGCGCCCGCGTGCTGCCGACTACCTTGGCCGGCTTGGCCTCCGCTTGGCCAGTATTCGCCGCTTCGTGCTGCTGAGGTGCTTCACCATACGTCGATTCTAGCGAGCTTTTGTAAACCGAAAACAGCGCGCCAACAGCCATGATGCCCATCGCGAGGCTTATGAGATTCAGTTTGCGGCGCGCCGCCTCCCGGAGATCCAGCAGCATAATCACGAACAGGAACAACACCATCACGGCCCCTGCGTAAACGAGGATCTGCACCGCCGCGAGAAAGTACGCGCCGAGTAGCACGAACAGCCCGGAGATCGAGATCATCGCCGTCACGAGGAACATCGCACTCGTCACCGGGTTGCGGCTGAAAGGATTCGCCACTACCATAAACGCACTCAGCAAAGTCAGGCCGGCGAAAATATTGAACAGCGTTCCTTCCATGCCTAAATCAGCTCATCAGTGAAACTTCGGTTGCTCCCCTGCTTCACGCGTTTTGGTTTCCCATTTTTTGATGCCATCACCCACCCCATCCTGCACGTGGTGATCGTAGGCGCGCTTGTCCGCGCCGCCCAGCGCCAGCAACTTTTTCATATCGTAAACCAGCTCCTCACGACTCTCACCGGTGATGGCGTAATCCTCCAACAGATAAATCGCCTCCTCCGGGCAAACTTCCTGACAGAAGCCACAATAGATGCAACGGAGCATATCGATCTCGAATTCCTTCGGCATCTTCTCCGCGCCCTCGCGATCGACCACGCCGCTGTCTCCCGGTGGCGTGATACGAATGGCTCTGGGAGGACAGACAAACTCACACAACTGGCATGAAACGCACTTGGTTTTATCGTCCACATCCTTCACCAAATACGGCGCACCGCGGTAACCGGTGGGTACATCCCATTTTTCCTCCGGATACTGCATCGTGGTCTTGGCGCTGTAATTCTTCTGCTTGTCCCCGTACACCTCCGAGCGTTTCCATGAGAAGAAATGGCGTAGCGTGACCTTGAAACCGTTGAGCAGCGTCGGCAAATACAGCCGCTCCCACCAGGTCAACTCTGTGCGATCCACTTTCATTTTTTCGTCCTTAACTGTGCAGCACCCAGAGCACGATTGCCGTAAAGATAATGTTGGCCAAGCTCAAAGGCAGGAACCGTTTCCAACCTATGTTCATCAGTTGATCGTAGCGGAATCGAGGCAACATCCAGCGAATCCAAATCATCAAAACAAGAAACATCGCGATCTTCGCGATGAACACGCCAATGTGCACCAACCCTTGGCCAAGCGACTGGGCCGGTGTGTTGAAAAAGTCGCCAAGCGGCAGCGTCCAGCCGCCGCAAAACAACACAACCATTAGCGCTGAGCCGGCGATCATCGCCGCGTATTCCCCCATAAAAAACAGCGCAAAGCTCATGGAGCTATACTCGGTGTGGTAACCGGCCACCAACTCCGTTTCTGACTCCGGCAAGTCGAATGGCAAACGGTTGGTCTCCGCAAAAATCGCGATCAGGAAAATTGCAAACGCAATCGGCTGCTTAAACATCAGCCAATGGAACAGGGTGTCACTTTGATAAGCGATCACACTCGAAAGATTCAACAAACCTGCACCCTCCAAATAAACAGACCAAGATTGGGATAATCCTTTTTGCCAAGTAGGATCGGCCGCAAGCATGAACACCGGCACGACCGCCAGACCCATCGCGATCTCGTAGGAAATCATTTGCGCCGTCGAGCGGATGCCGCCGAGGAACGAATACTTCGAGTTCGAAGCATAGCCGGCCAGCACGACGCCATACACTCCCAGCGACACGATGCCGAAGGTAAACAGGATACCAACATTAAGATCGGCGATGACCATCTTCTGTGACCCGAGCATCGAGCCAAACGGCACTACGGCAAGCACCACGAACGACGGCACCATCGCCACCGCTGGAGCCATCCAAAAAAATACTTTCCGCACATGACCCGGAGTGAAGTCCTCCTTCACCAACGCCTTCAGCCCGTCGGCCAGCGGTTGGCCAAGCCCAAGCAGTTTGATATTCGTGAACGGAATGCCGACGCGGTTTGGGCCGACACGATCCTGAATCCACGCTGAGATGCGGCGTTCGGCGACGACCGAGTAGGCGACCATCGGCATCACCACGACGAACACCGCGATAACCTTAAGCAGCGTCAGCGCCCACGGCTCGGCGAATAGTCCTGTGATCGAGGCGGGCATTACAATTTCACGTCCGTGCCCTTGTCTCCGAGACCGGCCCACGTCAGGCCAGCGGCCTTGAACGCCTTCACCTCGCCGGCCATTTGGTTGAACAAACCCTCGATGCTGTTGAAACCGTCGAGGCCAGTGACGGCGTGCACAAGCTCGTGCAGCACTTCCCACTCCGGCATCGCGTCGCCGGGTGGCTCGAAGGCTTTTGTGAATTTCTGCACGCGCCCTTTCACGTTGGTGAACGTCCCGCGTTTCTCAGCATGCGCGCAACCCGGCAGCAGATAGTCGGCCTTTTTTGTCGTGGCGTTTGGCAGGATGTCGCTGACGATCAGCAGCTTCAACTTGCCAAGCAGCGTGGCGTCAATGCCGTGCTGCGTGACGTCCTCACCGAAAACGATCAGCGTCGTGATTTTGCCGGAAGCGATCCCCTTGGCGATGGCAGCAAGCCTCGAGCCGACGCGCTTAGTCGTGATCCCGGTCAACTGCGCGCCGGTGGTGTTCGGGTTCCGATCCCCAGCGACGAGTAAATGATCGGCCTCACCCTTGCGCGGTACGGAGTCGGTCAACGCCTTATAGCGCTTTGCCAATTTGTTCAGCAGAAAAAGCTCCTCGTTGGTTTGCCTCGCCGAAGTGACGACCGCGACTGAGCCTTCGGCGGCCTTGGCCAAGTGCCCAGAAATCTCCTGCAACGCGCTTGGCCAAGTGATGTCGCCATTTGGCCCGCGCAACTTGGCCAAGCGATCGTCACGGCCGATCCACTTGTAGTCGAGCCGACCGGCGTCGCACATCCAGTCGCTGTTCACTGCGTCATTTCGGCGCGGCTCGTAGCGGTACATCTTGTTTTCCCGCGAGCCGATGACCGTGTTGCAACCGGTGCCGCAGCCGGTGCAGAGGCTCTTGGTTTCCTTGAGGAACCAGACGCGCATCTGGAAGCGGAAGTCGTCCGACGTCAACGCGCCGACCGGGCAGATGTCGACGGTGTTGAGCGTGTAGTTGTTGTCGAACGGCTGGCCGGGATAAGTCGAGATCGCGTTGTAGCTGCCTCGGTTCACGATGCCCAAAGCGTCGTCGCCGGCGACGTCGGCAGTGAAGCGGATACAACGGGTACACATCACGCAGCGCTCGGCGTCGAGCGTGATCCGCGGACCAAGGTCGACCGCCTTGGGCTTGTGCACCTTCACCTCGGCGAACCGGCTCTCCGGTTGGCCGTGCTCGACCGAGTACTCTTGCAGCTTGCACTCGCCGGCTTGATCGCAAATCGGGCAATCGAGTGGGTGGTTGATCAGCAGCGACTCGAGCACCGCCTCGCGCATCTCGCGGGTTTCCGGGCTGCTGGCGTAAATCTCCATTCCGGGAATGATGCCAGTCGCGCAACCAATGACACCGCGCGGTGTCCCCGGCTCGTACGGGAGTTGCATCGGGAAAACTTTCGGCGTGCCGTCCTCGCTCATCGGGGGCTTGCCATCGGGGCCGGGGCGTCCCGGCATGGCGACATGCACGAGGCACATCCGGCAGTTGCCGGCCACCGGCAGCTTGGGGTGATAACAGTAATGCGGAATCTCGATGCCGGCGTGCTTGCAGGCCTGCAGGACGGTGGTCGGCTCTGGGTTGCCCTCCCAGTTCGGCATGGTGCGCGGCACCTCCACAGCGCGCCCGTCCACCTTCACCGTGACGGTTTCTACTGCCGGTTCTGTCTGCGTGGCCGCCATTGCTATTTCGTTGCGCCCTCCCCCTTGCTCTTGGCCAAGCGAGCCTCGTCCTCGGCGCCGCGTTTCTCGAAATCATCGCGGAACTTGTCCACAAAACTCAGCACCGGCCAAGCGCATGCCTCGCCGAACGCGCAAATGGTGCGACCCTGTATGTTCTGCGCGATGTGCTTTAAATAATCGGCATCGCCCTTGCGCGCCTCGCCGCTGCGCATGCGCTTGAGCGCCTTGGCCATCCACAGCGAACCTTCGCGGCACGGGGTGCATTGGCCGCAACTCTCGTGCGCGTAAAAATCAGAGAGGTTGCCGAGCGCCTCAACAATGTCCACCGAGTCGTCCAGCACAATGATGGCGCTCGAGCCGGACATCGAGCCGCACTTCATCAGCGTGTCGAAGTCATACGGGATGTCGAGCAAGTCGAGTTTTTGTTCGACGACCGCGCCCCACTTATCCTTGCTCTTGATTTCAAACTTCTCACCCGCGCAAAACACTTTCGACGACGAGCCGCCGGGGATGATGGCCCGAAGTTTGCGGCCATCGCGCAGCCCTTGGCCAAAGTTTTCGTGAAAGATCAACTCGCCGAGAGTGGCCTTGCCGACCTCGATTTCGTAGTAGCCGGGGCGCTTGACGTTGCCGCTCAAGCTGACGATGCGCGTGCCGGTGTTGCCGGCCGTGCCCAATGCGGCGTAGGCGTCAGCACCGATTTCCATCACGTTGCGGACGTTGCAAAGTGTCTCAACGTTATTGACGATGGTCGGGCACATGTACAGGCCCAGCACGGCCGGGAAGTACGGCGGCTTGATGCGTGGATATGGACGCTTGCCCTCGAGTGACTCGATGAGGCCAGTTTCCTCTCCGCAAATATATGCGCCCGCGCCGCGGTGGACATGGATTTCAAGATTGTATTTCGCGCCGCAAATGCCGGTGCCGAGGAAGCCCTTGGCCTTGGCCTCTTCGATGGCTCGGTTGAGGATTTTTGCGCCCTCCGGAAATTCGCCACGAATGTAAATATAGGCCAGATTCACGTCGTTGGCGTAGCACGACAGGATCATGCCCTCGATCAGCTGGTGCGGATCCTTGTGGATGATCTGTCGATCCTTGAACGTACCTGGCTCGGATTCGTCGGCGTTGCAGATGAGATAAACCGGCTTGCCGGACTTGCGGTTGACGAAATTCCACTTCATGCCGCACGAGAACCCCGCCCCGCCCCGCCCGCGCAAACCGGACGCAAGTACCTCCTTGCGAATAGCTTCCTGCGGGGTCACCACGGCGCTGCCGCCCTTCTTCGGCTTGAGGCTTAATGCCTTTTTCAGGGTCTTGTAGCCGCCGTGTTTCAGGTAACACTGGATGTCATTCGTGTAACCCGCCTCGTCGGCGTGCTTCAAAACAAGTTTGGTTTCTTTCGGCATTCAGTAATTCGAGCCTTGACTCATCGGGCCCATTTTCAATATGTATTCCCGCGCGACGATGCCGAATGGTGTAACGGTAGCACAACGGTCTCTGACACCGTTTGTCTAGGTTCGAATCCTAGTTCGGCAACCATCTTCATTCGTCGTATTTCTCCAGGATCTCATCCGCGCCGTCGTTCGTGACGTTCTCGTAAAAGTCATCGTTGCACATCATCACCGGCCCGGTGCCGCAACTGGCCAGGCATTCGGCGTACTCGACACCGTATTTGCCGTCCTTCGTCCGCTGCAAGCCGGGCGCACCCGCATCCAGGCCAAGCCTCTCGCAAATATGCCCATGCAGCCTGGCGCTCCCGGCCAGAGCACAGCTCAACGTGCGGCAAACCCGCACCACGGTTTTCCCGGGGTCATGCTCCCGCAGCATCGGGTAAAACGTCACCAACTCGTGAATGTTGATCGGCTGCAAGTCCAGTTTGGCCGCGGCCCATTTTTCCGCCTCGCAGGATATGTGCCCGAACTCATCCTGCAACGCGTGGAGCACCATCAGCGACGCGCTGCGCTTCTCCGGATAGTTTTTAACCAGACGGTTGATTTCCAGCTCCAGTTTTTTGGGGACTTCAAAACTCATCGGTCGCACTCCCCCATCACAAAGTCGAGCGACCCCAAAATCGCCACCACATCGCTGATCATGTGCCCCGGCAGGGTGTGCGACAGGATACTCAGGTTCGCGAACGAGGGCGCGCGGATCTTCAACCGGTACGGCACGCCGCCGCCCTTGCTGAAGATGTAAAAGCCGAGTTCGCCCTTCGGGTTTTCGGCGCCAAAATAAACCTCGCCGGCCGGCGCGTCCTGCCCCTGCGTCACCAACATGAACTGGTGGATCAACTCCTCCATGTTCGAGAGCACCTTCTGTTTGTCTGGCAGAATGATCTTGCCATCATCGACATTGATCGGGCCGCCAGGCAGCTTGGCCAAGCACTGGTCAAGCAGGCGCACGCTTTGGCGCATCTCCTCCATTCGCACGAGGTAACGGTCGTAACAGTCGCCGACTTCGCCGTACGGCACGTCGAAGTCGAGCTGATCGTACACGAGATACGGATGCGCCTTGCGCAGATCATACTCCATATTGCTGCCGCGCAAGTTCGGGCCGGTCAGGCCAAAATCAATCGCGTCCTCCCGGCTGATCACGCCGACGTCACGGGTTCGATCTACGAATATCTTGTTACGCGTCAGTAACTTGTCTGCCTCGCCGATGGCCACGCTAATCTCTTGGGTGAACTTGGCCAGCTCGTCCGTCCAGCCCTCCGGCAGATCACGGGACAACCCTCCGATGCGCGTGTACGTCGTCGTAAACCGCGCGCCGGTTAGCGCCTCGATCAGGTTGTAGATTTTCTCACGCTCGGTGAACGTGTGCAGAAACACCGTCAACGCGCCGACGTCCATCGCGAACGCCCCGAGGCCAAGCAGGTGCGCCGAGATGCGGGCCAGTTCGCAGCAGATCACTCGAATATATTGGCAGCGCTCCGGCAGCTTGTCGTGAATGCCGAGCAGCTTCTCCACCGCTAGCGAGTAGGCGACGTTGTTGGCCAAGGGCGCGAGATAGTCCAGCCGATCCGTGTATGGGATAAACTGGTTGTACGTCATGTTCTCGGCGATCTTCTCGTCGCCGCGATGCAGGTAACCGATTTCCGGGTCAGCCTTCGTGATGATTTCGCCATCGAGTTCGAGTACCAACCGCAAAACGCCATGCGTCGCCGGGTGCGACGGCCCCATGTTCAGGATCATCTTCTCGCCCTGCACATCCCGCAAATCGTCCAACGCCTGCGCCGAGCGCGCCGCCGAATCCTTCACCTCTATTTGCTGAGTCGCCGTCATCGATCAGCGTTCGGGTTGCGCTCTCGTGGTTCGCGCGCAGTCGAGTCCTCGCCGCCGGCCACGGTGACGAATGGCCCGCCCTCGAGCGGTGCCGGGTCAGAGAACGCCACGTCCGGCATCTCGCTTGGCTTGCCGGCCAAGGGGAAATCCTTTCGCAACGGAAAATAAGGGTAGCCCTCCCACATCAGGATGCGGCGCAAGTCAGGATGCCCGGCGAACCGGATGCCCATCATGTCGTACGCCTCGCGCTCGTGCCAGTTGGCCGTGCGCCAGACAGATGATACCGTCGGCAATTCAGACTCCTCCTCACTCACGCTGATTTTCAGTCGTAAATGGCAAAAATGCTCGTAGCCGTAAATGTGATACACCGCCGTCCATCGCGGTGTCTCCTCGTGGTTGTCGATAGTAGTGAGGTCGACGAGAAAATCGAAGTCCAGTTCCGTCTTGGCAAACTGGCAGACTTCGGCAATTCGCGAGGCGTCCAACAATTCCAGCGTCAACTCACCGCGAAACTCCACGGGGCCGGAGACGATCCCTTCGAACTGTTGCTTTAGCGTTTTGGCCAGTTGTTTCGGAGTCATTCGGATCTCAGGTGACAACCGCCTCTCTCGCTCGGGCTGGCTTGGCATCCTTGATATGAGGCTCGTTTGAGATTTTGGACTGAAGCCGCATGAAACCCTCAAGCAACGCCTCCGGCCGAGGCGGACAGCCGCTGATGTAAACATCGACTGGCAAAATTCGATCCACCCCCTGCAACACAGCGTAGCTGCGGTACATCCCGCCGGTCGAGGCGCACGCGCCCATCGCGATTACCCACTTCGGCTCCGGCATCTGGTCGTAAATCCGCTTCACGGCCAGCGCCATTTTGTAAGTGACTGTCCCGGCGACAATCATCAGGTCGGATTGCCGGGGCGAAAACCGCATCACCTCAGCGCCGAACCGGGAGATGTCGAAGCGACTCGCCCCCGCTGCCATCAACTCAATCGCACAACAGGCCAAACCCATCGGCATCGGCCAAAGCGAGTTTTTGCGGAACCAACTGACAGCGGCGTCCAGGCGGGTATGAACCACATCTCCTTCAACTTTGGAATTATAGCCTATTTCAGTACCTCTCATAATGGCATTATAACGCCTAAGGCAAATCTACATCCGCCAGTTGCGACCGTCAAAATGAATTTGTGAAAAATTTCACAAAGTCGCCTTCCATCATGTCAATCGGGAGCGTATCCAATCTCGACTGCGCTTGAGCAAGCGGTCAACGATTCAGTCGAATTCGAAAAAACCGGGCTTTTTTTTCGGGTTGAGGCGTTGGGTTAAACTCGATGCTATCCCCATTTCCCTTAATGACTTGAACCTCAACCCAGTCGCTCAAGTTTGTTGAAGACTCGACAATATATGTTTTTTGAAGTTTCGAGTCAAAAAACATAGTGAATGGACTTTCTTTAACGTTCAAGTAGACAATATCATTCATATTATTGCTTGAATCTGATTTTAACGTTACCCAAGCGCCTGGGAACATGTGTGCTTTGCCAAAAAGCGCAAAACTTAAGTCTGAGCTTGTCCGACTGGCTTGGTGGGCTTCCGCCGTGACAACGTTTTTTCCGTTGGTCAACAGGCTAACGGCCACTTCAAAAGTGGCGTAGGCACTTTCATCCACGATCGTGCTTGTCGCGTAAGTCGTATGTCGGGCAGTTCGCGAAAGGTTGCTGTCCCGATAGACCTGCTCCCCATTCACATAAACCGCCGCCGCATCGTCTCGGAGCAACTTAAAAGTCATCTTCTCGATCAACTCGACTGCTTCCACCTCAAAGGTCTGCCGAAAATAGACCGTGGCGCGTTTGCTATCGGGATTGGTGCCGTAACTGACAACAGTGGCCTCGTTGCCGTTTCCATAACCAAAAAGGCCCGGGCCGGATAACCAAGCGCTGTCATCGAAACTCAGTTTGGTCCAGTTGCGGTTGGGTGCTGTGGTTCCATCGTAATATCTCCAGTCACCGCCGACTGACACGAGCATTTGCTCTTGCGCCGCCCCGACCTTGAGCAATCGATAGAGAAATCGGTCAGTACCCGTGAACGCCTCATTTGGTGTGTAGTCAAAAGTGCCGTCAGGCCTGAAGGTCAGCTTGCCATGCTGCGGCTTCGCCAACAGTTGCACCTCGGTCACTGGCGACACTCCGGCGTCGTTGGCTAGCACGCCCTCTTCGCGTTTGGCCAAGCTTAGTGTTCTACCCTGCTCTACGGCAAACTGATCCGCTCGTGCCACCAACATGCCCTGGGGCAGTGTTGATGTTTTTTGTGTGTCCACCGACCAAGCGGTGCCGAGTTTATTCTTTGCGTGCAGTCGATAGTACAAGGCGGAGTCAGCGGCCAAGCCATCAACCAAATGGCGCAGTTGGCCATCGCCATCGGGTGTGACCTGTGTGGAGTGATCCCACTTGGTGACATCCGGGCCACCGTCGGTTTTGCCCCAGACAAAAAAAGCTTTCGTGCCCGGTTGACTATGAGCCAGGCGGCCAGCGAGTGTGATCGACTCGGTCGTGCGCTCAACCGGTGGCGCGCAAACGATTTCCGGCAGGCGCGATTTGCCACGACCGGTGGAGACCAACTCGGCAATGATCAGCATGTCGGAGCTGGTCAGGCCGCCGTTGAGCCCGTGAATGGCGAGGACATTTTTACCGGCGAGCAACTGATCCCTGTACACAGTGATGTCAAATGACTCGAACTGCTTAGCCAGCGTGTCGTTGTGCGTTGTTGTTGCGCCGGAGTTCCATTGTGTTGTTGGCGGCGCGTTTGCGGATGCCACCCGATTGCCGTTGAGATAAGCGACAAAACCGTCGTCGTATTTCATGCGCAACTTTAGGTCAACGATAACCCCTGGATCATCAACATTGAAAGCATAGCGCAAGTAAAGCGACTCGGTTTTATTGTACATTTGCGTACTGAAATTCAGCTCTGAACTGATAAGTGACTGGTAGCCGCTACTGCGCTCGTAACCGGCTCCTTTTAGGCCTCGTTTCCAGGTTGCATCGTTGAAATCTATTGAAGTCCACGAGTCATCGTGGCGGCCGTTGGTCGGCACCCACCCTCGCACGTAATCGCCCGAACCCACCATTGTGTCACTCGTGCCGGTCACTA
The DNA here is from genome assembly GCA_937770485.1 of uncultured Verrucomicrobiae bacterium. Classification (GTDB taxonomy): domain Bacteria; phylum Verrucomicrobiota; class Verrucomicrobiia; order Limisphaerales; family UBA1096; genus UBA1096. The sequence goes on along the minus strand of CALJHX010000023.1, from coordinate 19,166 downwards.
TTACTTGAACTGTTCCAATTGCACGTTGGCCAAGCGCGTCCTCGATCGTGTACTCGATCAAGCCGGCGCCGCTGGCCGAGCTTTTGACCTTGAACGTCAGTAATCCGTTCGGTTCGTTTCGGCGCCGTCCGTCGCGCATCACCGGCGAGCGGTGAACGAAAAGACTTCCCAAGTTAGTGGCTTTCGAGCGCACACTAAACAGCCGAAAGCCACCAGGAAAATAGTCCTGCCCTTCGCTCCCTTCGCCGTTTGTACCAACTGCGATGACCGGCTCGGTCTTGAACGTGCCGCGCAACCCCGCCGCGTGGTCGTTGGTGAGCGGATTGAAACTCACCGACTCACCGGCGGAGAGGTACAGTACATCCGGCTCGGCGACCGGCGGCTCGTTGATGTAATTCAGCTTGAGGGTCTGCCGTTTCCCTCCGGCGCGATACTGGATTTTTTCGCTGCCCGTGGCGTCGGCGCTCACGCGCAAAACATACACCGACGAACTGCTGATCGTCTCGTGCAGAAGCGACTGCTTGGGGGAGCGCACCTGGCTGATGCTGCCGTCGCCGGGAAGCTTTAGCGTGCGCGCCTGGCCGGCTGCGACGTCCATCTCGAACGCATTGCCCTCAGGGTCGCCGACAACCACAGCGACGTCGCCCTTGTGCAGCCAGCCGCGTCCGGCGTCGCCTCGCATCGAGTAGCTGAACCAGGCCGTTCCCTCGAAGCCAGCCGATGGAGTGAACACCGCCCTGCCAGCCTCGATGGCGACCGAACCAGCATAGCGCGGCGTAACCTGCCCGACTTCGGCCAGTGACAGGCTGTTTTGCTGTCCTCGATAAACCTGCTTGAGGTCATTGGCCAACACGTCGTAATGGATTCGCTCTCCCGGCGCTGCCCACGCAACGTCGTCCACCGCGAACGGCATCTCGGCCGGGTTTCGCATTGCGGCTGGCCCGGAGAGGCGGCCGCTTGAGCGACCATAAATTTGTGATGCCGCAGTAAACTCCTGCCCCTCAATGTCCTTGAAGAACGACCGCAACTTGGTGGAATACTGCGGGTTCATGATTCCTCCCATCGAGTGTCCCGACCCGAAAATATGTCCCACCTCGTGGGAGGTGAGCGCCCAGCCGAAACCAGCCTGCATCACGCTCACGCCGTTTCTTGTGTGCAGTCCGTTTTGAAATGCGATGCCGAGTATCCCTCCGCTCAATCCGTCGCCAAAACGGATCGAAGCCGTCTGGCCGTAGGTGGACTCGGGTCGCCAGCGCTGCGTCCAAGTCGCAAAATCGTCCAGCGTGTCGCCGTTGCTGTCGAACGGAATGTCGTCATAGTCGCCCGAGTCCGGCGTGAGGATCAGTTCCTGCACCAGTAACCGCACGCCCAGTTGGTTCTCGTAAATCGCCGCGACGTTGGCCATCAGTGCGAGGTACCGGCTGGTGACCTCGGTGAGATGATTTTTTGAGTTCAAGCCAGTCGCCGATTTGTCGAGCGCGACGATAACCGTGGCCACCTTGAGCGACGCCTCGTAGCGCGGCGGGCTGGCGGGGCTCCCGAGCACCAGCGTCGGTGCGCCGTTCACCGGGTTGACCCCCGAGCTGGCCATCGCCGGGAAATCCTCCGACGGCTCAAGCTTGGCCGGCTCGGCTTGGCTCCAGTCCGGCTTGGCCAGGTCGCCGCCGAGGGACATCGTCCGGTACGCGCCGGTACGCGGATCGCGTACGCACGCCAACTCCGAAGGCAAACTCGTAAGCGCCTCGAACAATCCGCCATCGACGCCGCGCAACTGCACTTGGCCGCCGTTGGCCAAGCGCACCACACCGGCAGCGGAGCGGTTGGCCAAGGCCAGTGTCGCCGTGTGCACCTGGCCGGCGGCGATGGCTCGGCCCTCGAAGACTCGCAGCCTGGCGTCGTGCCGGCCCGCTTCGCCAAGCGTCGTACGGTAGCCGTTGGCGAGCAGCGGAAAATCGCGGAACAAAAAGTTGAGCGGCTCGCGCCCGGGCAACTGCAGCCGCAACGGCTGGCCGCCATCGATCGCCTCGGCCAATGTCGATTCGTCCTCATCCTCAGGCTCCTCCCGCGTCATCGAAAAAACGGGGGGAGGAACTTGAGTGCGACTGACCGCCTCCTCTTGCGCTGGCAGTGTCACGACATTGGCTAAATCCCATTCGCTCTGGTTCACAAAACCGCCCACCGCCAACCCGGCAGCAAGCAGGGCAACCCCATTTTTTGTTGTTTGCTTCATTGTCGTCTACGCTTGGCTCTGGGGTGCTTTTGCGTGTCTTTGCGTTTGGTGGATGTGTCCTGATTGGCCGCCCTTCTGGGCTTGCGCGAGTGGCTGGAGGTTTTCTTTTTGCCCTTGGGCACCTTGGTTTTGATGACGCGAAAGTCGGCCTGCTTTTTTTGAATGTCCACCGCCTCGATCTGCACTTTCAGTTGGTCGCCTGGCGCGATCTCGTTGCCGCGTTGCCTCCCAACGAGCCGGCCGCGCTCCGGCACGAACCGATAATGGTCATCGCTCATGCTGAAGCGCTTGACCAAGCCCTTGAGTCCCAACTCGGTGATGTCCACCATCGCGCCGATGTGGCGCACGTCGGTGACCATGGCCGTGTATGTCTCCGGCTTTTGGTGGTCGAGTTGCCGCTGAAGATGCGTCAACAGCTTGATGTGTTTGCTGTCCATCTCGGCGTCGGCGGAGTTGCGCTCGGTGAGCGAAATGTGGTCGGCCGCTGTGGCGAGCGCGGTGTCATCGAGCTTGGCGTGCTGATACACGATTCGGTGCACGATCAGGTCGGCGTACCGGCGGATCGGCGAAGTGAAGTGCGCGTAGTCGTCCTTGGCCAGGCCGTAGTGGCCGATCGGCTCCGTGGAGTAGCAGGCGCGTTTCATGCAGCGCAGGTAGCCGATGCGGAAGACGTCGGCGAGCAGGTGGCCCTTGAGGCTGGCGAGAAATTTGCCGGCCTGTTTTTGGTCGGTCAGGTTGCCGGCGCGCAGCCCCATCATTGCCGCCCGCGCCCGGAGGTCGTCGAGCTTCTCGGTGTCCGGCTTGTCGTGGACGCGGTGGATCGCCTTGACGCGTCGCCGCTTGATTTCCTTCGCGATCGATTCGTTGGCGAGCAGCATGAATTCCTCGATCAACTGGTGCGACACGTCGTTCTCCACCCGGCGCACTTCGCTCAACCGGCCCTTGTCGTCGAGCAGCACTTTGTGCTCCGGCACGTCGAGATCCAGCGCGCCCGCACGGAAACGCGCCTGTCGCAGTTTTTGCGCGAGGCTATGGGCGTCGTGCAGCATACGCTCGATGTCGCTGGTCGGTTCGCGGCTCAGGATCGCCATCGCCTCCTCGTACGAAAAACGGTGCTTTGAGCAAATGACCGTCGAGTGAAACTTCGCCTGCTCGACCCGCCCGTTCCCGCTCAGCACGAACTCCACGCTGCGCGCCAGCCGATCCACCCCCGGCTTGAGCGAGCACAGCTCGTTGCTCAACTCCTCCGGCAGCATCGGGATGACGCGGTCAATTAGATACGTCGAGTTGCCGCGCTCCCTCGCCTCCTTATCGAGCGCGCTCTTGGGGGTGACGTAGTGTGACACGTCGGCGATGTGTACCCACAACCGCCAGCGCCGCCCCTCGATGCGCTCCAGCGAAATGGCGTCATCGAAGTCACGCGCATCGACCGGGTCAATCGTCACAACACTGTGCTTGCGGCAATCCCGCCGGCCTTTGCGGTCGGCCTCCGTCACCTCTGTGCCCAAGCGCCGGGCCTCGGCCTCGACCTTGCCAGGGAAGCGCGTCGGCAACTCGTACTGCCGGATGACCGACTCGACATCGACGCCCGGCGCGCTTGGGCTGCCGATCACCTCGAGCAGTTTACCCTCCGGCGAGTTGTGGCGAGACGGCCACTCGGTGATCTCGACCACCACCCGGTCGCCACGCTTGGCCTTGGGCTTGGCCGCTGGGTCAAGCTTGGGTAGGTAAATGTCGTGCGTGATGCGCGGGTCGCTCGGCACGACGTACCAAAGCTGCCGCGACTTCTCCAGCGTGCCGACCACCTGCGTACGGGCGCGCTCGAGTACCTCGACCACCCGACCGCTTGGCCCCGACGGCGCGCGACGGCCCCGGCCACGCTCGTTAGCGGGCGATGCCGGCCGGTCCTCCACCAACACCAGCACGCGGTCGTTATGCATGGCGGTGCGGGCGGCGTTGGGCGAAATGTCGATCGAGGGCTGCGTCGCGTCGGTAGTGACGACCCTTCCGCCGCCCATGCGGTTCATCAGGATTCGCCCGGCGAGCAAGTTCTCGTCGCCCGGCAGTGCGTAATGGTTATCGGGAAGCTTCACCACCCGGCCCAAGCGCACGAGGTTGCGTAATTCAGCCCGCACATCCTGGGCTTCCGATTGGCCAAGCTCGAGTTTTGTGGTGATCTCATCCGCCCCAGACGGGACGTAATGTTTGCGCCCCAAAAGGCGCAGAAGTCGATTTTCAAGATTCATTATGTGATAGGCGGCTCCAGAGCCGGGCGAACCACCGGCTCGCTTCCAGCAATTTTATTGCCACCGGCACGCTTGTATCCCGCAGCGTAGGCCCCCACAACGTTAACATTTCAAAAACTCAGGACAACTTGAGGTCAGATTTACCAAGTACAAATACATAACAAAAAAGAGACCACGGGAAAAGTAACCGCCTTTTTTACTGAATCCATGACCCCAAAACTCCTTTAAATGTGATGACGATTAAAAACCGAAATAACTGTAGTGCCAATTCGCTTGCATTAAACAAGGGGGTTCTTTTATGCGTTATAATCACGCTATCCGAGTGAAAATCACACTGTTAGGTATCTTTTACAGCTTGAATTTACCTTTATTAACCTTCAAAAAGAATGGCATTTCATGTGCTATTTTTTTTTGAGTTTGGCGTTGACAACGGTTCAATTGGACACGAAGCTGCGCCTCCGTTTTACCAAAAAAGGTGAAGTGTTAACTTATAACTAAAAATATAAAACCTAGAACCTCATCATGAAGCGTTATCAAAAAAACAAAGTCGGGGCCTTCACGCTCATTGAGCTGTTGGTCGTTATCGCAATTATCGCTATTTTGGCCGGCATGCTCCTGCCTGCTTTGGCAAAGGCAAAGGCAAAGGCACAGCGCATCGCTTGTGTAAACAACCTCAAGCAGGTTGGTATCGCCACTCGCATCTACGCGACGGATAACCAGGATCGGTTCCCGTGGCAGGTGTCAGAGTTGGAAGGTGGTTCCGCCGAATACTTGGCGAAGGGAAAAGCCTTAGAAGGCTGCAGACACTGGCAGGCGCTCTCTAACGAGTTGAGCAACCCTAAAGTAATTAGGTCGCCCGCGTGATGGCAACCGGACTCAAGCCAACGGATTTGCTGAATGGCAAGCCTCGCGGTGCCGCCGGCAAAAACGTTGTCCCGTTCTGCGAAGGAACTTCAAAAAAACATAGTAAAGGCACGCTGAGCTACAGCTACTTCCTCGGCAAGGGTGCTGACGAGTCCAAGCCTAACAACATCTTGGCTGGAGACTCGCAACGTCGAATGTTCGGCAAGTACAACAACGACGACGACAAAAAGGCAGCTCACATCATATTCAAGAAAAAGTTCACTGCCAAGAAATTGACACGCTATGTGGACGCGAGAGCCTGCATGAGAATCAGGGCGACCTCCTTTTGTCCGACTCATCCGTGTCAGCAAGCCAGCGCCTCGAAGCTCGCTCAATACTTGATCGACTCGAGCGACAATGACAACGAGATGATGTTCCCGAGCGGGAAGTAATTCATCCAACCATTCTTACAAAGACCCTCCCAAACGGGAGGGTCTTTTTTTTGCACTTCGGAGTGCGGCGAAACCACTTTTGAGGAAAACAGGGCGCTGGTAACAGGGTGCTTAAAATGAAAGAGAACCCCTGAAATCTGTTTCTGACTTACTAGTACGTCCGCTTGCCCAAGCGCAAAACTGACTAAATTTTTCTTACGTTAGTATTTGACTTAACGAGTGGGGCAAAGCTATTTTCTTATGTGCCAAGTATTCAATTTCAATCTACAGTTGTCAGGACCTTCTAAATAATTTTGACTCATGAAAAATACACCTATTCGTAAAACACTGGGAACCAAGGTCATCCTTGGCTTTACACTGATCGAGTTGCTGGTGGTGATCGCCATCATAGCCATTCTCGCCGGCTTGCTGCTACCGGCCCTGTCCCGAGCCAAGGACAAGGCCCACAACTCCATCGACTGGAGCAACAACAAGCAAATCATGCTGGCGTTGAATATGTTCACCGGCGACCATGAGGAATACCTGCCCCACCCCACTTGGGGCGGCAACGGGAGTGGCCCCACTGGGTGGGCCTATGCCGGTAGTTCGCCTGCAGAATAATCCACCGGATTCCCAGGCTGGCATGCAGATGCGATGTAGCACTCTCATAACTGGACAGGCACAACATCAATGACAGCGTATCAAGGAAACCCCGGCATAGGTGGTTTAGCGAAACAGATGGCTGGTCAGTACGAATCCTTCAAGCATGGCCAACTGGGTAATTATCTGGGGAACAATCCCCAAGTGCTGATGTGCCCCAAGGATAAAGCCACCTCCACGGGAACCAACAGTAAGCTTTTTCTCCAACGTCCAATCAAGCTGACCAGCTACACTTGGAACGGGAATATTATTTACTTTCACAACAAACCCAGCCCTGCCACTGGCAGTTACAACGCCTCAAAGGTTCGGAAGATTTCAGCCACCGATCCCGGCGACATTATCCAGTGGGAGACAGATGACACAAATCCGTTCTGGTTTAACGATGCAGGCAACCAACCTAATGAAGGCATTTCCCAGCGCCACAAGACCGGTGGCTCAAACAGAAATAACCGGCAGGATGTCGGAGGCGCGGCCACCGTGGGCATCGTCTCCGGTGCCTCGGTTAACCTGACCTACAAGAAATTCTATGAGATGGCCCAAACAGGTGGTGCACCAGCCGCCCCAAACGACATCTGGTGGGGCAGCTCAAGCCGTTGAGGCCAGCAAACCATTTCACAAAAGGCGGCCCGTAAACACAGGCCGTCTTTTTTCTTTCCCAACCGCGACACAGCGCCTTACCTCGGACGGGCAACATGCACGGCGATGATCCAACAATTCACCCCTCCACCCTAAGATGGATAGTTGCCCTGTCGGTTGTCGCCACCGTCCTGCTGGCCATCAACCTCACCGCCCCGCCTGAACCTCCCGGCCAAGCGCTTGCTCAAGCGCAACCGCCCTTCACCTCCACCCTGCCCTTCCGGCGCGACGACAGCGAATACACCGGCTCGGCCTCCTGCCGCGACTGCCACACCGACGAGCACAAAAGCTGGCACGCCTCCTATCACCGAACCATGACCCAGTTCATGTCTACCGAAACCGTCCGGGCGGCGTTCGACGGCCAAGCGCACGAGTTTCAGGGCGAACGCTTCACCATGCACCGGCGCGGTGACGAATACTGGACGACCATCGAAAGCATCGACGCGGCCAACGCCTCGCCCGACGGTCGCGACCCGGAGGCGCTACACATGCGTATGAGCATGGTCACCGGCTCACACCACATGCAGGTTTTTTGGCTGCCCGGCATGAAAGGCAACCTGCAGATCGGCTTCCCGTTCGCGTGGCTGATCCACGACCAACGCTGGGCGCCGCGCAACAGCCTGTTCATCCGCGACCCACACACGCTCCTCAGCAAGGAGAACTGGAACATGAACTGCATCCGCTGCCATACCACCGGCCCACAACCGAGGCCCAACCAGGCGGCGCAACGCTTCGAGTCGCGCGTGGCAGACCTCGGCATCTCGTGCGAAGCCTGCCACGGCCCGGCCAAGCGGCACGTCGAGCGGCAGCAACGCCTGGCCAAGCTGCCCGAGCCCGAACGCCAAGCGGCGCTCGACGCCGAGCCTTTGGCCATCGTGCAGCCGGCGGATCTTGACCATGCTCGCAGCTCGCAGGTTTGCGGCTCGTGCCACGGCATGAAGTGGTTCGACAAAAACGAGGAATGGACCGCACACGGTTTCCGCTACCGCCCCGGCGACGATCTCGACAAAACCACGCCGATCATCCGCCCCACCCAACTCGATAAGCAACCGTGGCTCAAGCCGGTGCTCGAGAAAGAACCCCGGCATCCTCAACGACTTTTTTTGGCCGGACGGCCACATCCGCGTGACCGGCCGCGAGTACAACGGCCTGCTCGAGTCGCCCTGTTATCAGCGCGGCGAGATGTCGTGCGTCAGTTGCCACTCGATGCACAAGAGCGATCCCGACGATCAACTCGCGCACGGCATGCGCGGCAATCAAGCCTGCCTCCAGTGCCACGTCGAAATGGCCGCCGACATCACCCGGCACACACGCCACGCCGCCGACTCTCCCGGCAGCAATTGTACCAACTGCCACATGCCTCACACGTCTTACGGCCTGCTCAAGGCCATTCGCGGCCACACTATCGAGACGCCCGATGTCGCCACCACCCTCGCGACCGGCCGGCCGAACGCCTGTAATTTGTGCCACCTAGACAAGACGCTCGACTGGACCGCCGAACAGTTGGCCGATCGCACCGGCCAGGCCAAGCCGACCGTGCCGGGTGAACACCGCACGACCGCCGCCTCGGCGCTTTGGCTGCTCAAGGGCGACGCCGGCCAACGCGCGCTCGCCGCCTGGCACATGGGCTGGCAACCGGCACTTGCGGCCAGCGGCAGCGGTTGGCAGTCGCCGCTGCTCGCCGAGTTGCTCAACGACCCCTACTCCGCCGTTCGCTACATGGCACACAAGGCCCTGGCCAGGCAGCCGGGCTTCGGTGAATTCGAATATGACTTTGTCGCCGATGAACCAGCGCGCCTGGCCAAGCGCGAAGCCGCCTTAGCCAAGTGGAAGCCGCCAACCGGCGATGTGCCGGGAAACCCCGCCGGCGTGCTCCTGAGCGCCGACGGCCTGCGGCTGACCAACCGGGTACAGCGACTCATCCAAACCCGCGACAACCGCCCGATGCGCCTGCGCGAGTAAAGCGTTCGTGTGGTTCACCCTCATCCGGCCTGCGGCCACCTTCTCCCTGAGGGAGAAGGATTGATAACAATACCCCCTCCCCGGGGAAAAGGGTTGGTTGAGGGAGAATCTTTTCACTTTCAAAATAAAACTTTCGTCCCGATAATTCTGCATCTCGTCTTGATGAACTTGCTCCTCACAAAAAATGGCCCGCGACTGGCGTTTACGCTGATTGAGTTGCTAGTGGTGATTGCCATCATTGCCATTCTCGCGAGCCTGCTGCTGCCGGCGCTGGCGCGGGCCAAGGAGCAGGCGCACCGAACCACCTGCAAAAACAATTCTCACCAGTGGATACTGTCGTTGACGATGTACGCCGGCGACAATGACGAGGTATTCCCGCCCGGCGGCTCGAGCAACCCGTACTGGAACTCGGTCTGGTTTCGCGACACGATGACGAACCAGTACCACATCCGGCGTCCGATGTTTTACTGCCCGTCCAACCGGAGTTGGAACCGCGACGATTTCTGGGCCTGGCCAGGCGGGCGCGACTCGGTGATGGGCTATTTTTATTTCGCCGGCGAAACGCGCTACTCGAACAACCGCTCGATGTTCCAGGAGCAGGTTCGAACGCCGGTTTTTGCCCTGAAAACAACGGATAATCCACACTACAAAGTCATCTGGGCCGACTTGAACCGGAAGCATCAGGGATCGTGGGGGCGGCCGGGCGATTCCAACCCCCTGATGCGGGGAGTCAACCATTACAACGACCGTGGCGACGAGCCGGACGGCTCAAACGAGGGGTTTTATGACGGACACGTGGAGTGGATCAAGGGAGCCACATTCCGAAAAAAACCAAAGATGATGGGCTTTTTATATTTCTGACGAAGGTTGAAAGCTGGGATTTTGTCACAAAGTTGTCACACCAAAAAAAGTTCTTGTCAGATGGAGGAAATGCTGTATATTCCCCCACGTCTCACACGGCGTGTGAATGTAAGCGCTTCCGTGAGTATCTACAAACATCTGACATTATATTCTCTGAACTATCCCCGGAGGGGTTGCAGGTTTCTTCAACCTGGCCCCTCCGGTTTCGTTTTTTTCCGGGAGTTTCCCCCTTTACACTAAAAAGATATGGCATGATTCCGGGTTTTTCCTTATCAGTGCGAACCGAAAAGTGTGCCCATGCAGTATCGTTCCATTAGTCACTTTTGCTTCAATCATGCTTGGCCTGGCTGGCTCAACCACACAGGCGCGTGCCCAAGTTGAGGTACGGTTGTCACCTACTGACTCAAATGACACCTACTCTCTGACTTGCCTCCAATCTGCCCAAAACGGGCGTGGCGGTTATTTGGCAACCCACCGGCCCCCTGTCCAAGGGCACGTACTGATCGGGGGCGTACGCCTTCCCTTCTAAGAAAGTCAAATTAGCCGCTCTGCCTGTTGAGCCCAGAGCGAACGGCACCTCTTTTTTTAAACTCTCGTGGCAGGATATTAATTTACAGAATAGCCTGATCTGGCTTCCACCAGGCGATTTTTTGATGGGTAGCCCTGAGAAGGAGGCCGGAAGATATAAGGATGAAGGGCCCGCAAATAATGCCACCATTCCGCACGAATTTTGGATGGACCGCTACGAGGTAACACAGGAACAGTTCATGGTCCTCATGGACAGCAATCCCAGCAGCACTAATTACACATCTGACTTGCCGGTAAACAAGGTGACCTGACACGAAGCTCGGGAATATTGCAAACGGGCTCACAAAGCAGCAACGCACACGAAATACTATCCCTTCCGGCTTACCTCTACCGCCTCCCCACAGAGGCAGAGTGGGAATACGACTGCCGCGCAGGAACAGAAAATGCCTATAGCTACGGCGATAACAAGGTGTTATTGAGCCAGTATGGTTGGTGGGCTGAGAACAGCAACGGCCAGCCAAAACCGGTTGGTCGATTGACAACTAATCCATGGGGCTTTTACGACATACACGGTAACTTGTTCGAATGGTGTCTCGACACCTACCGGGCATACCCGGGCGGCACGGCCTACTCTGACTCAGGAAAGATGAAAATCTTCCGGGGCGGAGCCTCCTAATGTCCGAGTAGCATCCTGCGTTCCGCCTGCCGAGCCGAGCCACAGAAACCGGATTACCGCTGGATATTTGGGGGCTTCCGTGTCGTGCTCGCGCCACCGGTTGACCAAGCGGAGAATTGAACTCGCCTACAAGGCACGGCTTGTCCAAGCGACTGCCCATACGGAACAGCCTCTAAACACGAAGAGGGTCTTGACTTCTACCAGTAAAACCGAACAATGTGCCGCCACATAGGGGAAGGAGGTAACCCCTCCGACAAAGAATGCCATCCGGGTTGCTTTCAACTTTCAATATCGTCCCGCTGCTTGCCAGTGCGCCGAGCGAGCCATATTCCGCCTATCTACTGCTGGGGGTGATGGCATTGTTGGCTGTCGGATTCGCCTGCGCCCCGCTCATACTCTCTGCGATCCTCGCGCCAAAAAAACCGGGCGATATCAAGGAAGCCCCCTTCGAGTGCGGGCTGGAATCCAAGGGCGACCCGTGGGTGCAATTCAACGTGCAGTATTATTTATACGCGCTGGCGTTTGTGATTTTTGATATCGAGGCCGTCTTTCTTTACCCATGGGCGGTAGCGTTCACGGGACTTTCGTTCGGGGCATTCCTGGCAATGGGCGTGTTCATTTTGCTACTGGCGGAGAGTTTGATTTATTTGTGGATTAAAGGTGTACTGACTTGGAAATGACGGGAGGGACGCGTTCCACCTCGTCCCATTTTTTGAATTAAATTTGGAATAAAGACACGGACGACGGGAAGTCGTCCCTTCTTGCGAATGACAACTGAAAACATCAATCCGAGCATCGATCTCGATGACACGACACGGGCGGAACTCGAACGCGCGGGGGTCATCGTGTCGTCGGTGGATTTCCTCTACAACTGGGCGCGTGGCAACTCGGTGTGGCCGCTGACATTCGGCTTGGCCTGCTGCGCCATCGAGATGATCGCCTCGGCCACGTCCCGTTTCGATATCTCCCGTTTCGGCTCGGAGGTCTTTCGCCCCACGCCGCGCCAGGCGGACCTGATGATTGTCTCCGGCACCGTCACCAAGAAAATGGCACCACAGGTGGTGCGAATTTACAACCAGATGCCCGAGCCCAAGTGGGTCATCGCGATGGGCGCGTGCGCGATTTCTGGCGGGCCGTTCAAGCAGGGCTACAACGTGCTCAAGGGCATCGACCGATTCATCCCGGTGGACGTTTATCTGCCAGGCTGTCCGCCCCGGCCCGAGGCGGTGTTGCAGTCGCTCAATTATTTGCAGGAGAAAATCCTCACGCAGGACATCAGGAACGACCCCGCCTTCACCAAGGGCCGCCGGCAATACCCCGTGCCGCGCTTCACGGGCAAGGATCTCGAGCCGCCGTTCAACCCCGAGGTGTGGCAGCCCCCCGCCAACCCGAACGCCAAGCCGCTGAAGGAAGCCACGGCGTGAGCGAACTTTCCCACGAACCGGTTCTGCAGCAGTTCCCCGATGCAGAATGGGATGAAGCCGCCGGCGCGGTCATCGTGCCGCTTGGCCAAGCGCGCACCATGGCCGAGTGGCTGCTTGGCCAAGGCGTCGATTACTGCAGCAATGTCACCGGCGTGGATTACCTCGAGCGCGAGGTGAAGGAAAAAATAACGAACGACGCCGGCGAGGTGGAAACCGTCACACGCACCGAGCCGGCCCGGATCGATGTGGTGTACCATCTCTACTCGATGCAAAATAAAACCGGCCCACTGGTGCTCAAGCAACGAACCAGTCGTGACAACGCCGAGGCGGAATCGCTCACACCCGTGTGGCGTAGTTGCGATTTGCAGGAACGCGAGGTGTTTGATTTGTTCGGCGTTAATTTCAAGGGCCACCCGGACCAGCGCCGCATCCTGATGTGGGATGAATTTGAGGGCCACCCCATGCGCAAGGATTATACCGAACCATTCGACTACGAGTGGGAGCCCACACCTCACAACGAAATCCTGGAGAAACACCAAAAGGGGAAAGTCATCGTTTGAGCACCGCCGCCGCACCCAATTACGAACTGATACAGCAGGACGGTCTCGAGACCAACCTGCTGGAAGTTTCGATGGGGCCGCATCATCCGAGCACGCACGGAGTATTCCGCATGGACGTGAAACTCGATGGCGAGACGGTGGTGGACCTACGGCCGGTGTTCGGCTACCTGCATCGCAACCACGAGAAGCTCGCAGAAAACATGAGCTACCTCTCGAGCATGCCTTTTACCGATCGGCTCGATTATTTCAACAGCATGACCAACAACTGGGCCTACGCTCTGGCGGCGGAGAAGCTCATCGAGGTCGAGGTGCCGGAGCGCGCCGAATACCTGCGCGTCATCATGGCCGAGCTGACGCGGCTGGTTAATCACGTTTCACTAGTTGGCTTTTTTATCAACGACCTAGGGGCGCTGGGCACGCCGCTACTGTACGCCTTTCGCGAGCGAGAGAAGATTCTCGACCTATTCGAGCAAGCCAGCGGAGCCCGAATGATGTGCAACTACTTCCGCTTCGGAGGCCTGCGCAACGACGTGCCCGAGGGATGGCTCGAGCGCGCAGCCAAAGTGGTTGATCACTTTCCCTCCTTCCTCGACGAGTACGAACAGCTTCTCTGCGAAAACGAAATCATCCTCAGCCGCACGCAGGGTGTGGGCAACTTGCCGCGCGAACTGGCCATCAGCGCCGGCGTCACCGGCCCCATGCTCCGCGCCAGTGGCGTGGCGTACGATTTGCGCAAGGTGGATCAATACGGAATCTACGACCGCTTCAAGTTTCGCGTGCCTTACACCGATGGTGACACGGGCGACTGTTACGACCGCTTCATGATTCGCATGCTCGAGATGCGCGAGAGCATCGAGATTTTGAAACAGGCGCTCGCTGGCATTCCCGAAGGCGAAATCATGGGCAACGCGCCCCGCGTGTTTAAGCCAAAGCCAGCGGAGTCGTACGGTCGCATCGAGGGGCCGAAGGGCGAGCTGGGGTTTTACCTCATCGCCGATGGCACTCCCAAGCCATACCGTTACCGGGTGCGGCCGCCGTCGCTCATCAATCTCACCGTGCTCCGAGACATGTGTCTCGGCGGAAAAATAGCCGATGCCGTCATCATCCTCGGAAGCATCGACATCGTCCTCGGGGAGGTGGATCGATGAGAATTCTCGGTGGTGGCATTTTCAAGGGCATGGCAGTAACACTGCGGAATTTTGTGGGCTCCTATATTAACAAGAAGGAACGCCTCCCCACAAACGATTACTCATGGCGCGCCGACGGCGCGCTCCCGCAAAGTATCGGCGATTACCCGAAAGAAAAAGGCGAGCAACTTAGCGACACCACCACCGTCACGGAATACAGCCGCAACTTCCCCATGTTGTTGCACGACGGCGGCGAACCGATGGACACCGTTCGCTGTGTCGCCTGCCAAATCTGCGAGCGCGAATGCCCGCCGCAATGTATTTACATTGAGAAGGACTACGACGAGAACGGCAAATACATCAAGCGGCCAGCGGTGTTCGACATCGACGTCTCGGTCTGTATGAGCTGCCAGATTTGCGTGGAGGTCTGCCCGTTCGACGCCATCGTGATGAACAGCCAGTTCGAGTTGAGCACGCCCGACCGCTTCGGCGGACTGCTGGTGCGGCGCGATGACCTGCTTAAGAGCAACGACTACTACCACAAGATTCACCCCGAGGAAGCCGCCGCACGCGACCAGAAAATGGCCGTTGAAAAAGCCGCCAAGGAAGCCAAGAAAAAAGCCGCCGCAGAGAAGGCCAAAGCTGCTGCAGAGAAAAAAGCGGCGGAAGCAGCCAAGGAGGAAGCCAAATGAGCCTCGAACTCCTCATAGATATCCTCATTGCTACCGTGCCGCTGATGCTGATTTTTGCGACGCTCTTCGCCTTCACGACCTGGCTCGAGCGCAAGGCTCTCGCGCGTATTCAAAATCGTATCGGCCCCAACAAGGTGGGCATCCCGTGCACGCGCATCGGCCTCTTCGGCCTTGGCCAACCGGCCGCCGACGGCATCAAGATGATCTTCAAGGAAAACATTGTCCCGCGCGGCGCCGACCGCCTCTTTCACCTGCTCGCCCCCATCCTCGCGCTCATACCCTCGATGCTGGTTCTCTGCTTCCTCCCACTTGATTTTCCTTGGCTCAACGAAAACTCAGTTAAAGCCTTCCTGCTCGATGGCGCGGTCATTTTCTTTTTCGCAATCACGGGCCTTAACACGCTTGCAGTCTTCATGGCCGGTTGGGCCTCGCGCAACAAGTACTCGCTGCTCGGCGGCATGCGCGCCGTCGCGCAGATGGTCAGCTATGAAATCCCGCTCGTGCTTTCCGCAGTCATTGTGGTAATGATGGTCGGAAGCCTCAACGCCGGCGAAATCGCCGGCGCGCAAAAGGGCGGAAACTGGTTCGTTTTCTCCCCGTGGGGCTTCGCGGCCTTTGTCATTTTCTTCATCGCCGCGCTGGCGGAAACCAACCGCTCGCCCTTCGACCTCCCAGAGGCCGAGAGCGAAATCATTGCCGGCTATTTCACCGAGTACAGCGGCTTCAAGTTCGCTCTCTTTTTCCTCGCCGAATACATCGCCATGTTCGCCATCAGCGGCTTGGCGGTCACACTGTTCCTCGGCGGCGGCGATGGTCCCGGCTTGGCTGTGCTGCCATGGCTCAGTGTCATTTGGTTCCTCGCAAAAATATTCGCCCTTATCGCAGTGATGATTTGGCTGCGAGGCACCCTGCCCCGCTTGCGAGTTGACCAGTTGATGGGTTTTGCGTGGAAATTCATGCTGCCGCTTTCCATTCTAAATATCTTTGTGGCCGGCTTCGCTTGGCACGCGGAACAACTAGACAACAAATTTATCATGGTGATCACTTGGTTGATCTCACTCGCGGTTTTGTATGGTGCCGCCAGTGGACTGAACCAACTGAACCGCGGCAAAGTGCGCCCGCGCGAGTACAAGTACGCTGAATGAACGAGGTAATTGCATTCTGGATCTTGTCCGCTATCGCCGTGCTCGGCGCGCTGGTGGCTGTGCGCAAGCGCAACCTCATTCACGGCGTGTTCGCGTTGCTGGTTTTCTTCGCGGGGCTGTCCGGGTTGTTTTTGCTGCTGCTCGCCGAGTTCATTGCGGCGGTTCAGGTACTCGTGTACATCGGCGCGGTCGGTGTTTTGCTGTTGTTCGCCATCATGCTTACAGAGCGAGTGGCCGGCGACGACGGGCGTCGGATGACTTCGCGCGGCTGGTCTTGGGGGCTCGTGGTGGCTGCGGCGGTGTTTGTTCTGTTACTGTTGTCGTTATGGCCAGTTCAACAGTTATCAATGCCGAAAGCCAAAGATCCATCAGAATTCTTAACGCAAATCAGCGACCCAGGTTACGATGGAAATTCGGAACGGAAGAGAATCCTGAATTCGGTGAGGACGATCGTAAACCGGTGGAGCAATTAGGCCGCAAATTGATGAACCCTTACGTGGTGACACTTGAGGTGCTGGCGTTGCTGCTCACTGCGGCGCTCATCGGGGCAGTCACCGCGGCGCAGGGCGTTCGCATGCCAAAGGAGGAGGATTCACCGGAATGACTTTGCACCATTACCTCATTTTGGCGGCGGTGCTTTTTTGCGTTGGGTTGATGGGCGCATTCACGCGGCGCAACGCCATCGTCGTGCTTTTTTCCGTCGAGATTATGCTCAACGCCGCCAACCTGAACTTCATCGCCTTCTGGCGCTACAGCGATAACCCAGAGCTGCTGCACGGGCCTATGTTCACGCTGTTCGCGATCGCCGTGGCTGCTGCTGAGGTGGCCGTGGGCCTGGCGCTGGTGATTGCGGTTTACCGGCATTTCAAAACCGTGGATTTGGAGTCCATGAACACTTTAAGGGAATAATGACTACAACCACGCTGGCCCTCATTCCCCTGCTGCCGCTGCTGGCCGCCGCCTTGACGTGCGGGCTGCAGAACGGTCGCCGCGCCGCCGGCGTGGCCATCGCCGCGATGCTTGGCTCGTGTGGACTGGCGCTGGCTGCGTTCAACGAGGCATGGGGCATGGCAGCGGGCGCACACAAAACCTTTAACTTCGAATGGCTCACTGTTGGTGACACAGCCATCCCGCTTGGCTTCGTACTCGACCCGCTCAACGGCGCGATGTTGGCGATGGTCACTTTCATCGGCCTGCTCATTTTTATCTACTCCGCCGGCTACATGAAAGACGACGAACGCATGGCGCGGTTTTTCTGTTACCTGTCGCTGTTCGCCGCCGGGATGCTTGGCCTCGTGTTGGCCAACAGCCTGTTGCTGCTGTTCATGTGCTGGGAAATTGTCGGCGTCGCGTCATACCTGCTTATCAGTTTCTGGTTCCACAAGCCGGAGGCCGCCGCCGCCGGCAAAAAAGCGTTCATCGTCACGCGCATTGGCGACATGGGTTTTCTCATCGGCATCCTGCTGGCATTCAAGACGACCGGCACGCTGACGCTTTACGACGGCGGCCAGGGGCTGCTGGAGACGCTGCCCTCTGGGATGGTTTGGGGCATGCAGGCTTCCGGGCTAATCAGCCTGTTGCTGTTCATGGGGGCGATCGGCAAGTCCGGCCAGTTGCCGCTGCACGTGTGGCTGCCGGACGCGATGGAAGGCCCGACGCCGGTCAGCGCGCTCATCCACGCAGCGACGATGGTGGCGGCCGGCGTGTTCCTCGTGGCGCGGGCGATCCCGCTGTTTGAAGCCGGCGACACGCTGCCGGTGGTAGCGTGGGTAGGTGCGATTACTGCGCTCGTGGCGGCATTCATCGCGCTTGGCCAATACGACCTCAAACGCATCCTGGCCTACTCGACGGTCAGCCAGCTTGGCCTGATGATGGTCGGCCTCGGCGTGGCCGGCGTGTCGGTGGGAATGTTTCATTTGCTGACGCACGCCTTTTTCAAGGCGCTGCTGTTCCTCGGCGCGGGCTCGATCATTCACGGCTGCCACGAGGAACAAGATATCCGCAAAATGGGCGGCTTGGCCAAGCCGATGCCGGTGACGACGATCGCCTACCTTTGCGGCACACTCGCACTGGTGGCATTCCCGTTCACGAGCGGCTTTTTCAGCAAAGACGAAATTTTGGCCGGCGCTTGGGCCACGAATCAACCGGTCTTTTGGATCGCCGCCGCCGCGTCGCTGCTGACAGCGGTCTACATGACGCGCCAGTGCATGTACGTTTTCCCCGGCACGCATCGCGGCGCGCACACGCCACACGAGAGCCCGCGCATCATGACAGTGCCGCTGGTCATTCTCGCCCTCTTCGCGCTTGGCCTCGGCGGCTTGGCCAAGGACAGCGTGTTGGCCAAGCTGCCGGGTGAGGCGGCACAGCATGAAACCATTGTCATCGTCGTAAGCATTGCCGTCGCGCTCGGCGGCATTGCGCTTGGCTGGCTGATTTACCGTGGACGAGCGCTTGGCCAAGCGGCTGATCCGCTCGCCGTCACGCCGCTTGTGCGCAAGCTGTGGTTCGACGAACTGTACGCCGCCACGGTGGGCCGGCTGTGGAGCTTGGCCATCATCATCGCGGAACAACTCAACGAGCTGCTGCTCCGCGTGCGCGACTTGGCGGTACTGCTGGCGGACAGGACTGGCAACGCCTTCGCCATCGGTGGCGACCGCAAATTGATCGACACACTGGCCTTCGACGGCATGTGCAACCGGCTGCGCTCGGCCGGCCACGCCGTGACCCGTCCGCAAAATGGCTTTCTCCCCGGCTACCTCCGCCTCATCGCGCTTGGCGCGGTGGCGCTGGGGGTGCTCGTGTTCTGGATAAAATGATCACTGCACTCACATTGGCCCCAGTGGTGGCGGCCGTGCTGATTCTGGCCCTGCCGGAAGCCCGCGCCCGCGCGGTGGCGCTGGCCGGCGCGCTGGTGTCGTCTGACGTTGGCGGTGTGGATGCTTGTGCAGTTTGACACCGATGCCGGCGTCTTGCAGTTCAGTGAAAAGGCCGAATGGATTCCCGCGCTTGGCATCTATTATTTCGTCGGTCTCGACGGCACCAACGCGCTGGTGCTGCTGTTGTCGGCGCTGCTCGCGCCTCTCGTTGTGCTGGCTTCGTGGCAGCACACCGACCGGCCGCGCACCTATTTTGTTCTGCTCTGCCT
>CALJHX010000022.1 GCA_937770485.1 uncultured Verrucomicrobiae bacterium | reverse complement strand
CCCGGTGCGAAGCGCACGTTGCGGATAGGGTAGCAACCCCTCCCGGGCCCTGGCCACATGACGTTCACGACCAGTGATCACCCAGTTGCGTTTTTTGTCAACGAGGCCCTGCTTCTTCGACTTGAGCACCGGTACTAGGCTTTTGCCGGTCATTACTTTCGGGCGTTTCACAGCGCCGATTTCGAGAAAAGTCGGGGCCAAGTCCATGAGGTTGACGAAGTCATCCACCACACGGCCGCCGGGTTGTCCGGGCCACCAGATGGCCAGCGGCACCTGCACACCGAAGTCATACAGGTTGCATTTACCGCCGGGAAAACCGGGCGCGCCGTGGTCGCCGCTGATGACGACCACCGTGTGATCCAGTTCGCCCAACACCTCAAGCCGCTTAAGGATTAGGCCAAGCGCGGTGTCGAACGCCTGCACCTCGCCAAGGTAATCGGCAAAATCCTGTCGCACCTCATGTACGTCAGGCAAAAACTTTGGCAGTTTGCCCTTCAAATCATCCGGGTTGATACCCCACAAATCCCTGCCTGAGCCCTTGGTCCATTTGCGGTGCACGAGCGTCGGACCGAACCAGTAGCAGAAAGGCTTGTCGCGATTCCAGTCATCGACGAACGCGTTAAAATTGCCCATCACCTCGTCGTAAAGAACCTGCTTTGCGTCCTTGACTAACATGCCACCGGTCACGCGCTTGGTCGTCATCTGCGAGAAGCCGTTGAACATCCGACCGCTCTTTTCATAGGAGTATTTACCGGCACCGTATGGAGCGTCCGCGGGAGAACCAGGAGTCCAAACCTTGTAGGTCTCGCCAATGTGATAGCCGGAGTCGCGCAGCATCAGCGGGTACGACGGGATAGCGGCGTCCCATTTGGCTCCCTGCAAAATCGCGCCCATGCCGGTGCGGAAAAAATATTGGCCGGAGAGCAGCGAACTGCGGCAAGGCGTGCACGATGGCGCGGTGACGAAGGCGTGCTTGAACAACACCCCGTTGTTAGCGATGCGGTCGAACGTCGGTGTCTTGACGATGGTATTCGCGCCGGGACGGCGCTCAACCTTGGCGTAGGCGCTAGCGTACTTGCCCCAGTCGTCGGCGAACGCGAACAGAATGTTCGGTCGCTTCTCCTTGGCAAAGCCGGCCAACGGCAGCAGCACAGTCAGGGCAAAAAACAGGATGCGTTTTTTCATGATGATAATACGCCACCGATTGTGGCCAAGCACTTAGCCAAGGCAAGCCTCTTGTCGGTGAGCAGTTTCCGCCCACCGCTGACTGCTCACCGCTGACCGCTCACAAGTGCCCGATGTTTCGCGAACGGTTTGCGGAGGGACTTGGAGAGGTCGTCCTGCAGGGCCTGCACTTCGCGATACACGGCGACGTTATCTGCATTTGGCTCGGCGGTTTCGCGCGTGTTCAGTTTCACGAAGCGATCTGTGATTTCCTCGATGCTCACGTTGTCGCCCTGATGATTCCGGAGGCTCCACAGAGCCTGCAGCGCCGCTCCGTAAGCCGCGCCCTCGCCGACTTTGAGCGTGACGACTTGGGCGTTGAAAACGTCGGCCATGATTTGCCGCCAAAGTTTGGAGTTCGCCCCACCGCCGGTGGCACGGATCTGCGTCGGCTTGACGCCGAGTTTCTCGAGTCGGCGCAAGCCGTAGTTCATGCCAAGCGTGACGCCTTCCATCGTCGCACGGGCAAAATGTTTCTCGGTAAACGTCCCGGCTCGGACACCGAAATAAACACCGGTGCCGTCCGGCACGTTAGGCGTGCGTTCGCCCTCGAGGTACGGAAGCAGCAACAAACCATCGGAGCCGGCCGGGGCCTTGCGCGCGGCGGCCTCGTACTGGGCGTGCGTCCACTTGAAATCCTTGCGGATCAACTCGGTCGCCACCGTGACGTTCATCGTGCATAACAGCGGCAGCCAGCGGTTGGTAGAATCGCAAAATGCGGCGATCTCACCCTTGGGGTCAACCACCGGTTTTCCTGCGCAGGCGTAAATTGTGCCGCTTGTTCCGAAACTGGCAGTCACGACTCCTGGGCGGGTATTGCCGGTGCCGATAGCTCCCATCATGTTGTCGCCCCCGCCAGCGCTTACAAGCACATCGGTGTGTAGGCCAAGCCTCCTGGCTGTGGCCGCCTGTAATGTGCCAGCCACCTGATCGCTGGAAATGAGCTTGGGCAGCTTGGCCGCTAAGCCAGCGTCGATCGCCTTCAACGTTTTCTTGGACCACTTACGTGTGCGGACGTTGAGCAACGCGGTGCCGCTGGCATCGCCGTACTCCATGACTGCGTTGCCGGTAAGCCAGAAGTTCAAATAATCGTGCGGCAACATAACCGTCGCCAAGCGCCTGAAGTTTTTCGGCTCATGTCTCTTGAGCCAAAGAATTTTACCGGCGGTGAAGCCGGGGAGCACCGCATTGCCTAGTTCCTTGACAGAGCCCTTGAGGCCGCCGAGCTTGGCCATAATCTCGTCGCACTCGGCGGCAGTGGAGGTGTCGCACCACAGTTTGGCCGGACGGATGACGGCGCCTTTTTTGTCGAGCGGCACGAAGCCGTGCTGCTGGCCGCTGACACCGATCGCACGCACCTCGCCGGCGTTGGCCCTGGCCTGTTTCAGCGCCGCGCGGATGCCCGCTTGGGTGGCGTCGATCCAGTCGGCGGGGTTCTGCTCCTTCGCTCCGGCGGGGAGGCCGCCGATCAGGCGGTGAGCCTTCGCGCCTTCGCCGAGGACTTTGCCGTTGTTTGCGTCCACCACCAACGCCTTGGTGGACTGCGTGCCGCTGTCGATGCCGATGACTAATTCCCTCATGCTGTTGCGAGTAATTGCGAGGGAAGGAATACCACGCCGAAGCATTGGAGCCAATAAAGAAGGGTTGCAGACTTACTCCTGCTGGGCAGTTTCAATCTCGTCGTTGGTGGAGGCCAACTCGAGGAAGAGTTTTTCGAGGTCGCGGTAGTAAACTTCGGCATCGAGTGTTTTTTTGAGCGAACGCAAGGTTTCAATTTTTGCCTCGATAGCAAGTCGCTTTTTGCGAAGCGGTGCGGGAATGCCTTTTTCCGCCGGGGGAATCACCGGGAAAACCAGACGCGACAATTTGCCGTCGGCACTGCTTTTACCCTTGGCCTTCTTCTGCGTACGCACGCCACGAAACCAATCGGCCGGAGTGCCCATGCCGTCGCCGTTGTCGTCAAGCAGTGCGTTCTCAGAAACTAAGCGATCATTTTCACGATAGAATTCACCGGCCTGACGTGAGGCAATCAGGAACGCCTCGAGCACCGACACTGCACCGTCCTTGTCGAGGTCTGCCTCCGCGTGGCCAAGCGCGGCCGCCATGTAGCCCCCAAACCGGGAGAAGTTTTGCTCGTATCCGCTCTTGGTCGCGGTGGCAACGACGCGGTTCGGACCGGAGAGTGTCCGAATGAATGGCGCGCTGCAGGAGCTAGTGTTGATGAAAACGAGCGGCCCGCGATGCGGCTTGAGCCAATGCTTAAAATCCGCGTCCGAGGCGTCGTTGCCAACGAGGTTGAACTTGGCCGCCTTGCCATCGAATGTGCCATGTCCGACGAGCAAAATCCAAATTTCGACATCCGGCTTTTCAACCCATTTGTTCAGCGTCGACTCAACGGTTTTTCGCCCGCCGATGTCTTCCGGCTTGTTGGTGATGTACACCATCTCGGCGGCGTTGCCGTCGAACGCCTTGGCCAAGTCTCCCCCCCACTTCGCGAACAGCTCTGTGTATTCCTCCTCGCCGCCGGCCCCAGTGATGATCATCACGCGGCGCTCATTTACCACGTTAAAAACATCGACCTCCGCGTCCAGCTTGGCGAGGGGCAACAGCAGCAGGCTCAGCAACAACAACCTCATGGCAACCAGTGCCTCCTTCGCAGCCACCACTCGGTGACCAACAGCAGCAGCGCGGCGGCGAACATCCACGGCAGGTGCCACAGCGGGGTTTGGAACGACTCCATCACGGGCGATTGTTTCGTCGGCAACTCTTTCGCCCACTGGGCCAAATCGCTGAGAGCGAGCACGCGGCCACCAGTCCGCTCGGCTAAGTCCTCCATGAGCGCTTCGTTGGGCTGCAGCGAGCGGAATTCGTCTGCTGCCGGGTTGCTGGCCCAGCCGGCCTCAACATCGCCGATTACCTTGCCGTCCTCGTCGCGCACCTTGGCCTGCGCCACGTAGCCTCCCTCCTCGCGCGGGATATAGAGCGACTCAAACGCGCCGGTCTCGGTGCTGGTCGGCTCAACCGACAAGTCGATGGCCTTTGATTCGTCACCGGCCGGCAACACCCTCAACTCGACGTTGGCGAAGCCAAGCGGCTTAAATTCCTCGTTGCGCGCGCGGACGGTCAACTTGCGGCCGAGCCCCGCCGCGCCGGAGTCGGCCTCCGTGGTGAGTTGCACGCGGTTCGGCACATCGGCGACGAGCCAGCGGATCATCTGCCGCCAGGCACGCGGCAAGTCCTCGCGTTTGCCGTCGCCGGCCATCTGCCAGCGCCACATGTCGCCGACCAAAAGAGCCGCTGACTTACCGTGGCCATAACGCTGCACCACAAGGGCCGGCAGTTTGCGACCGTTTTCATCAAGCATCGAGGCCATCACGCTGGCACCGGGCTTAATCCGATCAACCTGGTTGAGCACACGAAACTTTGGCATATCCTCGAGGCGATCCTTCTCATTTGCCTCGGTTTTGCGAATGCGTATCCACTGGCTGAGCCAACCCTCGCGAGTCAATCCAAATTCCATATTGTCTACGGGTGAAACTGAGCCACTGCGCTGCAGATAGACCGGCAGCAATTCGGCAATGGGGGTGTTTTCGTATTTACCCTGTGTGAACGACTCCTGGCCGCCGAGCATCATGAAACCGGCACCGCGCTCGGAGACGTAGCGGCGAATCAACTCGCGCTGGTGCGGCATGAAAAACGCCGACTCTAGGTCGTCCAGAATGATCGCGTGGTAGCCAAACAACTCGCCGGCACTCTTCGGGAAGCCCTCCTTCAACTCGTCCTCGTCCTTCACGTTGAGACGTTTGAGTCTTGGCTTGTCATAACTACCTTCCTCCTCCTCTTCACCCCGGAAACCTTTGAAAAGCGGGTTGCCGCTTTCGCCCTCGCGCCCAAGAAAAACGAATTTTGGCTCGCGCTTGGCAATACGGATCAAGCCAACCAAGTCGATCTGCGGATCGTCGTCGAGAGCGCGCTTGAGAAACTTGTATTCCCAGTTGGGTCGGCCGGCGACGTAAAGAATACGGTACGGTTCCTTGCGCCGCTCAACCGCCACGATACGCCGGTTATTGGCTATGGTGGCCTCCTCTTCGCCGGCTTGGCCTTCCGGCCGTTCCGCCTGGCGAACCTCGATAGTGTAAAACGAAACACCAAGCGCTTCTGGTTTGACTTCAAACTCGATCTTCATCGCTTGGCCAACTTCAGGTGACTGGGTGTCGAGCAGCGTGCCGTCGGGATCAAGCAACCGAACCTCGATTTGGGCGGCGGAAAAGCCGGTGGCCGCGAGATTGCAATGGATCGATACCGGCGCATCCTCGAATGTTGATGACGTCACCTGCACCGAGGTGATTGAGATGTCCTTGATCTCTGATTCTTTGCCCATTATGACCGGATAAACCGGCGGTAGTGGGCCAAGGCCATCGTTAAGGCTCTCAAGGTCGGTGGCGTTGCCATCGCTAAAAACCAAGATGCCGGCGAGCGGCCGACCACTGAAGCGCTGGCCAAGGTTGCGCGTCGATCCGATGAGCGAACTGGCGCGGCCCTTGAAATCGAGTGAGTCAAAATCACCGGTCGTCCGGAGTCGAGTGTCGAACGTGTAGCGACGAATCTTGAAATTCTCGTCAAGCGCCTCCTGCCAGTCACCCGGCTCCGGCTCGAGCGCCTTGACCAATTCCTCCGCACGCGAGGTCGTGCTGCCAGCATCCCGAATGACCATACCCTGACTATTGTCCGCCAACACAGCGATAAAGTTCGCACCCGGCTTGGCCTTCTTCTGTACCAATTCCGGCTCGAGCAGGCAAAAGCAGAGCAGCGCGATGCCTAACGTCTTGAGGGTGATGCCGGTGACCTTGATGTGCATCGGCAGCCGCGCGCGGCCGTAGCCCCAAAGCGAAACGAGAATCACCAACGCCAACACCCCCAGCGCCACAGGCAACCACTCGGGACTCTTAAAAAAGATGGAATCGTATTCAGACATTTAGTAAACGCAACGCCCTTTAATTCGTTCTGTGCGTTTAATTATTCGTATTGTTCTTCTCCTTGCGGCCACCGAGGCGTTCGTAGTAGCGGCGGACGAGTTCGGAGTATTGCTCCGGCACGGGGTCGTGATCGACCGGGACGAGTTCGCGCTTTGGCTGGCGCAATGAAAGTTCCTGCTCGAGCCGTTTGTTGATCTCGGTCATTGGACGGAGAATTTGCATGTCCACCAAGTCCCATTTCGGCGGTTTGCCATTTTCCTTGTTTTCGCGGCGGATGTCGCGGGCGCGCTGACGTACCTCGGAGACCTGGTTGCGAAGCTCGGGAATCTCGATGACTTCCTCGACTTCGCGGAGCCGATCCTCCCAGTCGCGGTAGTCGAGCCCTGTCAGTGGACCGTCAAAATCAAAGTTATCCAAGTTCTGGAATAGGTCGGAGCCGCCGCTGCCGCCACCGGTGCCGCGGTTGCCGTCAGGGCGTCGATTGGGCTGGTCGTTCGGGCCGCCCGGCTGGCCATCACGGCCTTGGGCTGTTTGCGGATTATCTTGATTGTTGGGACGCCGACCCTGGCCTTGGCCAGGTTGGCCTTGCCCTTCCTCACCTGCTTGGCCTCTGCCTTGGCCTTGTTGATTCTCTTCCTGCTCCTCACTGGATTGACCTTGCCCTTGACCGGGTTCGCCTTGCCCTTCCTCACCTGCTTGGCCTCCGCCTTGGCGTTGTTGATTCTCTTCCTGCTCCTCACTGGGTTGACCTTGGCCCCTGCCCCGCTGTTGCTGGTTTTCCCTGTCCTGCTGGCGTTGCCCTTGGCCAAGCGGGTTTTGCTCGTCGTCTTGCTGCTCACGTTGGCGACCTGGCTGTTGGCCTTGGCCTTCGTTCTGGGCGAGTTCCATTTCACGTTCAACCTCCTCGCGCAATTCGTCGAGCCGGTCAGCGGCAAAACGCATCGCGTCCTCGTCGCTGCCGATGATCTTCTCGGCAGCATTCTCGACCGTGTCGCGTAACTCAGAAATGTTCTCGGTCAACCCCCGCTGAATGTCGCTGGTTTCATTGGGCAGATTGTTACGCATCAGCAACGACAACTGGTCGAGTGACTCCTCCATGTTATCCTGCCGGGCGCGACGGACACCGTCTTCCAGCTCCTGCGATAGGAGCTTCTCTGAATCCTCGGCCTCTCGGGAAACCTGTTCCATTTGCTGAAGCAACTCATCTAGCTGCCCCTTCTGTGACTCAGCCATGTCGAGCGCCTCCTTGACGTCGCCCTCGTCGCTCAGGGAGCGGAATGTTTTCTGCCGATCCTCCTCGATCGACTTGTTCAATTCGTTTTGATTGCTGTCGAGCTCGCGCGCGTCCTGGCGCATCTCACGCATGGCATCGGCGAATTTGTTGGCGGTCTGTTCCTTGTAATCCTCCCTGACCTCGTCGAGATTCCGACTGGCGCGCGAGCCGGAGTTGGCAGCCTGCGAAAGCTGCTGCTGCTCAAGATCGCGGGCGGTCTGCTCCATCTCCTCGCGGGCCTCCTCGAGTTGCTGGCGCGACTCGGCAAGCTCGTCATTTTGACTGCTGTCCATCCTCTGCTGAACCTCGTCGAGATCATCGATAAGGTTGCGCTGCTCATCCTGCAGGCGCTTGAGTTCGCGCTCGATGCGTTCGCGCTCGGCCTCATCTTCGGCATCAAGCAGCGCAATCTGTAATTCCTGCAGCCGCTTGTTTAAGTCCGACTGTCGCCGGGCGAGTTCCTTGAGGCGGTTCAGGGTCTGCCGTTGCTCGGCACGCTCGCCCTGCTGCTGGGCCTGTTGCTGCTGGCGCTCAGCCTTGCTCTCCAACTCATAGTTGTTGCGGGTGTCCTGCATCTCGAGCTGGTCAAGCTGGCGCTGGGCACGGTTGCTGTTCCCACGGCCCTGCTGTTGCTGGCGCTGTTGACGAGCTTGCTGGCGAGACACACGAAACTCGTTTTCGCGCAGTTTCTGCAAATGCTGCAGGGCGGTCTGCTCGTCGATGATCGCGTCTGAGAGTGCTTGGCCAACCGCTTCGCCGCTGGCGTCTTTTGCCTTTCCGAGGCTGTCTGCCGCGGCCTGCATTGCCTCGTTGGCCTGATACGCCTGGCCACCGGACTCGGAGTCCTGCAGCAGCGCCGACGCCTGCTCGAGCAGGCCAAGTAACTCGCCCTGGGAGTCGAGCACGACTTGGATATCCTTGGCCAGTTTTTCGTCGTCGCTGTCGCGGCGCTTGAGATTCCACGTGGCGCTGATGATGTCCTTCTGCGTGTCGAGCAGATTGGCGATGGACTGCTGTTGTTCGCCACCCTGTTCACCTCCCTCTCCCTGCTGTTGTTGCTGCTGCCGCATGCCCTCTGTAGCGGACCGGTTTTGGCGGAAAATTTCCTCGAACGGCCGAACCGTGGCGAAAAAAAGGTCGCTGAATCCGCGGCGCAAATCGCCATCCGGACCACGGTCGTCGGCCCACAGGAAATAACTCACCACCTGCCCCACCTCGACCCCCAGATCCTCCATGCGAAGCACGTGGGCGACGGCGAGTTTATTGGTGGCCAAGCCGGCGTCAGAGAGAGAGACATACTGCGGTTCCTCGCCAGCCAGCTGGTAGCCGAAGCCGGCGTCAGCCAGCCCAAAGTCGTCGCGCGCCTCGCCCTGCAGGCGCATCTCCTCGATGGCCGACACCTCAGTGTCGCCGGCCGGCGCCTCGAACTTCAGTACCGGAGCGGCGTTCTCGAGAACATTGAAAACATACCGAGATGGGAAGCGGTTGACCCGTCCATCAGCATCCTCAAGGTGCAATTCGTAGCGAAACTCGCCCGGCTCACTAAAGTTGCGCAGATGTTGGAACTGCCGGCTGCCATCGGCGAGTTGCTTCAAAAGAATGTCGTCGCCGTCGCCGTCGCGGACCTTGAGCACCGCCGACTTGAGTGGCTTGTTGAACTGAAAATCGAAAGTCAACCCGGTACCCTCGACGGTGGTGAGGCGGCGTGTGTTGTTGATGATCTTGTCCTCGCGTCCGGTAAACTCGGGATAATCGAGCCTGGCCTGCGACGACTTGAGCTCCGGGTAATCAAACACAGTCATCCGATACAGGTCACTCTGCTGCCCGCCAGACACCACACTATACACAGCGTTGGACTGCACATTGGCCAGACGATAGCTGTACGTGGGGTCGTCTAGGCTCTGCGCCATTCCCATCCAGCGTTGGTCTTGGCCAGGTTCCTTTACGACCAACTTCACGTCGGACTTGTTGCTGGTGAACTTGGCCGAAACAATTAGGCTGGTTCCGCGCTCCACCTCCACATCACCCGGCTCCACCACCACACTGCCATTGGCTGAGTAAACCGTTTGCGACTCTGTGGTGTCGGACATCTGCCAAAAAGCCAGCAGGAACACCGACAACGCCGTGCCATGATACAGGTGCGTCAAGGCCAGGCGGCCGTTGGCCTCGAGTTCCCAACCCTGCTCGCGGCTGGCCTTGAGGGCGTCAGCCAGCACTCGCTGCTGCAGGTAGTCGAGTTTGTCGAGGTCGTTTTCCCCGATCTGCTCAGAGGCAGTCTCGAGCAGCTTGTTGAGACCGGGGTGATGTCGCTCGATCAGCTGGACGATCTCGGCCAGCGTCAACCAGTCCACCATCAGCACTTTCACTAAAACCAGCGATGCAAGCGCAGCGGCTGATACCCCAATTAGAGACCACACGAAACCCGTCGCCTGGCCCAGCGCCAGCACAGCCAGGCTGGCCACGGCGCAGGCGGCCCAGCACTTCGCCAAGCCGGAGAAGAGTTTCTGCCGCCGATGTTGGTGGCGGTAAAACGTCAGGTGTTCTTGGAGTGTATTCGGTTTGTTCATGCTGTCATGACTGGTTCTGCTGGTCGACTCCCCCAAGCGGCCAGAACGGTCTCTAGAGTGACAAACAAAAGCACCGCCGCCAAGGCCCATTGCCAGTATTCCCGGCGGTGCACCTCGGTCTTTTCCACTGCCGCGGCGGCCGCAATATCACCGGGAGAGGCAACCGAACCGGACATCGGCAGGCCAAGTTTTTTAAATTGATTCATGACAATCGGCTCGGTGCGACTCTCCGCCGTCTTCAGATTCACCGCGAACGTCTCCGACCAGTCACTGCCCTTCGCGGTGTACAGGCCGGGGGCGAGCGGCGTGAAAAAGGTGTCGACCGATATCGCCACCGCCCCGTCGCCGGGCGGCATAACGGTGACATCGCCACCGGCCTGGCCGTTGTTGAAGCGCGTCACGTTGACCTTGCTGCCGACGACGAACTGCCGCGACTGGGTTTTGCCCTCGAGCACCGGCTGGAGGATCGAATAGAGCAGCGGGATGAACTTCGTCGAGAGCGCCAGCTGGCTGTCGGCTGGTGTCCAGCCGGAGGTCATCACCAGCAACTGTCCGTCGCCGCGCCGCGCCGCAAGCCAGGCCGGCGGGCCGGAGTCAAACCGGGCGAGCACGTCGATGCCCTCGTCTGGCAGGTTTTGCAGCTCGCGATGTTTCCAAAAGTGCAGGTTCGTGAAGTCACTGAATCGCGCGTCGCGGAACACGGCCAGAACCGGGTGGTCCAGCTTGAGCGACTCAAGCAGCGCGTAGTCCCTCGACGCTATGTCGCGGATGACAACGCCGTCCACACCAAGCCACTGTCTGAGGTTTGCAGCCTGACCCGGCGATTGCACGACCATTAGCGCAGTGGAGCCTCCCTCGATCGCCTGGCCAAGTGCTTGGGCCAGCGGGTCGTCAACAGCATCGCCGATGACGTACAGATCGGCCTCCGGCAGTGGACCGGACGATTTGCCACTAACCGCCTCAACCTGAAAATCGAGAGTAGTCGACTGCTGAAACGCACTCGCCAGATAAAACAGCGAGCCTTCAGCGTCGTTAGGTTTGTCCTCGCCAATGTAAACGATGCGCACTGTCTGCTGCCGGTTTTGCGCGAAATGAAACTGATTGTCAAACTCCGCCACGTCGCCCCGAATGGCCAGTCGATCGACGGACTTCTCAGCCCATTCGCCCGGCAACTCGACCACTCGGCTGCGGCCCGGCGGGACATGCACCGTTTGGCTGAGAGTTTCGCCGGCAGTCGTGCGTGCCAAAAACTCCAGCTCATCGCTGATGCCGTTGGCTGAGTTGCTGATGCGGAAGGACGGCGCAGCCTCGGCGGTGGCCCAAGGCACGCGGGAGGCGACCTGCTCGATGCCGGCGTTGCCCTGGTCGTCCTCGCCAATCTGCTCGAGCGTCACCCTGATGCCAGTGGGCCACTCGTAGCCCTGCACGTCGCCAAGACGAGTGCCCTTTTGCAGGTCACTAATGACAATAATCTCGCGCCTGGCCAAAGGCTCTTCGTCTGCCCCCAGATCATCCGGACTCGGCTCGTCCCCTTCGATCGACTCGCCGGCGAGTACGAGTGCCTGGCCAAGGTTGCTCCCGCCGAAGCCAGGCTTGGCCAAGCGCTCGAGTGGGAGGTTTACCTCCGCCTCGGACCGGCTGCCGAGCCACGACTTGACCTCGGCCAACGGCTCGGTGGAGTCATCAAAAGCGATCAGCGAGAAACGGTCGCCCGGGCCGAGTTGGCCAAGCGTAGTTTGCACCTTGGCCTTGGCCTGCTCCCACAAATCGCCGCGCTGCATGCTGGCGCTGCGGTCGAGCAGCACAGTGATCCATTGCCGGTCGCGTCGCGTCGCATCAGCGGGGTCATCGACCTTAACGAACGGTCGCGCAAAAACGAATGCCAGCAACAACAAGGCAAGGCAGCGCAGCAGCAGCAGCAGCAGGTGCGACGGACGCCGCTTGCGGTCCACCGGCGGCTGGGTCTTGTCGAGGAACATCAGGCTGCCAAATTCCTGTTTGTTCTTGGGCCGGTCGTGCAGCAAATGCAGGATGATCGGGATGGCCAGTGCAAGCGCGCCCAACAGGTAAAATGGTGTCAGGAAACTCATGCGGCATTCCTCGCGTTCGAGCGGCGTTGCCGGACAACGGCGCGCGCGGGACGTTCCTCTAGGAAGCGTTGCAGCACCCGCTCAAGCGGTTCGGTGGTGGTCACGCGGAAACCGGGGATGCCCTGCGCGCTAAAAATCGCGTCGAGTGCGGCGTTGTGCGCGTTGTATCTTTCCTGATACGCCTCACGGGCCGTTCCCGGGTCGAGAATGAGGTTTTGGCCGCTCTCCATGTCCTCGAAAATCGCGGCACCCTCAAAACTGAAATCGACCTCGCGCGGATGCAACACCTGCACTGCACGGACATCGTGCCCAGCGGCGGTGAAGAGGCTCAGGCAGCTTTCCAGCTCGTCGAGCGGAGAAAGGAAATCGGACACGAGTACAATCATGCCACGCTTGCCGACGAGCGAGGCAAGTTTCTCCAGCGCCTGGCAAAGGTCAGTGGCGTTGCCAGCCGGCTGGGTCTCAAGACGGCCTAGGATCGTTTTCAACTGGTCCTGCCGGTAGCGCGGCGGGATGAACTCGCGCAGGTCACGGTCGAACGTCGCCAGGCCGACGGCATCGCGCTGCTGCGTGAGAAACCACGCCAGCGACGCCGCGAACGTGCGGCCGTAGTCACTTTTCTTGACGCCGGCATCGTCGCCGCCGAACTCCATCGACTTGGAAAAATCAATCATGAACGTGCAGCGCAGGTTGGTCTCATCCTCAAACTTCTTGATGAACTCGCGGTCGGTTCGAGCCATCACCTTCCAGTCGAGGAACCGGACGTCGTCGCCGGGTGAGTATTGGCGATATTCGGTGAACTCGGTGGAAAATCCGGTGCGCGGACTGCGATGCAATCCGCTCATGAACCCCTCAACCACGGCACGCGCCCGGAGCGAAAGGCTGCTGATTTCCATCAGGGCTTTCGGATCCAAAAAACGGTGCGTTGTCCCGGGACGACTCACGGTACGGGGACGGTCTCGATGAGTTTCTCGACGACTTTATCAGCATCGACGCCTTCGGCCTCGGCCTTGAAGTTGGGCAAAATACGGTGGCGTAGGACAGGCACGGCGAGCGCCTTGATGTCATCTGGCGTGACGTGGGAGCGACCCTGCAAAAGGGTGCGCGCCTTGGCCCCGAGGATGAGCGCCTGGCCGGCGCGTAGGCCGGCGCCCCAGTTAACCCACTCGTTGACGAAGTCCGGCGCGCCGGCCTGGCCGGGACGCGAACTCGCAGCCAGGCGCACTGCGTAACGCACAATCGAGTCAGCCACCGGCACCTTGCGCACGACACCCTGGATACGCAGCACCTCCTCGGCGCTGAATACGGGATTCGGCTGGACGTCGTCGCGCCGGGTTGTCTCGCTGACGACGCGTACCTCGTCCTCCTCCGGCAGATAGTCGATGAACACGTTCAGCATGAATCGGTCGAGTTGTGCTTCCGGCAAAGGGTAGGTTCCCTCCATCTCAATAGGGTTTTGCGTGGCGAGCACAAAGAACGGCTTAGGCAACTTGCGGCTCACACCGCCGACGGTCACCTGTTTTTCCTGCATCGCCTCGAGCAGGGCGGCCTGCGTCTTGGGCGGCGTGCGGTTGATCTCGTCGGCCAACAGGACGTTGGTGAACACCGGACCTTTCACGAAGCGCAGCTCCCGCCCGTTATCGCCGTCGATAAGGATCTCAGTGCCGGTGATGTCCGCAGGCATGAGGTCGGGCGTGAACTGGATGCGGTTAAACTCGAGGTCAAAGATCCCGGCGATGGCTCGCACCATCAGCGTCTTGGCCAAACCTGGCACGCCGGTTATAAGGCAGTTTCCAGCGGCGAAGAGCGTGACGAGAATCTCCTCGACCGCCGCCTTCTGCCCGATGATGACCCGGCCAAGTTCCTGTTCTATTTTTTCGCGGCTGGCGGCGATCTGCTCGACCGCCTGCCGATCCTCCTCGTGTGTAGTTTCAGTGGTTTCCATGTTTAGTGGGTCATTGAATAAAAAATGATGTTGATGCCCATCGGATAAGCCCTGGGCTCGGAGAATTCCTTGAAATACCATTCGCCAGCGCGGCTCTCCTCCTCCCAGCCATCGCCGAGATCGGTGTTATGGCAAATGATGACCATTAGTCGGCCGTCGTCGTCGTAAACCCCACGATAGTGCGGCGTCTCAGCGTCCCAGCGCTCCCAAGTGATTCCGCGGGACGCGCCTTGAATCGCCGTACGGGGATTCGGCACCTGCGGCTTTTCCTTGAGCGGAAAAACACTCTGGAAAATCTCGTGCTCAAGCGGCAACTCGATAATTTCACGCGTCGGGAACACACGCCGAAACTCACGCTCAAAATTCTGCCACTCCTTCTCGCCCCAGAAATCATCCACCATTAGGAAGCCGCCTGTCAGCAGGTATTTTCGCAGCGCCTTAACCTCGTCGCCGCTGAAGGTTAGTTCGCCGGGTTCAATGATGTAAATAAACGGGTAGTGAAATAGCTTGTCATCGGTCAGATTAAGCACCGTGCCTTCCGGATCAACCTTGAGCGCGGTGAGCTGCTGCAGACGAAATGACATGTTCAGGTCGCTCTCGGGATAATCAATTGACCACTTGCCTCGGCCACGCCAACTGCCTCCCCTCGAGTCGTACTGGATGCGAGCAAAGGTGAACGTGTCGTTGGGCAGTTCCTCGTCGCGGCCCCAGTTTTCTACGCCGCCGCGTTTGTCACGTTCGCCTCGACGCCAATCGTGCTGGCTCCATGCCACGAGCGAAGCCAACGTGAGCGCGGCGATCACCAGGCCAAGGCCAAGCCAGCGTGAAGGTTTCCGAAAGGAATTCATTGTGCCTTGGCTTCAACAGCGGTCGAATCCGGCTTGGCCAGGCGAATGAGCAGTTTCTGCGCGTCGCGAAACCGTGGCGCATCCTCGAGCGCCTGCAGCACGTGGCGCCTGGCCTTATCCGTCGCCGTATCAGCCAGTGCTGTGGCCAGACGGAAATGCAGATCCACCGGGTCGGCTGGATCGAGCAATAGCAGACGCGTAAGTGGCCGAATGGTGTCAGCACGCCTGCCAGTTTGCTGCGCGGTGAGCGCCATGAAACGATGGCCGATGGGTGAGAGTGGGTTGGCAGAAAAGAAACGCTTGGCTAGACGATCTACCGCTGACCAGTTTTCGCGCTCGGAGTGGATCTCCATCAACCGCCCGTAAAGTTTTGTCGCTGCGTCCTCAATGGCGGCCCATTGCTCCAGAACAGCGAGCTCATCCTCCGCCTGGCCAAGCTCACGGTGCGCCCGGGCGAGCATGCCGTAGGGCGAGCCAGCGCCGCGCTGTCTCGGGTGGAGTTTGATCGATCTCTCGAGCAGCGGGATTGACTCGAGGAATTTCTCCTCCTCGACGAGGTTGGCGCAGGTGGTGTTGAGCGCCCATATGTTGTTGGGATTGGCTTCGAGCCAATCGACGATTGCGTTTTT
The DNA here is from genome assembly GCA_937770485.1 of uncultured Verrucomicrobiae bacterium. Lineage (GTDB taxonomy): Bacteria > Verrucomicrobiota > Verrucomicrobiia > Limisphaerales > UBA1096 > UBA1096. The sequence goes on along the minus strand of CALJHX010000022.1, from coordinate 72,506 downwards.
GTCGAGCGGATTGACCTCGAGCGGATTCGGCTTGGCCAAGTCCGCCTCAGGGGCGAACGCCTTGGCCAAGCCGGTGGCAAACTCGGTGAACCCTTCCTGAAGCTTGGCCAAGGGGGCGGCATGCTGCTCGATGGCGATGTTAATGAACACGCCCTGACCAAGATCGTGCAGAATATTGCTGATGCACGCCTCACCGAAATTTTTAACGAGATACTCAACAACGATCGATGACTGGTAATAGGCGAACTGGATATGCTCAGGGCTCTTGGGCACGATAAAGGCCATGCTTAGCCGCTCGATCGGGGTCATCTCGCCGTCGAGGATGAAGTTGCGGTACTCCGGCGTCATTTGCTCACCCCACGAGCTATGCCTCAGCCGCTCCTCGTAAACGGAGATGCCCTCGCTGAACCAGCGCGGCATTTTGTTACGTGTTTTTTGGAGAGTGATCACGTGGCAGTACTCATGCCAGAGTAGCGACTGCCAATTCTGCTGAAAGCCGATAAGCGACTTGGGGCTGTTGGCCGTGATCAGCTTGCCAAAGCAGACTCCCATGTAGCCGTCGCCGCCCGGGATGCCAAACGTCCGCACGGCAAAGTCCTTTTTCTCGGGGAAAATTTCGACGATCACCGGGTCTTCAATTTGCGTGTCGTATTTTGCTGAAAACAACTCGCGGGCCTCGGTCAGCAGGTCGATCGCCTCGTCGCCGTAAAGCGCCGCCTCGTCGCGGGTCATCCGCAGCAGGAAGCCGTTGCGGTCGATCGTCACGTACTTTTTCAGCGTGTCGTGAAGAGTGAGCAAGTTAAACGTGGTCACGTCGTAGCCATCGGCATCGTGCGCCTCCCCAGCCAGTTTCCACCCTTCCTCATCCTGGCCAAGCCGCAGCAAATCCTGCGCAAGTTGCGTCTTGGCGGAGATATAATCCTTGCTGAAAGCCAGTGCCTGCCGCTGATGCGCCGCGCCTTCGGTGAAGAGGTATTTCGACGAGAGCTTTGTCCCTATCTCGTAGTCCACCAGCGGGTTCGTCTTCCAATACTTCAAGCCGCTCTTGCGAGCCGCCCTAGCTTTATCCGGCTCGTTTCGGACTGTATGGATGGCGGCCTGCAGCGCCCAACTCCCAGCATGATGCGGATTGATTTTGAAGATGGCCTTCAGGATACCTTTGGCCGTTTCATACTGCTCGGCATCGACCTGGTTGTGCGCCTGCAACAGCAGCGACGGAATATGGTCAGGATTGGTGAACATCGCCGTATGTAACGGTTCCTCCATTTGCGACGGGTCGCTCTCGGCGTAGGCCTTGGCGAGGCCGTACAGCAGATCGGCGTCCTCAGGATAATGCCCGATCGCCCTAGTGAACGTGCTGCCGGCCAGCTTGAAATCGCGCTTGGCCAGCGCCAGTTCGCCGGTGGCCAACAACGCCTCGCGATTCTCAGGGTCGGACTGGAGCACGCGGTCAAACAGGTTCTCCTTGACTTGCTTGGGGTCGGAAACAGCGGCCTTGAGCAGCGCGCGCCCGATGAAGACAAGCGTGTTCTCGTCGCTGATGGCCCGTTGTCCATTGAGGAACTCAATGATGATCTGCAGCATTTTGCCTGACTGCTGAGTATCGCCGGTGGCCTCGTAGGCGAGGTGAAACAACCAAAGCGCCTCGGCATTGTATCGATAACGGTAATCCTCCAGCAATTGGGTGGCGAACCGCTTGGCTTCAGGGTACTCGCCGGTGGTCAACCGCGCCCGAAGCAGCAACAACCGCCAACCGCTGTCGTACTCATTGGCGGCGATGGCCCCCTCGCTGGCCTTGATCGCTTTCGCGTACTCACCGGTGGCATAGAGTTGGCGCGCCTCCTTCAGCGTCACCGCCCGCGCCTGGCCAAGCGCAAGGCAGAGCAAAGCCAGAAGCGTGCAAAATCGCGGAAATCGATGAATCAAACTCACCACTATGGTCATACCTCCAGGGGACAGATTAAGTTACTATTACCATAAAAAAAACGAAACACCGTATCTCAAGAAGCGTCCGTTTGCACCCTGCTTTCTTCAAGACAAATCGCCAGTAGCCCCCCCCGGAGGCATCTATGACACGTGGAAGGCCAAAGCAATATTAACCTTGCCTGGTTCAGCACCAGCAAAGCGTCCTTAAAAACAGTAATCTTATCTCCCCCATGCCCATCAGAGGCATCCATCCATTGCCGCCAACAACGACGGTTCAATGCTGGTTGCATGTTTGAAAAATACCGACTGAAAAAGCAAGGCGGCGACCTCGCCTGGCTCATCTATGACAGCAAAGCCAACACACACACGGCGTACCGAAGTGAATTTTCGCCGCCGTCATTGGGAGTTTTAATTAAAAAAACTTGATTCGATGGCAGTTAAGCGAAGACAATCGGCGCATGGATCAGCCGGATCAATTACGAGAGCTCTTTCGAATGCAGAAGTCGCTCAATGAGCGGATCGGCGTGCAGACAGACGGGATGAGCGATGAGCAGAAAACCGAGTGGGTACTCAACTACTGCCGCGCCATGGGCCAAGAAATCGCCGAACTGACAGACAGCGTACCGTGGAAATGGTGGGCCAAGTACCAGAAACTCGACGAGCAAAATGCCCGCGTCGAGGTTGTCGATTTGTTCCATTTTCTCATCAGCCTCGCACAGGTGCTCGGCATGAGCGCCGACGATATATTTGCCGCGTACGTAAAAAAGAACGAAGTCAACTTCCAGCGGCAGGACAGCGGCTACACCGAAAAGAACGAGGACGACTCACGCCACATTTAAGGCCACACCGCCCATGAGCGACCCCAGCGCTGACATCGCCAAGGTACTGATTTCCGAGGAGGAAATCAGGCGGCGTGTTGGAGAGTTGGCGGCGCAAGTGCAGTCGGACTTCGACGGGCGCGACCTCGTAGTGGTCGGGTTGCTCACCGGGACGCTGATGTTTCTCGCCGACCTCGTCCGCGAAATCGACCTGCCAATGCGGCTCGACTTCATCGGCGTGTCCAGCTACGGCGACGGCACCGAGTCGAGCAAACTGGTGTTCACCAAGGAATTGAAACTCGATGTGGCCAACCGCGACGTGCTGCTCGTGGACGACATCCTCGACACCGGAAAAACCCTCCGCGCCGTCATCAACAAGCTGGAGGGAATGACCCCTCGCCAGATTCGCTCTTGCGTCCTGCTCTCCAAAAAAGCACGCCGCGAATACGACATCCCCTCCGACTATATCGGCTTCGAAATACCGGACGAGTTCGTTGTCGGCTATGGTCTCGATTACGCAGAAAAATACCGCAATCTGCCACACATCGGTGTGCTGAAACCGGAGTTGTACTCTTGAAAGTCTTGGTGAAATTCTGGTCCTATTTTCGAGATCACACCGGTTGCACCGAAACGGCACTCGAACTAGCCAAGGGCACCACACTAGGCGAGACACACGCGGCAGTGCTCGACGAATTCCCAAAACTAGCCGGTTCAAAAAACAGCACTCTCAAGGCCGTTGGACTGAAATATGAGGATGACGGCTTCGTGCTCAGCGACGGCGATGAGGTTTCGTTTTTCCCGCCGGTACAGGGAGGTTAACTGATAAAAACAGAACTAACCATTTCAACTGGCGCAATCGACGAGGCGGCCTTGGCCAAGTGCCGGGAGATGGGCAAAGGCATCGGAGCAGTAATTTGCTTCTCGGGCGTGGTGCGCGAAATCGAAGGTGATACCCTTATCACCGCGATCGATTATGAGGCCTACGAGGAAATGGCCCACCACCAATTCGGCCTGATTTTCGACGCTGTCGAAAAGCGTTGGCCGGTGGAGTCGGTTCACGTGGTTCACCGCATCGGCGTGGTGCCGGTGAACGAGCCGTCGCTCTGGGTGGAAGTGACCGCACCGCACCGTGCGGAGGCATTCGACGCCTGTCAGTTCGTCATCGACGAGATGAAACAAAAAGTGCCGATCTGGAAAAAGTCGATCCCGGCCTAGCCCAGTACCTTCCGTGCCCAGGCGAGGGCTTGTTCGCGGGTGGTGAGTTCGCCATCGAGTTGGCGGTTCCGGATGCCGCTGAGCAGCCTGCCCAGTTCCGCCCCCGGCGCTTGGCCTAGCGCAATCAGGTCGCCGCCATCGACCAGCGGTTTTTGCAACTCCGGCTGATCTTGGAACTCGGCGAGCTTGGACTCCAAAAACTCTACATTTTCGAGCTTGCCGGAGGAAGCTAGACTGTCGAGCCGGTGCAATGTCAGTTCGACCGGGAAGGTCGGGCGGAGGAACATTTTTCGCAACGTGGCGGGGCGCATTTGTTGCGCGTCCTTCAACTGCATGTGATGGCGCACGCAGATTTTCACCACAGCGCTGTTGGCCTTGGGGAAGCGCAGGCGGTTCATGATTTCCAGAGTCATGACGGCTCCGACTTTTTCGTGACCCAAAAAACGGATGCGCCCCTCATCGTGGCTCTGTGTCGCCGGCTTGGCGATGTCGTGCATCAGCACCGACCAAACAAGTGTCGTGCCGGCGTCAGCCGGCAGTTGGCCGAGCATGAGGCGAATGTGGGTGAACACATCGCCCTCTGGATGATATTCCAGCGGCTGCTCGCAACCGATGGTGGCGGCCAACTCCGGCAGCACCTCGGGCAGCAACCGGCTCTTGTGCAGCAGGTCGAGCCCGCGCGCGGCGTGCGGCGGGCGGAACAGTTTCAGCAACTCATCGCGGATGCGCTCGGCGCTCACTTCGCGGATGGCGGCGGCGTGTTGCTGCACGGCGGCGAACGTCGCCGGGGCGATCTCGAACCCAAGCTGCGCGGCAAAGCGCACGGCGCGTAGCAGCCGCAGCCGGTCCTCGCCGAAGCGTTCTGCCGGGGCACCGATGGTGCGGATGCACCGGGCCTCGAGGTCGGCCCGGCCGCCGACCCAGTCGTGCATCTCGTCGGTGAGCGGGTCGTAGAACAGGCCGTTGATGGTGAAGTCGCGCCGCAGGGCATCCTCTCGCGCGTCGGTGAATCGCACGCTACCGGGGCGCCGTCCGTCGGTGTAGTCACCCTCGGCGCGGAAAGTGGCCACCTGATATTCGTGGCCGGCCTCGAGCACCATGATCACGCCGTACTGTTTACCCACCGGGATGGTTTTGCGGAACAGTTGCTCGATCTCATCCGGCGTGGCGTCGGTGGCGATGTCGTAGTCGGTTGGCGCTTGGCCAAGCCGGTCGTCACGCACGCATCCACCGACCCAATACGCCTGAAACCCAGCCCCGGAAAGGCGCTTGGCCAAGCCGTGCGCGCCGGCCTTGAGGCTGTCGGGGTTGGGCTGCATTTTCGGGTTCATGGCTAGGCCACTCGGGCCGTTGGGCCAGTTTTCCCCGAAAACCAACCGCGGGCAAGCCGCGGAAAATGCTGCCGGCGGTGCGGTTTGATGGAATTCTCAAAATTTCTTTCCCGACTTTGGTAGCTCGATTAAGCTCCAGCTTGTGCCGAGCAAGCGCAAGAATGGCGAGAAGATGCTGCGGGGCATCCCCGTATCGCAGGGGGTAATCCGTAGCCGTGCCGTGGTGTTGGACCGTACGCGGATCGACCCGGCGAAGTGGGGCATCCTCGAGTCTGACCCGGCCGGAGAGGAGGATCGGCTCCAGGCGTCCCTGGTGGAAACGCGCCGGCAAATCCTCGCCGTGCAGGAGCGGCTGCGCGAGGCGATGGGCGTCAAGGAGGCTCAGATTTTCGACGCGCACCTGCTGGTCCTGGAGGACCCGATGCTAATTGAGGAGGCGACGCGGTTCATCCGGGAGGACTTGGTCACGGCCGAGTTCGCGTTCCACGAGGCATCGGAAAAATATGCCGAGGCGCTGAGTAAGGTGGATGACGCCTACCTGAGCGAACGGGCCGCCGACATTCGCGATGTGGCGCAGCGGGTGCTGGCCGACCTGATGGGCCAAGCGCCGTGCACAGGCCTGACCGACCTGACCGAGCCGTGCGTGGTGGTGGCCCACGATCTGACGCCGTCCGACACGGCGATGATGGATCCGGCGATGGTGCTGGGGTTCGTCACCGAGGTTGGCAGCCGCACGTCACACACAGCCATCCTTGCGCGTTCTCTCCGCATCCCGGCGGTGCTCGGGCTGGACAAGGCGATCAGCGAGTTACACACCGGCGAGTCGGTGCTGCTCGACGGCTTCAACGGCTTCGTCGTCATTGATCCGTCGGAGCAGACGCTCTTCGAGTACGGCCAACTGGTCGACAGGCAGACCTCGATCGAGGAGAGCCTCGAGGTCATCCACGACGACGCGGCCGAGACGAGGGACGGCCACCGAATCATCCTCTCAGCCAACATCGAGCGCGCGGCCGATGTCGAGGGCGTCCTGCAATGCGGCGCGACCGGCGTCGGTTTGTTTCGCACCGAGTTTTTGTTCATCAACCGCAGCGACCTGCCGGGTGAGGAGGAACAGTTCGCGGCCTACTGCAAGGTAACCGAGTCGCTTGCGCCGGACCCGGTGATCATCCGCACGCTCGATCTCGGCGGCGACAAACTGCTCTCGCACGTGAACGTGGCGGCGGAGATGAACCCGTTCCTCGGCTGGCGCGCCATCCGGCTCTGCCTCCAGGAGAAGGACCTGTTCCGTACACAGCTCCGCGCCATCCTGCGGGCGAGCGTCTTTGGCAACCTGAAAATCATGTACCCGATGATCTCCGGCGTGGAGGAACTCGAGGCCGCAAACGTGTTGCTCGACGAGTGCCGCGAACAACTCCGCGACGAGGGGGTGGCGTTCGCCGAGGACGTTGAGATCGGGATAATGATCGAGACGCCATCGGCGGCGATGATCGCCGACAGCCTGGCCAAACGTGTGAAGTTTTTCAGCATCGGCAGCAACGACCTCATCCAGTACGCGTTGGCAGTGGATCGGTTGAACGAGAAGATCGCCCACCTCTACGAGCCGACGCACCCCGGCATCCTGCGCCTGATCAAGGCGACGGTGGACGCCGGCCAGGCGCACGGCATCTGGACCGGCATCTGCGGTGAGATGGCAGGGGACCTCGCCGCCGTGCCGCTGTTGCTGGGACTGGGCGTGTCCGAGTTGAGCGTGACCCCCTCGATGGTGCCGCGAGTGAAGATGCTCATCCGCAGCATCGAAATGTCGGAGGCCCGGAAACTGGCGGAGTTTGCGCTGAACAGCGATTCACCGAAGGAAATTCTTGCGCGAGCCGAGGCACTGGCCAAGGCAGCCGTGCCGAGTTTTTTTGAGGGGACGGCGTAACGGCCACACGGTGGCGCGCTTGGCCAAGGCGCGTCACGGCTGCCACGCCTTGAACTCCGGCAGACGGCGCACGTTGGTAAAGCGCGGATCCTTTGCCACGCGATTGTAAATGTTATCCGCCGCCGCGTTGGTGGCCCGGCGCTGCTTGTCCAGCGCAAGCGCCTTGGCCAAGGTGGCCCACGAATCCACCATCCTATCCCGCTGCGAGGCCTGCACCGCCGCCAAGTCATACCAACCTTCCGGGCTGTCCGGCATCTTTTGGGTGAGCACCACGAGAGCCGACTCGAGTTGTTCCTGGCTGCCGAGATGGTTGAAAAACTGGGCGGCCATCAACAGGTTGGTCGTGTTGATCGTCGGCTGCTGAATGGTCTGCGCCAGCACATCGACTCCCCGTTGCGCTTGGCCAAGCTGAACGTGTGTCGTCGCCAGATCTAGCGCCAGTTCGAAGTTCCCCGGTTCGCCGGCGAGCTTGGCCTCGAGTTGCTTGAGTTCCTCCCGGGCGATCCCATTTTGCTGATCGGCCTTTACGCCTTGCCCAAGGTTTTGATAGACCGACGCAACGGTTAAGCGGGTGCTGATCTCGAGCCCGGGCTGCTTCACCAGCGAGTCGAGTAGCTTGAGCGCCTGCTCATCCTGCTTGAGGCGCAGGTAGATCGTGGCCAACTCGAGCGTCACCTTAGAGTCGGCTGGGTTGGCCCTGTGCCGCTGTTGCAGGCCGACGAGTTGCTGTTGTATCTGTTTTACGTCTTGATCGCTCAGGTTGAGTCCCTCCGGCGCGGCTTGGCTCCCGGTGGCCGCCGGCTTGCCCTCGAGGATGCCGTTAAACCGCTGAATGCCCCGGATCAAGTGGCGGAGCATCGGGCTATCGGGATCGAACCGCTCGTAGGTGGTGACCATCTCAATGGCGTCATCGCGCCGAGCATTCGCCGCCGCCTTGTCACCGGCCTGAAATTCATCGTAGCCCAGCGAGAGTAGTAACTGGGTAAAGTGAGATAGCACCTCAGGGCTGTACGGGCAAAACGCCCACGCCTGCTTGAGTGCAAAAATATATTCCCGCGTCATCCGCTCCTGTTTCTGCATCATCTCGTCGCGCTTGGCCGCGTCCGCCTCCTTGGTGATGGCGAGCTTGTAGTTGTTGATGCGCCAACGGTAGATGTCAGCAATCGAGGTGCGCAGCTTGCTGAAGGACTTCTGCGCCGGTTCGTCGCGGACGAAGGCTGGGTCGCCAGTGTAGCCATTGAGATCCCAGCGTTGGTACGTCTTGACGGCCCATTCGCCGATTTCCTTAATACTCGTGTCATCGGTGATCCAGTTGCCGGTGAGGCGTGTCTGGTATTGCGCCCAGAATAGCCGGTCTTTGCGCATCATCTCGTCGGTGATCTCCGGCACCTCATCGCGGTTGAGCTTGAGGATAATGCCATACGGTGTGAGGTGTGGATACATCCACTCCAGCGGGAAGCTGACCTCGATGAAAAAGTCGCGATCAGGGTTATTGTCAAACAACAGCTTGGCCAACTTGGAGTTGATCTGCATTACCGACACCTGTCCGGCCACGGAAACCCGATCGCCGATGCGGTTGACGATCTCGCCCGGCTTGAGCGCCCCGGCTTTCTCACGGGCATCGGCCTCCTGCAAATACTGCGCAAATGCAATCTCGGCCTCCATCTGGGTGGGTGAGTTTAACTCAAGGTCGGGATACAGCCCGGCCAGCCCCGGTTGGATGAAATCGACCAGCAACTCGTCGAGCAGCCGGCGGTTCAACCGCACACGAGCCTGTCTCCAGCGGATGTAACGGCCATTCTCCTCGACACGGTTGGGCTGCGCCTTGCCAAGCGCGGCAACTTGCTCGCGCAAGGCAAGCGTCGTGCCTGAAAACTCGATGCCCGCGAACACGTCGGTATCCCAGATTGGATCGCCATCGATGATCGCGTTGAAATCTTTGGCCAAAGCATTCCGAAGAACGGTATCGCCGGGCTGCTTGATGCAGACTCCCCTGCCCTCGTCGGAAAGTTTGCCGAGAAGGAAGCGGGCCAACTCGTCATCCTGAACCGCAATGCGTTTGGCCAAGGCGCTGGGTTTCAGGATTTGGCCCGGCTCAAAGTACGAGCCGCTCGTACGCCGGTCGATCTCCCAATCCGAGCCCATGCCAATCATCCACTTGTCGATCGTGGTAGCCAAGCCGGAGAGCAGATTGGTGCCGAGCAGCTTGTTTTTCGCGCCGGAAGCAAACGGGATGTAGCTTGGATCTTCCGGCTTCCAGTCGATCTGTTCGCTGCGTTGGTAATGGGCGCGGACGGTGTCGAGGTACGTGCTGTCTGCGAGGGCATTTTGCGTGATGAGCGCCACGTCGCGCCGGTCAAAGTCCGAATCGCGCCGCTTGGCCGGGTCGGTGAAGCTCTCGGCAAAAATCATGTACGTCGGGTTGAACCGGCCGGGGTCTGTGCCCCCGAAGAGGATGGCGTTCTCCGACATCTCCGGATAGATCGGCTGGCCGTCCGACTCGGTGAACGGCGGCGTGAACATGTCATGCCCGTACCAGAAACCGAACAGGTGTCCGTGCTGCTCGTTCTTCCCCCAATGCGCCAAAATCGACCACACCGGCAGCAGCGCCAGCACAATCAGGACAATCATCGGCGACAACGACTGGCTCCGGCCATCGCCGCGCTCATCGCGGTGCACCAAAAACAACGCCGCCAGAAACACCACGAGGCAGAACGCAAACGCGCGTGTCCAGTGATTCAGAAAAAACTGCGTCTCCGCCAACTCGCTGGACCAGGCAACCATCGCCAGCGCGGCGGCCACGACCAGCCCGAAGCCAAGCGCGAGCCGAGTCTGAAAATAACGCCGCGCAACCAGCGCGCAAAACAGCGTCGAGCCAAACCCTATCCACATCGCCAGAACCACGTGCGACGCCGCGAAGAACACCCTCGTCATGTCTCGCCCATGCTTGTCCGGTGTCGGGTTCAGCAGGATCATCAGCAACCCGGCCAGGCAAATGTAAATGGCGAACGAACCGATCACCCAGCCGCGCTCGCGATTTTTCATCTTAAAGAGCAAAACAAACGGCAGAATCGCCAGCAACATGAACACACCGAACTCGTCCGCTGCACCCTCGATGTACATTCTAATCTGCCCTAGGAACTGGAAGAAATCAGTCGTCGGGTTGGTCTGCTGATATTGCCCGCGGGTAAAGGCATGCATAAAGCCCAGCCACGTCCTCGGGTAACCCCAATTGAGCGGCGGGTTGGTCATCGAGGCCAGCGGCAGGAACAGGTAAAACGCCGCTCCCCCCGCGTAAGCCAAGCTGCTCCAGATAATTTTCAGGCTTTCACGAAGTTCGCGCGCTAGGTTGAAACCGCCGCGCCCGCTGTCCTGCGCCAGCGTCACAAGCCAAAGCGACCCAGCAACGGCGATGAAGCTCACACCGAGCATGTGGAAAATCACCTGCATCGGCGTGTTGCCACTGAACAACTCGGTCGTACCGGTCGCCATCGCCACCAGCACTGCAAGGTAAACCAGCGCGTTGACGGTGAAAAAATTTCTGCCCAGCCGAGGATGCGCAAACAGGATCACGGTCTCGATGCCCATCGCCGCGACGATGAGCGTCTGGTGGTTGCACAGGCAGATCCCGAACCAGAAAAACGTCCAGTACAGATACCGCATTTGCGCCGTGTCCTGCGTCCATCGGTACAGGCAGCACAGTACGCCCATCAACGAGAGCACGCTCAGCGTGTACACCTCCACGATCACCGCCTGGCTCCACATGAACCCGCTGAAGCCGAGCATCAACCCCGCCACGCAACCGCCCACCAGCGTGACGCGCTTGGCCAAGCGTTCGTCGATCGCGTTAAACCAATCGATGCTCTCAATGATTCGTGCCGAGGCACGGCAGGTTAGCAACGCCAGTAGACCGCTCGACAACGCAGCGGCAACGGCCGACGACAACGCCACGCGAAAGGCAATGTTCGAGATCGGAACCAGCTTCGTGAAAAGCCAAGTGTAAAGCGTCCAGACCGGGTAGCCGGGCGGATGCGGCACACCGGCGTACATCGAGCCCACCGCCAGTTCTCCGCAGTCCTCCAACGTCAGGTCCGGAGAAATCGTCAGACAATAGCCGAGCAAGGTCACCAGCGTGGTGATGCCGAACGCCAGCCAGTCCACCGGCCGGAAGAAAGACTCCCCGGCAGCGATCGCCTTGTCCGTTTTCAACCAGCCCGGCATCGGGTCCGAGGAGACCGGCCCGGTGGAAACCGACTTGGGACGGCTTGGCCGCTTCACTCGTTCTTTCTTTTTTTGTCCCATCAGGAATGCGCCGCAGCGCGAAGGCGGCCAAGCTAACACTCGACCGCGCCGAAAATCCATCCCCGAATCCGGCGGGACAGGGTTGCCTGTTCTCGGTGCTCCGTTCCCGATTGACCAATTCGAAGTCGCGCTTCGCTTGCCACCCGGGCGTGTTTCGCGGCAGAGTCGCCGCCGATGGTGCTGCCTCACAAGATCGCCACCCTGCTTTACTGCTTCGACGACGCCGACCGGCTGCTGCTGCTCGAGCGCACGCAGGAGCCCAACCTCGGCAAATGGAGTCCGCCCGGCGGCAAGGTGCACGCCGATCGTGGCGAGTCGCCCTACGCCTGCGCCTGCCGCGAGGCCCACGAGGAAATGGAACTCACACTCAAGCCAAGCGACCTCCACCTCACTGGTCTCGTCAGTGAGGACGGCTACGAAGGCCGCACCCACTGGTACATTTTTTTATTCGAGGTTTTGCCGCGCTTGGCCAAGCTGCCGCCGCCCTGCCGCGAGGGCCGATTCGGTTTTTTTAACAACGCCGAAATGGCCAGGCTCAACGTGCCGCGCACCGACCGCGATAAACTTTGGCCCCTGTTCCTGCAGCATCGCGGCGGCTTTTTCTCCGGGCACTGCCACTGCCTCGAGGGCGACGACTTCGAGTGGACGACCGAGGAATCCTGCCATGACTGACGAGCCAATGATTGACCTCAGCAGCGACGATTACTTCATGGGCGAAGCCCTGCGCCAGGCGATGAAAGCGTGGGAGGCCGGGGAGGTGCCGGTCGGCGCGGTGATCGTGCACAAAGGCCGCATCATCGCTCGCGCGTTCAACCAGGTGGAACTACTTAAGGACGCCACCGCGCACGCCGAGATGCTCGCCCTCACCGCCGCCGAGGAGGCGATCGGCAACTGGCGGCTCACCGGCTGCACGCTATACGCCACCAAGGAGCCGTGCCCGATGTGCGCCGGTGCGGTCGTCCATTGCCGGCTCGACCGCGTGGTGTTCGGCGCTCCCGACCCCAAGGGCGGAGCAGCCGGCGGCGCAATGAACCTGCTGCAGCACGAGGGGCTCAACCACCACTGCACCATCACCGCCGGTGTCGGCGAGCAACAATGCGCCGCCGTCCTGCGAGAATTCTTCGCAGATAAGCGAGCCAAAAAAGCCGCCAAGAGAAACTGACCGCTTGGCCAAGCGGTAGGTTGCTGCGCAATCGCAGCAGCCAGAGACAAGGTTAGATTAACAGTCGTCTGACTTAAGCCCAGACATCATTCCCTGCTGTCAATTGTCCGCCCGCATCCCCCGTGTTAACCACGCTCTTGGGCTCCACAAGCATCAGTCTGCACTCATCCCGGGCAACCGGCCTGTGCTCGACGCCCTTTGGAACGACAAACATTTCCCCGGATTCCAGCCTGACTTTTCTATCCCTGAATTCGATGTCCAGGATGCCGCTGACGACAATGAATGCTTCATCTGTGTCATCGTGGGAATGCCACACGAACTCCCCCTGGGCTTTCACCAGCTTGAACTGGTAATCGTTCATCTCGGCAATGACACGGGGCGACCAGCGTTCACTGAAACCTGAAAACTTCTCTTCAATATTCAAGGCCTCGTGGTTCATGGACGCTTACTCAGGGTTTGTGAAGGCAGGTTATACTCCTCGGTTGCGGTGTGGATCGGTCCAGTGAAGGCAGTCGAGGCTACAAGTGAGACGGCCGTTATTGCCATCAGTGTGCGTTTCATAAGCCTGAGGCCGGTCAAACGTAACAGGCCACCGTAGGCGTCGCAATGCTTACAACAACGTGGCAGCGAGGTCAGAGAGGTATCGGAAGTTTCATTTCCCTTCGGTTTTCACTCCGCACCTGTCTTGCCTCCGAGTTTGCGGAGGAAGTCGGTGGTCTCGGGGTTTGCTACTGCATCAACCGGTATTTCGCCATCAGCTCCCTTGGCGACCAGGAGTTCGATAATTTTGTTGTGTCCCTCAGAAGCGGCTTCGTGCAGGGGAGTCCATCCATCCTTGTCTTTTTAGTTTACATCCGTGCCAGCGGCCAAGTGCTCTTTGACAACAGCAATATTACCGTCTTCGACTGCATCGTAGATTGAAACATCTGGAACCGACGGCCCACACCCCACCAACAGCACTGCTGCGATTGTGATTAGGAGGTGTTTCATCTCCCTTCAGCTTTCAATTCTTCAACCGTCCTGGCTCCGTATTTGCGCAGGAGACCGGCGAGTTCAATTTGTTCTTTCAGATTGGCTAAATCCAGCACGGTATAGCCGCCACCCTTTATTCTGGCATTCAAATCCGCGCCTTTGGCAATGAGCAGTTCGCCAGTTTCCACGTGACCCTGATCAACCGCCGCATGCAATGGAATCCAGCCTCGCACATCCCTTGAGTTGACATCCGCACCATGGGCAATAAGCAACTCAACAACCTCGGTATGCCCCCGATAAGCCGCCGCATGCAAAGGGGTGTTTTCCGACCTAGTCTGCGCATTCGCATCCACACCGGCATCCAGGTGTCGTTTCACAGCTTTGATGTTTCCATCAAAGGCGGCCTTGTGAATTAATATCGCGGTTGTCGTCCCACACCCCGCCAACAGCATAGCTGCAATTGTTGTTATGATGAGTTTCATGAGCCTGAAGTGCGTTAACAAATAGCAGACCACCTGTAACCGTCCAACTCCAATCAACCAACCGACCGGGAAACGTTTCTATTACAGGTGGGCTCTTCTGTTAATCGGCATATTGTGTACCTGTATGATGGTAATCATCAATCCAGAAAATTAGCCACCGAATGGAATTAACGCTTGATCAAGCAGGATCGAAACAAGCCGGCAACTATTCCGACTCCATTATTTATTGTGCCTGAAAAGCAGGATCGTCAGTGAGACAGCCATCATCACCCCGATAAAGAGAATGGGAAGCGAAACCACGACAGAGGCTGTTTGCAATAATTCAAGCACGTCCTTTTGCTTTTCGTTTCCAGTCAACCGACCGAGTGACAATATAACAAGTGGCAATACTCCCAGCCCAATCGCCCAGACTACCCGATGCCAGCGGGCGGGATGCTCGCTAGGTTTGAGCTTTCTTGTGGCAGCGGCGGCCAAGGTGTAGGACGCAGAATCATAGGTTGTCGCCGCAAATGAGACACAAAGCAAAAAAAAGAGTGGCAGACTCCATTGGCCCAGCGGTAGTGATGTTATCACCTGAATCACAGCCGCATGCTTGTTCTGCTTAAAGGCCTCAATGATTTTTATTCCTTGTTCCTGCTCAAGGTATAGCGAGTAACTGCCAAGAATCATGAAGCAGATGGTGCAGCCAAGCGTCCCAAAAAACAAAACCCCCAGGATCAATTGGCGTAATGTTCGGCCACGTGAAATCTTGCAGATGAACATTCCCACAAATGGCCCGAGGGACAGCCACCATGCCCAATAAAAAACTGTCCATTTTTCAGTGAATGCTTTGTTGTGTGCCGGATAACCCACACCACTCATTTCTGGCAAATGGGTCATCATGAAAAGCAGACTATCAAGACCTTGCCTCGCAATGTATTTCGCCGGACCCCAGGCAACAATCATCCCCATGAGCATGAATATCAGAACGATATTTATGTTCGATAACTGCTTGATTCCGCGCTCCAAACCGACGTAGACACTCAGCGCGATTATGGCTACAACCAAGGCAAGAGCGCCAAGGGTGAGTTCGAACGATTGTTCCACGCCGAAAAACGCACCAAACGATTCGGTGATCAACGGTGTGGTCAGACCGATGCCTGTTGTTGCCGAACCCAGAAGGCCAACCATGAACAAAATATCAATGACCCTGCCAGGCACTTTCCGGGTGCTGCCACGCAAGATTGGTCGACACGCAGAAGAAAGGTTCAATGATGATTCATTACGAACATGATACGCGTAACCAAGGCAAACCGATGGCAGGCAATAGAGTGACCAACCGATGATACCCCAGTGAAACATTCCGTATGAGGTTGACCATTTCAACGCTTCTTCCGAGCGTGGTTCAATCTCAAAAGGGGGGTTCTCATAGTACTCAACCCATTCAATCGTACCCCAGTAAAGTATCGCAGTGCCAATACCGGTCGAAAACAACATAGCTATCCAGCTTAATGTTGAATGTTCAGGGCGCTCATTTGATGGGCCAAGCGTGATGGGCCCGAATGGTCCAAGTGCAACGAGCAGCAGAAAAAACATTACGCCGATGCCGAACCAGATGTAGATCAAACCGGTTTTGCCCGTAATAAAAGATAATGTCCATGTGATTGCGTCTTGGCTGGCCTGTGGGGCTAGAAGCAACAATAGCGTGACAACGGCAATCACAATTCCCGTTGTAGTAAAAATAAACCAATCAATCTTAGGCTCTTCAGGTTCCATGAATGTGCTGCCGGTTTAACTTCAAAACCGGCCCAGGGTCTTGATGTAGGCAAACCGAAAAAAGTGGAGCCACATACTCACAGTATCAGAGCCTCAAGATTCCGAAACAGTTCGAATCTTTCAGGATTGGCGATGGCCTCTTTGTTTTTCACAACGGGATTATTAAGCGGGATATAAAGCTAATACTTAAGAGCCTCATACACAGCCTTCCGAAACTCGGTCTGGGTCTTGCCATTGTAGGGATAAAGTCGGGCCATGAAGACGGCATAAAGTTTGTTCTTGGGATCGATCCAAAAATGAGTGGTATGGTATCCACCCCAGCCAAAAATGCCGTCGGGCGAATTTTGCCCCTCTTTTTTTGTGTCTTCCAAGAAGTAAAACCCGAGCCCAAAGGCATAACCTTTGCGGGTATCTCCATAGCCGGGTATACCCTCCAGTTGATCGCTTAACATTAGGTCGAGTGTCTTGGGCAATATGATCTGTTTGCCGTTGGGTGCCTTGCCGCGATCGACCAGCATCTGGCAGAACCGTCCATAGTCACCGAGCGTCGAAACGAGTCCTTCACCTCCGAGAAAGAGGGAACTTTGGGGGGCGTAATAAAGCTCATCCTCGACCGGTGTTCCGGGGCGAAACTTGCCTTTGAGTTTCACAAACAATGGTTGAAAGCGTTCACGATCCTGCTCGGTGAGATAAAAACGGGTATGCTCCATACCAAGTGGCTTGAAAATTTCCCTTTCCAAAAACTTGTCGAACGGTTGACCTGACAGAATCTCGATTGCCCGCCCCATCACGGCGGTGCTAAGGCCATAGGTATGTTTTTTACCGGGCTGATGTTCGATGGGCTTGACCTCCAGCAGATCGATCAACTCGACCAGACTGTCGAGTTCTATAACCTCTTTCCAAGTACCCTTCTGATCGAATGAACCATCGTAACCTGCAAAACCAGAGGAGTGCCGCAGCAGATCACGATAGGTAATTTGTTTTTTCAACGGCTCGGTTTTGCCACCCCCAGCCTTGACTCGCAGTTTCGACAACTGTGGAATGATCGTTGAAACAGAGTCGTCCAGTTTGAATGCGCCTCGCTCATGAAGAATCATTGCAGCCACGCTCGTGATCGGCTTGGACATTGACCAGATGGGAAACACAGTATTTTCCGTGATCGGCCGATCACCAGGAAATTTTGAATTGGCGGCACGATGGTAAACTACTTTGCCACCACTGGCCAAAAGCGCGACGTTGGAAAGGCACACTTCATCGGCAATGAATTTTTTTTGCAATTCATGGATGGCATTCAGCTTGGCGGGATCAAAGCCAAACTTGGCGGGATCTTGAACGGCGCGGAATGTCCCCTGTCCTAGTTCTACGCCGACGCCGTTGAACCCAAATACCCACAAGCAAAACAGGAAATAACACCGAAGCTTCATATTGTGTCCCATTAAACTACCTCCTGACATCCAAACAAACAAAACAAATCGCAACTCCTGCTTGGCTAAGTGGCAAATCAATGCCTAAGGTTTCGGCTCGAAAGCGCATCTTAATATTGGCGAGTTTCTGATCATGAGGTTACAGGGTGTTTTTTTAACGTTGGCCTTTGGGCTGGTTTTTGCGCAGGCACAACCAGCAGATCGCCAAGCATTGTGGGGGGAGGTCGCTGACGCGGAGAAGAAAGGACTGCCTAAGACAGCGGCAGCCAAGCTGCAACTGATCTACGACTCAGCAATGCGGGACGGCCAGCACGCTGAGGCGATCAAGGCCCTGGCCAAGCGCATCTCGCACGAGGGCACGGTTCAGGGCAACAAGCCGGAGGAAAAAATCACTCGCCTCCGGGCCGAACTCGAGAAGACCCCCGACGAGGCCAAGCCGCTGCTGGAGACCATTCTTGGCCACTGGTACTGGCAATACTTCCGCGCGAACCGCTATCGCTTCCTGCAGCGCAGCACCACCGCGCAGCCGCTCGGCGACGATTTCACGACTTGGGATCTGCCCCGGCTTTATCGCGAGATCGATCTGCACTTCACCAACGCCCTCGCCGATGGCCGACTCAAGGCGATTCCCTCCACCGACTTCGCCGACCTGTTGACCAAGCCGACTTTGCCGGAGCATTACCGGCCGACGTTGTACGACTTCATCGCGCACGAAGCGCTTGGCTTTTACTCGTCCGGCGAGTTCGCGGCGGCCAAGCCGGAAGATGCGTTTGAAGTAAGAGCAAGCGACCCGCTGCTTGGCCCGCTGGATAAGTTTCTCGCGTGGGTACCGCAGACGACCGACACAGAGTCGCCCCAGTTCAAGGCTGTTCGATTATATCAGGATGTGCTGCGGTTTCACCTGGACGAGGCCGACTCCTCGGCGCTCAACGACACCGACATTTTGCGACTGCTGCATGGCAAACGCATCGCCACCGGTGACGGCACGAACGATCGTTTCATAGAGGCGATGCAGTCGCTGGTCGAGCGCGAGTCGGGGCCACTCTCGGCCTGGGCGCGGTATCACTGGGCGCAGACGCTACACGCCGACGGCGACTCCGTGGAGGCACGGCGCGTGGCGATCGCCGGGCACGATGCATTCCCCGAATCCCGGGGCGGTACCCATTGCCAAAACCTCGTCGCGCAAATTGAGGCCAAGTCGATTTTCGTCGAGGTGGAGTCGATCTGGAACGCGCCGTGGCCGGAGCTTGCCGTCACGTACCGCAACATCACTGGAGCGCACTTCCGGCTTGTGCCTGCCGACTGGAACAAGCTGCGCGAAAAACAATTTCGCCTGTCACGGCAGGAGGATCGCCGATCGTTGCTTAAACGCAAGCCGGTCAAGTCGTGGCAGCACGGCCTGCCGACAACCGACGACTATAAGCAGCGCACGGAACGTTTCACCGTGCCAACCGATGTGAAGCCGGGTTTTTATTTTCTCGTCTCCAGCGCGGAGGCCACGTTTTCCGAAAAAGACAACCGTATGAACTACTCGACCGTCTGGATCAGTGAGTTGGGATTGGTGATCCGCTCGAGGGCGAACAGGCTCGAGGGCTTCGTCGTCGAGGGTAATTCCGGCAAGCCTATCCCCGGTGCGCAAGTGGACGCCTGGCTGCGAAACAATCGTGGCAAATACACGAAAATAACGGACGCCACAGATGAGTCAGGAATGTTCAGTTTTCAAAAAGACAAAAACCAATACCAAGGGTTTTTCCTCACGCAGCACAATGGAAGACAAGTCGGCACGACCGGGCGAAATAATTACTGGGGCGGCACCGTGCAACAGCCTAAGCCGCAGGAGTCAGTGATGTTTTTCACCGACCGCGCGATCTATCGACCCGGCCAAACAATTCAATTCAAAGGCATCGCCCTCGCGTGGAATCATGCCAAGGATGATTACAAGGCCATTCAGGGCCGCAACTTGAAGGTCGTACTGCGCGATCCTAATAATGAGGAAGTCGAGCAACTCGACGTGAAGAGCAACGGTTACGGCTCCTTCTCCGGGAGCTTCACCGGACCAAAAAACCGACTCACCGGCCACTACCGAATCGCGACTACTGCGGCGCCACGCGGACAGGGCAGCTTTCGTGTGGAGGAGTACAAGCGGCCCAAGTTTCTCCTCGATCTGGGTAAGCCGGAGCAGTCACCCAGGCTCGGTGAGACCGTCCGACTCAACGGCAAAGCCACCGATTACACCGGCGCGCCGATCGGCTCGGCCAAGGGTAAGTTTCGCATCACCCGGCAGTCACGCTGGCCGGTCTGGTGGCGCTGGCATTACTGGGGTGGCGGGCCGGTTCGGTCGCAGCAGCGGCAGATCGCGCACGGCACATTCGAGACCCAACCGGACGGCTCGTTTGTCATTGAGTTCGAAGCCGAGCCGGACGACGCCGTGCCGGAGGAGAGTGAGCCAACTTTCATTTACCGCGTCGTCGCCGACGTGACGGACGGCAGCGGCGAGACGCGCAGCGACACCACGAATGTGCCGGTAGGCTACACCACCCTAAAGGCAACGATGACGGCAGACGCCTGGCAGAAGGTGGCCAAGCCGGTGGAGTTCAGTATCACAACACAGTCACTCGCCGGCGCACCGGAGTCGGCCAAGGGCAAGTTAACCATTCACTTGGTCGAGCAACCGGAGACAGTCAAGCGGGCGAGACTGGTCGGCGCCTCCACTTCGTCAAGGGCAGTCAAGCCGAAGCTAGATGGCACCAACCCGGAGACGTGGCCGCTTGGCCAGGCGGTGTCCACGCACGACATCGAGACAGACGCCAAGGGTAAGGCCAAGGCCGAGGCCAAGCTGGCGGTTGGGGTGTACCGCGCGGTGTTCGAGACAAAAGATCGTCTGGGCAAAAAGGTTAAGGCGATCCACTCGCTGCAAGTACTCGACCCGGCGGCCAAGCGCTTGGCCATTCGCCTGCCGCAGTTGGTGGCAGCCGAGCAAAACAGCCTCGAGCCGGGCGAGACGTTTCGGCTGCTTTGGGGAACCGGCTACGACACGGGCCGCGCCTTCGTCGAGGTCGAGCATCGGCACAAAATCACGCAACGATTCTGGACCGCGCCTGGCCGCACGCAGCGACTGCTCGAGGTGCCGGTGACCGGGGAAATGCGTGGCGGGTTTAGTGTTCACGTGACGCAGGTTCGCGAGAACCGGATGCTGCAACGTACGCATCATGTCACCGTGCCGTGGTCGAACATGAAGCTCAACGTGAAGTGGGAGCGCTTCGTCTCCAAGCTCCGCCCGGGACAGGAGGAAACGTGGACGGCGACCATCACCGGCCCCGATGCCGAGAAGGCGGTCGCCGAAATGGTAGCTACGCTGTACGACGCCTCGCTCGACGCCTTCGCGCCACACCATTGGCAACGGCAGTTCGGTATCTACCGCCACGACTACTCGAGCGCCCATTCCACTTTTGCCAACAACGGCCACAGCCTCGGCGGTCTGCTAGGCAGTTGGGGGCGCAAAACAGTCAACATACCATCGTATCTCTACCGGGCATTCCCCGCCGAGATCACTCGGTGGTACTCCAATCGAATACGTGCCAGAGGTGGTCGATTGGGAATGGAAATGAATCGGAGTAATGCCTTCTTCAGCGCCCCTGGCAGCCCGGTTGCTGAAGCCGATTCTGCAATGAAGTCCGCTGTTCAAGTCCAGAAGAAAGCTTCTTTTGGAGCGCTTGAAGATGGTGCTGGAGCATTGGCAAAAGTGGATAATTCCCCAGTTGGCATCCCAAAGCCTGATTCAACTGTTGTGCCTATCCGTAAAAACCTCAACGAGACTGCCTTCTTTTTTCCGCACCTGATCTCAAGTGAAGCCGGCGAGGTGAAATTGAGCTTCACCATGCCTGAGGCGCTCACCGAGTGGAAACTGATGGCATTTGCGCACGATGCCAAGACCCGCTCCGGCTATCTGGACGGCAAGGCGGTGACGTCGCTGGACCTGATGGTGCGACCAAACCCGCCACGGTTCCTCCGCGAAGGCGATGCGCTGGAGTTCACCACACGCGTCATCAACACAGGCGAAACCAAGCGCGTCGGCAGCGTGAAACTTAACCTGCAAAACGCCGAAACCGAGGCATCCGCCAACGCGCTGCTCGGCAACACGTCACCCGAACAGAAGTTTGCCATCCCCGCCGGCGAGTCGCGGAGTTTCTCATGGCGGCTCACCGTGCCGGACGGCGCACCGACGCTGGTGTACCAAGTGACCGCCTCGGCAGGCGACCAAGGGGATGGCGAGGAAAATTATCTGCCGGTGCTATCGCGGCACATCCTCGTCACCGAGTCGCTGCCGCTGCCGATTCGCGACAAGGGCACGAAGAAATTCCGCTTCGACAAATTGATCGCGTCCGGCGAGTCGGACACACTACGCCACCAGTCGCTTACTGTGCAGGTAGCGTCCAATCCCGCTTGGTACGCGGTGCTCGCCCTACCCTATCTGATGGAGTACCCGCACGAGTGCACCGAGCAGACGTTCAACCGGCTTTACGCCAACACGCTTGCCCGTCATATCGCCAAGTCCGACCCGCGCATACGCCGCGTGTTTGATCTCTGGAAAGGCACCGACGCACTCGACAGTCCGCTCGAGAAAAACGAGGAGCTCAAAAGCCTGTTGCTGCTCGAGACGCCGTGGGTCCGCGAAGCCAAAAACGAAAGCCAGGCGCGCCGCAACGTTGGCATTTTGTTCGATAAAAACCGACTCGACTCTGAGACCAAGCGACTGCTTGATCAGCTTGCCCGTGCTCAAAACGCCGACGGCGGCTGGCCGTGGATGCCGGGCGGCCGGAGCAACGACTACATCACGCTGTACGTCACGACCGGCTTCGCTCGACTGCGCCATCTCGGTGTCGAGGGCGTGCCGGTCACCCAGGCGGTCAAGGCACTTGGACGGCTCGACGGCTGGATCAAAAAACGCTACGACCGCATCGTCGAGAACAAGACACTCGACGGCAACCATCTCAGTTCAACCATTGCGCTCTACCTGTACTGCCGCAGTTTTTACCTGAAGGACCGGCCCGTTGGCCAGGCACACAAAACCGCGTTCGATTACTTCGTCGGCCAGGCGCAGAAGCATTGGCTGAAGGTCGGCAGCCGCCAGTCTCAGGCGCACGTCGCGATCGCACTGCACCGACTGGGCGATAGGCAAGTGCCGGGCGATGTGATCAAGTCGATACTCGAGCACAGCGTGACCAACGAGGAGTTGGGGATGTTCTGGCGCGACACCGAGCATTCGTGGTGGTGGTACCGCGCGCCAATTGAGACGCAGGCAATGATGATAGAGGCGTTCAACGAGATCACCGCCGACAAGGACGCCGTTCGCGAGTGCCAAATCTGGCTCATCAAGCAAAAGCAGACGCAGGCATGGAAAACCACCAAGGCCACCGCCGACGCCGTGTACTCGATCCTGCTCGGCGGCGACAACCTACTCGCCTCTACAAAGCTCGTTGAGGTGTCTCTTGGCGGCGAGACGGTGAAGCCGGAAAACGTCGAAGCCGGCACCGGATTTTACCAACACAAGTTCGATCGCGGCGACATTAAATCCGCGCTTGGTCAGGTGGAAATGACCAAGCACGACGCCGGAGTTGCTTGGGGAAGCGTGTATTGGCAGTACCTCGAGGACTTGGCCAAGGTGACGCCGCACGAGGCCACGCCACTGAACTTGTCCAAGGAGATTTACGTCCGCGAAAACACGAAGTCCGGCCAGGTGCTCAAGCCAATCGGGAGCGATCTCGAACCGGGCGACGAGCTGGTCGTACGGCTGGTTTTGAGAACCAACCGCGACATGGAATTCGTCCACATGAACGACCAGCGGGGCAGCGGCACGGAACCGGTGAACGTGCTGTCCGGCCACCGGTACCGGGACGGCTTGGCCTACTACGAATCAACCCGCGACGCCTCAAGTCATTTCTTCATCGACTACCTGCCCAAAGGCACGTACGTGTTCGAGTATCCAGTGAAAGTGTTCCATCGAGGCCGCTACCAATCCGGCATCGCGAATATCCAAAGCATGTACGCCCCGGAGTTCAACAGCCACAGCGCCAGCCAATGGCTGGAGGTGAAGTAGGGGTAAATAGAAACAGAAATGCCGCTTGGTCAAGCGTTAGCGGATGCCGCTGCCGATCCGGTCGCCGGGGCTGCTGCCTTCTTCCTGCGCCGGCAAAGTGGCCGCCGGTTCGCCTCCCCAAAACAACAGGGCAATCCCTGCGATAATCACAACTGCTGTAATGGCTATCCAAACTTTTTTCATTGCAAAACTCACCTGCAATCTACTCCTACACCCACAGCCTGCAAGCCTACAGCTACACCCACATTGCCAAGCAGAGGTGCTTGCCGGCACGTTTGGGCCAAGTTACGCTGGTGGCAGGATGTTGACACGAAATATCGACAAGGCCCGGGAGGCCTATCGCAAGCAGGATATTGACTCACTCCGGAGCTCTCACGACGCAGGCCACGAGCCTCACAGCGGCGACAGTGGTAAATACATCAAGAGCATCGTTTACGGCGGACTCGACGGAATCATCACCACGTTTGCCGTCGTCGCAGGCGTGGCCGGGGCCGCGCTGCCGGGGGGCGTCGTCCTGATTTTGGGGTTTGCCAACCTGATCGCCGACGGACTTGCAATGGCGTTTGGTGACTTCCTCAGCACCAAGGCGGAAGATGAGTTTTATCAGGCCGAACGCGACCGGGAAGAGTGGGAGTTCGACAATCACCTCGACGGCGAAAAACGCGAGTTGGTGGAACTGTACCTCGGAAAGGGATTTGCCGAGAAGGATGCGAAACAGATTGTCGATATCCTCGCAAAGGATCGGGACACGATGGTGGACGTGATGATGGTCGAGGAGCTTGGCCTGTTCAAATCCGACCAATCGCCGCTTGGTAACGCCCTGGCTACCTTCCTCTCCTTCGTGCTGTTTGGGGTCGTACCGCTGCTCAGTTACGTGACCGGCTACCTTGGAAACTTCGGGAAAGATTTCGGGTTCCAATGGGCCTGCGCCCTGACCGCCCTGACCCTGTTCGCCCTGGGCAGCCTCAAGGCCCGCTTTACCGGTCGCCCCTGGGTCAGGTCCGGCATCGAGATGATGCTCATCGGAGGGATAGCTGCCCTGGCTGCATTCGGGATCGGCCACCTGCTCCAAGGCTTGGCCGGATAAGACGCCCGCAATCTTGACGGTGAAAGTGCGGCAACCTACGTTTGGCCAAGCGGCAAGTCGCCGCCCATGTGCTCCCGTAGCTCAGTTGGATAGAGCGGGTGTTTCCTAAACACTAGGTCAGAGGTTCGAATCCTCTCGGGAGTGCCATCATTTAGAGTCACCATTCATCAACTCGAGCAAATCCACTTTGCGCCTGACAGCGCGCAGACCAACGGCCACGGCGACTTGAAGGCTGTTGCTCGCGACTGGGTCGGCAAGGTGAGTTGAGCTCCGACCATGGCTGCCAAGCGCATTCTGCTCATCGCCAACCCGGCGTCCGGGCAACACCAGGGAGAGCGGCGTCTGGCCCAAGCCAAGGAGCACCTGACTTCTCTTGGCCATGAGGCGACCGCTGTGCTCACCAAATCCGCCGGCCACGCCACGCGCTTGGCCAAATCGAACGCCCCTGATTTTGAAATCATTGCAGCGCTGGGAGGCGACGGCACGGTCAACGAGGTGGCAAACGGCCTCATGGCCGTCGAACCGGGCGAGCGCCCGACCTTAGCCACGCTGCCGGTCGGCACCGGCAACGACGTCGCCCTGACCTACGGCTTGGCCCATTTTGAATCGGCCATTGACGCCCTGGCCAAGGGTAGCACCCGGACGCTCGATGTGATCCGCGTGCAGTTAATGCAGGGCGGGAAATCGGTCACGCGACATGCACTGCTCTTTGTCGCAGCCGGTTTCGCCGCTGAGGTGATCCGTAAAACCGGGCCGCGTGTGAAGCGAATTTTTGGGCGGCGCTTCAGTTACTCGGTTGGTCTGTTCCGCGCGCTGGCGAGCTTTCGAGCGCCGGAGTTTTCGGTGAAGTGGGACGGCGGCGAAACGGCGGGACGAATGTTTCAGGTTTGCGCGGGCAACACCGAGTTTGCCGCAGGAGGCGTGATGCGCATCTCCCCCGGCGCACGGCCGGACGACGGCCTGCTGAACATCAGCCTCGTGGACGCGCTAGGCCGGCTGCAGATTGTGCGGCGATTCCCCAGCATCCTCAGCGGCCGCTACGTCGAGGACAAGCGCGTCGACTATTTCACGGGAAAACGCCTCGAGATCGATGCCGTACCAACGGCCGAACTCCAGGCCGACGGCGACATCATCGGTACCACCCCGGCAACGGTCGAGCTATTGCCGAGGACGTTGAAGCTGGTTGTGCCGCCGCAAAACTCATAATTGCCTTTGCCATCTCGTTTTATAACCTGACGACATGCCAGCATTCACCGCTGTTGTTGAGAAATGTCAGGAGACCGACCTTTTTTTTGGATACATGCCACGATTTCCCAGTGTGCACACAAGGCGAAACCCTTGATGAACTGCAAAGCAATCTTCAAGAAGTGATTGCGATGCTGCTGGAGGATGGTGAACCTCAACTGGACGCCGAATTTATGAACACACAAACAGTAAACCTGTAACGTAAAATATCCCGCACCCCCATCCTGAAGCCACGAGAGGTGATGCGGATATTGAACAATCTTGGGTTTTCTCAAGTTCGCCAATGAGAATTCCTCTCTCAGTTTCACCACGCAGCTGGCAGACAAACAACCGTGCTGGATCACAGGGGCCGCGATATTCGCCCCGTTTTTACTTCGTCAGATTGCAAAAGACATCGCCCTGACGATCGATTATTTTATCGAGAACCGTTAAAGCGATTGGCGAACTTACGGGCCAGCACCACTGGTGATGACCTGGAAGGTCGGCTTGACGATGGGAAGCGGGTTGACGCGGCCGAGGTTGTTGAGCCAGTTCCGGCCGCCGGCCTGGCCTTGCAATGCAACCGCTCCCTGCCCACCAATCAGCGACTCGATGCTGCGGGAGGTTTCGGTTCGAATCTGTCCCAACTGCATCTGCCGCTCCTCGATGGGCAAGCCGGTGTTCATCCGGATCTCCCTGGCGAGTTCCTCGGCGCCACCCTTCATCTCGTACACCTGCGCTGAAATATTTTCACCCAGCCCCTGACGCTCAGTAATCTTGGAGATCGACTTGTAGTCGTAGTCGGTTTGGCGCAGATAATCCTGATAACGGTCATCGCCAAGCGAGGTTCGGATCTGGTTATTCATCTCCTGCTCCGCGAATTGGCGACCCTCCATGTCACCAGCAGAAACACTCGATCCGGGTACGACACCGTGCTGGTCATCGAAATCTTTGCGCGCCGCAAAGATTTCGCGAAACTCATCCTCCGACGGATCGAACCCATCCATCTGCAAACGCATGTTTGCCGCTGTGGGTGACTTGCGCAAGTCGTACTCCTTTTTCTGATCAGGTGTCAGCATGTTGGCGATGCGATCGTCGCGCTCGGTTCTCAGTCCTCGAATCTCGGCCATATCCTGCGCGTCGGTCGCGCCCTGTGCCATCTTCTTCAGCAACTCACTCCCGAATTCTTGCTCGAGGGTGTTCAGCTCCGCCTTTGTTTCCTCGGGAATAAAATCCATCGCATAGCCGCTCTTGGCCTCCGAGCGGGCGCGGGCAAGCGGACCGGGCCGGTTGATGGCAGCTACACCCCGAGCTCCGAACAGGTCGCCCAGCACATCGTTTTTCTCACGGTCAAGCTGGGCCATTTGCGAGCTGGCCGATGCGCTTGGCTTGCCAATGGAACTGGGGTTGCCACTCTTCCAGAATTCTTTGCGTGCGGGGGCTTTGGACAGGATGTCGGCCTTACGCTGGTCGTAGAGTTTGTCGAGATCCTGTTTCACAAGGTCGCGAATGGTCTCTTCCGGACAGCCGATCCGGCGCAGGTTCTCAGCGTAAGTCTGGTAGTCGTCCGCTTCGATTTGGCTCCAGTGAAACGTCTCGACTTCGCGCACGATCCGCTCGACCGGGGCCGCCTGGGCAGGCGCTCGGCCTACGGTTGCCGATGCGGCCGCCGACACCGGCGTGCCAAGCTGGGCCGGTGGCTGCTGCCTGTCGGCAACCATCCAAAACAGTCCGGCGAGGCAAACCAAGTTTACCAAGATCGAAATTAAAAACAGCCGCTGCAAGTTCATCAAACGCGATTTAAAATAAACACCGCCACCGAACGATGCAATGAAACAACGCTAATCGACCAAAGTTGCGTCTGAAACGGGCGCTTGACGAAGCTGAAACTGATTGCCTGCACCCACCCAAGCGTGAATGATCACTTCGCTTTTTTACAATGAGGAAAATCCTATCCATTATTTTGCTACTGCCCATGCTCTGCCTGAGTCAAGCCGCCCACGCCGTACAGGAAGGCTTCAAGGTCGTCACTTTCGCCAAGCCGCCACAGATCACCTACCCCACCGGAGTTGCCGCCAGCGGCAACGGTGAGGTTTATGTCAGCGTGGATCTGAACAGTTCGCTCGATCAAAAGGCCAACCGCGGCAAGATCGTCAAGTGCGTCGACACTGACGGCGATGGTGTGGCGGACAAGTTCACCGACTACGTGCCGGACATCGACAGCCCGCGCTCTAGCTGCTTTGTCGGCGACACACTGTATGTGGTCAATCCGCCGTTTCTCTCGGCGTTCCGGGACAAAGACAACGATGGAATCGCCGACGAGAAGGTGCAACTCGTCACCGGCATGGGCTTCGATCTCAGCTTCCGCGGCGCGGATCACACCTCCAACGGCGTACGCATGGGAATCGACGGGTGGCTGTATTTGGCTATCGGCGACTACGGCTACGTCGAGGCCAAGGGCCGCGATGGCAGCACGCTTCATCTGCGGGGCGGCGGTGTGATCCGCGTGCGACCCGACGGCACTGAATTGGAAAACTACGCACTCTACGCCCGCAACATTTACGACGTCGCCGTCAGCCCGAAGCTCGACATTTTTTCACGCGACAACACCAACGATGGCAAGGGCTGGAACACTCGCCTTCACCACTTCGTCTCGCTGGGTAACCACGGCTATCCCCGCCTCTATAAGAATTTTTCTTCAGAACACATGCCGCCGCTGGCCGACTACGGAGGCGGCTCCGGCACGGGCGGCTATTGGCTGGACGAACCCGGCTTTCCGGAGGCGTTCACAGACGCGCTCTACACGTGCGACTTCACCACGCAACACGTGTACGTGCACCGCCTCACGCCGCACGAAGGCACCTTCAACGTCACGCAGGACAGCTTTTACAAAATCAAGGCCATCGACATGGACGCTGATGGCAACTCGAGGATGTACGTCACCGACTGGAAAAACGGCGGCTACCGTTTCAGCCGGCCGGACGTCGGCAGCGTTTCGCTGATCACCTTTCCCGGAAAAACGGCGGCCAAGTTTCCCGACTTGGCCAAAGCGTCCGACGCCGACCTACTCAGACACATCGTTTCCGACAGCGCCGTATGCCGGATCAACACTCAGCGTGAGATTCTCAAACGCAGTGCTGGCGGGCATATCGACGGCTTGGCCAGGCTCGCCGCCGACAAGTCGATCCACCTGCATGGACGCATCGCCGCGCTGTTCACGCTCAAGCAACTGGCCGGCGAATCCGTAAGTAAGACGATCGCCCGGTTGACGCTCGACGAAACCATTCGCGAATGGGCGTATAGAGCCCTCGCCGATCGCAAACGCCAAACCGGTGGCGTGAATTCCGCCCTGTTTGTGAAAGCGCTGCGCGACAAGAATCCGCGTGTCCGATTGCAGGCCGTAATTGGCCTGGCCAGACTGGGGAACCCACACAAATCCCTGCTCAACATTGCGGCGGAACCGATTGACAACTCGCCGAAGAATCGAGTTTACTCGAACAACAAGATCATCCCGCACATCGCCCGTAAGGCACTCGTGGAAACCGATGCGGCGCAAATCTGCCTCGACGGCATCTCCAACGAACAAACCCGGCAGGCCGCCCTGGCCGCGCTGCAGGAAATGCACATCGCCAAAGCGGTCGACGGCCTGATTCAAAAACTGCAGGATTCAGAAAACCCGTCGCTGAATACGGAAATTCTCACCGCCCTCTGTCGGCTTTATTACATCGACAAGCGTTGGGACGGGAAGAAGTGGTGGTCCACCCGTCCTGACGACCGTGGCCCCTACTTTGAGCCGGTTGAATGGGAGGCTTCTCCTCGCATCCGCGCGGCGATCAAGACCGGATTCGACCAGCTCGATATCAGCTACAAGCCGCAGGTTATTGCCAGTTTGAAGTTCAATCGCATCGACCCAGCCGCGCTGGGCATCGATACCAGGATTGACGAGGCGCTGGCGTTCATTGCCTCGGCCTCGCTTGGCACCATCGCCATTGAACCACTACGCAAGGCGGCGCTCGATCGTGATCGCGAAACGAAGGTTCGCTCCGAGTCGTTCAATGCGCTTGGCCGGATCACAGGCAACGAGGCATTCAACACACAGTTGGCCATCATCAGCGAATGGCAAAAGCACAGTGCCGATCAAAAAAGTTTCGCTCCAACTGTGCGGGAGTTCATTTACGAACCGAGCCATCTTAGCCGTCCGAAGGTGTTGCGCGATGCTGCGCGCAAACAAAAAGGCGCAGCCAAGGTCGTCACGTACCGGATCGCGCTGCAACTCGAGCAGTCGCCGTTGGCCAACGATTACCTTCGTGGGATGATGGGCAACATCATCCGTCGCGGAGCCAAGAACGCCGAGTTATTAAACGCCATCGGCGACTCCGGCTCAACCGGCCATCGAGAATTGGTGACAACCGCTGCCAAGTCGAAAGACGCCACCTTGGCCAAGGTTGCAAAGGCCACATTGGACAAGCTGAACGCCGCCCCGGCAATGGGTGACGACGACAAGCGGCGCATTGTCCAACTCGGCCACAACGAAGCCACCGCATTGCTGTTGAAGACCAAAGGTAATGCCACACTTGGCAGCCAGTTATTTACCCGACAGGCCTGCATTGCCTGCCACACCACCTCGCAGGATCAACCGCAGAAAGGCCCCTACCTTGGCGACGCCGGCAAAAAATGGAAGCGGGCCGAGTTGATCCAATCCATCCTCAAGCCAAGCGCCGTGGTGTCACAGGGATTCCAGACGCAGTGGTTCGAGTTGAAAAACGGTACAAAAGTGGAAGGTTTTGTGACCGGAGAAAAGGATGGCGTCGCCGATCTGCGCAACATCGCTGGAATCGTGCAACGCGTCAAACGCTCGGACGTGGCCAAGAGCGGCACGCGCACCACGTCGATGATGCCGGAGGGCCTGGCCGCCGGCTTGACTGTCAAGGAAATGGCCAGCCTGCTCGACTATATGCAGTCGCTCAAGTAGCCGCTTGGCTTACTCTTTTTTCGGCGCGGATTGTTTAATGTACTTCAGGAAATCGGAATCGGTGGAGAGGATCATGGTCACGTTTGTTGACAATGTATTTTTGTAAGTCTCCATCGTTTTGAGGAACTCGTAAAACTCGCGGGACTCGGGGCTTTGATTGAAGGCTTCGGCGTAAACATCCACTGCCTTAGCGTCGGCTTTGCCCTTGATTTGTTGTTGCTTCAGGTAGGCTTCGGAGGTGATCCGCTTGAGCTCACGCTCCTGCGCCCCCTCGATTTTGGCGGCCTCGCCGATGCCCTCCGAACGAAACTTGGAGGCGATGCGGGCGCGCTCGCTAATCATGCGTTCAAAGATTTTCACCCGGACTTCCTGGGAGTAATTGATCCGCTTGAACCGAAAGTCGAGCAACTCGATGCCAAACTCCTTCTTGAGGTTTGGCCCGGCATTGTCGAGCACCTGCTTCGCCAGCGCGGAGCGGCCCTGCTCAAACGGCTTCAACTGGGATTCGTCATCGAGCACCTCGGTCTCATCGACTACGGCCTCGCGTTGCCGCGAGCGGATGACCTCGACGAGATCGTTCCCGGCGACAACAATCCGGGCCTCGCCATCAAGAATATCGTCCAGTCGCGCCTGGGCGCCTGTCTCGTTGCGGACTTTCTCGAAGAACAACTGGGCATCCACAATACGCCACCGCGCGTAGGTATCGATGAAGATGAACAGTTTGTCCTTGGTCGTCACCTGGTTGGGAGCTCCGTCCCACTCGAGGTAGCGCTTCTCGAACGCGTGCACTTTGGTGATGAATGGCACCCGAAATTTAAGGCCGGCTTCTTTCTTGCCGGGGCCGTTAATAGTGTCCCCAATAATCTTACCAAACCTCGTCTCAAAAACCTGCTGCGTTTCATCGACGATGTACACGGACGAGAAAAACGTGCTGATTACGATGAAAAGCAGAATCCCAGCGAAAACTGATGTAAGTTGCTTGATCATTGTTTGCCCTCCTTGTTCAGGTTGAGCAGTGGCAGCAAGCCCTTGGCCTCAGTATCCATAATAATTTTCCGGGGCCCGGTGGCAAGCACCTCGTTCAGCGTCTCAAGATAAATCCGTGTCCGGGTGACCTCGGGTGCTTTTTGGTAGGCGCTGAAAACCTGCTTAAATAGATCGGCGTCGCCCTTCGCTTCATTGACCCGCTGCACCGCGTAGCCCTCGGCCTCCTCGACCGTTCTCTCGGCTTCACCGTCCGCCTTGGGGACAACCTGGTTGTACTTCGACTGGGCTATGTTGATAGTTGCCGAGTATTCCTGCTGTGCCTCATTGACATCGTTCCACGACGCCTTGACGGCCTCCGGTGGGTTGACGTCCTGCAAAATCACCTTGTCGAGATTGATGCCCAACTCATACTGATTCGCCAACTCCTGCAACTTCTCTTTCACTTCCTGCTGAATCTCGCTGCGCCCGGATGTGAGCACCTCGTTGATCGTGCGATCGCCGATGACCTCGCGCATGACCGCCTCGTTCATCGCGCGAAATGTCTCTTCCGCGCCGCGCACTTTGAAGAGATAATTATATGCGTTTGAAACCATGTACTGAGTGGACCACTCGACGTCGGCGATGTTGAGGTCGCCGGAGACGATAAGCGAAGTCTCGGCTTGGCCCTGGCTCCGGTTGGCGTACCGAGTACGGGGGGCCGGGGTTTGCGTGGCAAACCCGAATTCCAACTTGCGCACCGTGGTAACCTCGACGTTCGTCACCCGGTCAATGCCAAACGGCAGCTTGAAGTGCAGACCCTGTTCAGTGATGGGGGAGCCACTGAACTCCCCCAGACGCAGCACGATGGCCTCCTCGCGGGGATCGACCTTGTAAAAACTGCCCATCGCCCCGATGCCCACCAGCAGCACCACCACCCCGCCGAAAATCACTTTGTTGATGATAGCGGGGTTGATTCGTATTTCGTTTGGAAAATCAGCCATGACTCAAAAAAAACAAGTCTGCTGGGAGCCAGCGCCGGTGGCGAGTTTAATCGCTCTTGCGGCCGAAAACCTGCGAGGCCCCCAGGCCGATGAGGAAGATAGACAGCGTGCCGATGACCGAAATCATGTGCGCGTGGAACGGACTCTGCAGCCATGCAAGGTCACCGGTCAACCCGGTCGAAAATGTCAACCAAAGGATCACCAGCAAACCCACCGTCGCGCCAGTGGCGGCCCCGACGTTGTTGGCCCTTCTACTGATGAACCCCAGCAGGAACAGCCCCAGCATGCCTCCGGCGAACACCCCGCTGAGCTTCCACCACGCATCGAGAATGCTCTCCACGCCCATCATCGCCAACGCGACCCCGGTGCCGATGCCCCCCCATATGACCGTCATCACCCGGAGAAATCGCAGACTCTGCGCCTCGTCGGCATCCGGCCTGACCCAGCGCCGGTAAAAATCCTGCAGCGCAATCGTCGCGGAACTATTCAAACTTGTGTCGATGCTACTCATCGCAGCGGCGAACAGCGCAGCTATCAACAACCCGGCCAGACCGGCCGGGATTTTATTCGCGATGAAATGCGGCAGCACCTTGTCGCCGTAGTCGCTTGGCTGCAGTTCGCCGGCCAAGCGCATGGCCTCGGCTGAGCCCTTGGCCAAGCCGGGCGAGTCGACGGCGACCATTTCTAGTTTCACCTCAGCCAAAAATTCGGGGTTCGCCTCTCCGTAGGAAAACAGGATCGACCCTATGAAAAAAAACATCAGCGCCACCGGGATGTACACCAGCGAGCCAAACCACACCGAGCGACCGGCCGCCTTGTCCGACTCGGCGGCGTGATAGCGCTGCACAAAATTCTGGTCGATGCCGAAGTTGGTGAGGTTCATCACGATGCCGTACACGAGCATGACCCAGAACGTGGACGTTGCGAGACTTGGCCCGAAGTCGCCCAGACTGAACTTCCCGGCGTCATCAGCCAAGCGGATCGCCTGTCCCGCCCCTTCCGGCATGCCGGTCAACACCAGCACCACCACCACGGCCGCGCCCACGGTGAGAACAACACTCTGGATGGCGTCCGTCCAGATCACCGCCTCAATCCCGCCCATCAGCGTGTACAGCGTCACGGCAAAGCCAGAGGCGACGATGATCGTCGTGATGTCCCAACCGGTCAGCGCGTGCAGCCCCACCGCCACGCCGAACATAATTGTCCCCACACGCGAAACCTGCGTCAGCAAATAACAAACAACCGCGTACACCCGCGCCCACGCGCCGAAGCGTGTCTCCAAATGCTCGTAAGCCGACAAACCGGCGTGTTGGCGGTAAAACGGCACAAACCACTTCACCGCGATGAACGCCGCGATCGGCAGCGAGAGGCTGAAAACGAAGCCGTTCCAGTTAGAGCCATACGCCTTGCCCGGCACGCCGATGAAGGTGTTGCTGCTCAGGTACGTGCCAAACACCGAGAGGCCCACCACCCAACCCGGCAGCGAGCGGTTGGCCACGGTGAATCCCTCGACTGTGCCGCTGCCTTTGCGGAAATAAAAACCGGCGCCGATCAACAGCGCGAAGTAAACGAAGAGGACGACGATGTCCGGGGTTCTCAGCGCGGCCAGTATCATTTGTTGAGGCTTGCGGTGTCGTAGTCCGGTTGCGGCGTGGCACCGTTGGCAACATCACGCTTCCACGCCTCGATCGCGGCCGCCATGCGCCTGGCCCGCGCGGGATGCCGCTTGGCCAAGTTCATCGACTCAGCGAGATCGTCCTCAGGTTGAACAATCCCCCGCCCTTCGGGCTTGCCACGTATTTCCATTGCCCATCCCGCATCGCCTGGCCTTTCCAAAAAAACTGCCGTTGGCCAAGCGAGCCGCCCCCGAGCAACACCGGCCGCAGGCTCACGCCGTCAAGCGCGCGCCCCTTGGGCGGTTTGGCCCCGGCAAAATCGAGCATCGTCGCCATGAGATCCAGCGAGATGACCATCTCGTCGCTCACCTGACCCGGTTTGATCCGACCCGGCCACCAGGCGATGCCCGGCACGCGATGGCCGCCCTCCCACACGGTTCCCTTTTTGCCGCGCAACGGAAACCGGTAACCTTTCGGGCCACCCATGTAGGCATGGCCATTGTCGGAGCAGAAAATCACAAGCGTATTTTTCTCGAGCTTCAACTCGATCAACTTGTCGAGCACCTGGCCAACGCATTCGTCCATCGCGGTCATCATCTGCACGTAGGCATCCTCGACCGGGGTTTTCTTTTTACCTGCGGTTCTTTTTCGGGCCGCGCTGAATCGGGCTGGCCGGCCCCTGAAACGGCGAGTGCACCGCCTCGTGCGCCACGTACAGGCAGAACGGCCTCGACTTGTTTTCGTCAATAAACCGCAGCGCGTGCCGCGTGACCAGGTGCGTCGAGTAGCCCTCCTCCTCGACCGGCTTCAAGCCGTCCCACCAGTCGTACACCTCCATACGGTCGTAGTGCGAAATGTAGTCGATGTTGCCGCTGACAAACCCGCGAAACTCGTTGAAGCCGTGGTGCATCGGATTGAATTTTTTACGGTAACCAAGATGCCACTTGCCAAAAATGGCCGAGGTGTAGCCTGCCTGCGTCAGCAGCTCCGGGAACGTGTGCTCACTCGGCCACAGTCCGCGATGGTGATCCGGCACCTTGGGATCGGCGTTGATGACTCCGGGCACGCCGGCGCGTTCCTGGTAGCGGCCCGTGAGCAACCCGGCGCGGGTCGGACTGCACACCACGCCACTCGAGTGGTAGTCGGTGAATCGCATCCCCTCGCGCGCCATGCGGTCGAGGTGCGGCGTCTTGAGCCAGCCACCGTACGCGCTTGTCGCGTTGTAACCCATGTCGTCCGCCATGATAACGACGAAGTTCGGCTTGGCAGCGTTGGCACTTAACAACGCCAGTGTCATGCAAATCAGGCTAATGTTTTTTTTTGTCACAAAATCAGTTACGGACCTGCTCAGCGAGAAAGAGAATCAAATCGCGCAATTGTCCGCGCTTCAAGCCCGCAGTGAGCCCAGCCGGCATGGCGCTGCCAATCTGAGCCTGTGAACGAATCTGATCGTTCGGAATTTGAATCGTCCCCGGCTGACTGAGCGGTCGAAGAAAAATATCCTTCGAGCGCGACCGCTGCTCATAGCCCTGATGAATCGTCCCCGACCGAGTGGTGACCTGCATCAGGCTGAAGCCCTCCTTCACATGACGCCCAGGCCACAGCACCTCCTCGATGATCCTCTCCGGGCTGAGCGTGTTGCCGATGGTGTCGAGTTCCGGCCCGATAAACGGAATGCCGTTATTCGTCGCCGAACCGATTTTGTGGCACACCGCGCAACCGGCCGCCTGAAACGTTTGACGTCCGTTCGCGGCATTGCCTTTCGCCGACTCCTTGGCCAGCGCGGCGACAAACTCCGCGCTGTAAGCCGGCACGGTGTTTTCGATGCCGGCCACCTGGCTCAAAAGATTCATCAACCCCGTTTCGTTGCTGCCAAGCGACTGGAGCTTGGCCAAGGCCACCGCCGCCGGAGCCGCTCCGGGTTTGCGCCGGGCCAAGGCTGCCGTCAGCGCCGGGCCGCCACCCTCGCGGTTCAAAAACGGCGACAGCACCCCGGTTGTCGCCTGGCCAAGCGCCAGCAACGCCGCACCGCGACTCGCCGCCGCGCTCATGTCAACACGGCTCAAGCTGTCAAGCGCGGCCAGTTTCAGTTCCTCCGTCGCTTCGCCGGAATCGATCAGCTTGGCCAAGCGCTTGGTGTCATCGCCGCCCAACAGGCCAAGCGCCCGAACCGCAGCCAGGCGGATCGCCCCTACCGACTGGTTGTCATCTACCAACGCAGCGACGTCGTCGTGTAAATCCGCCACCTGCCATTCGCCGATCAGGCCAAGCGCCTGCTCGCTTAAATCTGCTTGATCACTTCGCAATGCCGAGCGGAGAACAACAGCCAGGTCCCCTCCCGGCTTCACTGTGCGAGAGGCAGAGGCGGCGTTCAGCGCAGCCAACGCCAAGGCGTGATTTTCCGCCGAGCGGTGAAAGCCCGGCTCGAATATCGCCCGTAATTCCCCCTCCCCACCAATGCCGGCGATGCCGGTTAAAACCCCGCGGCGCCCCTCTAAGCCAATCTCATCCGACTTTGCGAGGTCCATCAGCTTGGAGAGCATTGTTTTTGAGCCTCCTTTTTCAAGCAGGGCCGACAGTGCGCCGATGCTGTCTTTAAAATCCAAATCGCCAGCGGTCAGTGCCGCCATCCAAACCGGTTCCTGATGACGCACCGCCTGTGTGAATGCATAGTCGATCCACTTGTCGCGTGTGTGCTTCATGACCGCCAGCGCCGCAACCTTGATCGCCCCGGGATACGGTGTTTGGCCGCATGCCAAGACCGCCTCGAGCCGCACCTGCGGGTGAGGATCGTTTGCCGCCATTGCCAGCCACTCAACCGGTTTGGACAAGCGATCCTGCCAACGGCCAACGATGCGTGCGGCGAAAGCTCGCGCGCGGTGGTCTTTAGCGCGCAATACGCGCCGGAGTAATTGAGGTTGCACCGACTCGATGGTCGCACAAAGGGCCAGTGTCTCAAATTGATGCCGTTCATACAATTCGTCGTCGTTTTTCAATCGACGCGCCCAACGCACCGCCGCTTCGCCGACCTCCGACGTATCGCGTTTCCCCAACTCAAACTTGACCTGCTGGCGCGTCCAGCGCTCGGGCGACTTCAGTTGCTCCAGCAATTCGTCAATGGATTCCCCAACAATCTTCGGCTTGGGTGCAAGTGGACTGTCCTTGACACTCAGGCGCCAGATTCGGCCATGGTGCAGGTCGCGCGTCGGGTCGCGGAAGTAGTCGTCCTGATGGCAGATGATCGTGTTGTAAAAGTCGGCGATATAGATCGCACCGTCCGGGCCGATGCGGATGTCCACCGGCCGAAAGTTCCGGTGGCTCGACTTGAGCACCGACTCCTTCCAGTCAAGTTTGAAGCCGGAACCGGCCGGCGTCAGCGCGAAGCGGCGCACGGTGTTCGACTTGTAATCGTTCAGCACAAACTGGCCGCGCATCGACTCCGGCATGTGCCGGCCATTGATCATCTCCACACCACAGTAGCCCCCGGGATTACCGATACGGTCGAGCCGCAATCGATGCTTCGCAGGAATCGATGCCGGTGTGAGATAAGAGATGCCACCCGCGCCATCGACGACCAGAGACTGGCCCCAGTCGTCA
The DNA here is from genome assembly GCA_937770485.1 of uncultured Verrucomicrobiae bacterium. GTDB lineage: Bacteria > Verrucomicrobiota > Verrucomicrobiia > Limisphaerales > UBA1096 > UBA1096. The sequence goes on along the minus strand of CALJHX010000022.1, from coordinate 34,638 downwards.
AACACAATACCCCACGGATTCCCCGGCCCCATGAAATCGTCGAGCAATCCGTGGAGTTGCAGTCGGCCCGGTCGCAATCGATACACCCCGGCTTGATAGAGGGACGACACCCCCCACGGTGTTTCCACCCGTGACTCGATGCCGTCGCCCTGGCAGAAGAACAGCTCGCCATCCGGGCTCCACGTAAACGAGTTGATCGCCTGATGCGTGTCGCCGGTGCCAAAGCCGCTCAGCAGGACTTGCCTCTCGTCTGCATGGCCGTCGTCATCAAGATCCCTCAGGAAAAGCAAATCGGTCGCCTGTCCCACATACACGCCACCATCGGCGGTCTCCAGCCCTGTTGGGATGTTGAGGCCGTCGGCAAACACCGTTGAGCGATCCGCCTGGCCGTCGCCGTCGGTATCTGTGAGTTGGATGATTTTGTCGTTGGGAATCTCGCCCGGCTTCAGGTGCGGATACGACCAGGTGCAGGCAACGTACATTCGGCCCTTTGCGTCCCAGCGAATCGTGAGAGGATTGGCCACACCGAGTTTTTCCGACGCGAACAAATTCACGGCAAATCCCTCCGCCGGCTTGAATGCTTTCAGTTCGTCCCCCGGAGAACTTGCCGGAGTCGGCGGGGGCAACTCAGGCTGCGCCGCAACCTTCGGCTTGGCCAAGCCCTTTGCCACCGCGGCCACGTTCTCCTCTGCTGAGGCGATCAGCACCGGGAGCTTGTCACGCTCGTCGCGGATGCTCGGGATATTTTTCCGGCTGCCGATGCTGAACACGCGCCGGTTGTCGTCGCCGAACAGGCACTTCCAGTTGGCCGGACGCCAATAGTCGAACCACAGCCGATGCTTCTCCCGCACCGCAGTCCGCAGATCCTCCACGCCGGCAAACCCATTCGCTCGAACAACGCCCAGCGCTGACGCCAGATGCAGAGCAAACGTTTCCTGATTGTCTGCGGAAACATGCTGGCCACTAAGCGTAAACGTCGCCTTGGCATCGGCAAACAGATCGACAAACAACGCCTCATGTTTTTCCGCTTGCAAACGCAGGACGCCGACGTAACGGGCGAGGTCGGTGTTGCGCTCGCGCAAATCAGGCACAAGGTGTCCATTATTTTCGTTAATCGCCTCCTCGAACGGCGTTGGCGAGATCACCACCAACCGGCGGCCATCTCCTGTGAGGCGACCGAACAACTTGTCACTCGCTTGGCCGAACGACTCGATGCCCTCGACGCCGGCGAACGCCTCGTTCCTGCCAAGTTGCACGATCACGACCGTCGCCTTCAACCCAGCCAGTTGCGCCTCGAGATTGCCCAGGCCCTTGACGCCGCGATAGCCGCCACTGCGCCAGCGATTCGTCTCCGTGCCCAGCGCAAACACCGTGTCGGCCTCCCACGACAAGTCGCGGAACTTGGGCGGCTTGTTTTTGAAACGCCACGTCAGCAGCGTCTCCAAGTGCCCGCTGCGCTGGGCGCGCACCGTGTCCGTGCCGCCGAGGAACACAACGACATCGTCCCCGGCCAATTCCAGCGGGGGCTCAGCGGCGGCCACGCCAAGGCCACCGGCAAAGAGGCATATGAATGAAACGATTTTCACGTCGTGGAAAAGTAGTCGGAGGGGATTGAGCCACAGTTGGCTCCGTCAAACGAGTCCCGTCTGCGCTTGGCCAGACGCGGTTATCGTCAGGGGCGCTTGGGTGGGGCGGAGCGTTCCTGCAGCCAGAGGACATCCTCGTTCCTCGGCGAGGGAACGAAGATAGGGATGTTGACGCCCTTGCGGATCGGCACGGAGGTGCGCGGATCGAGCCACTTTTTGATGACCGCATGGCCGTCGGCCAGCGTTACCCCACCGGCGTTGTTATGGTAGCTCGCCGGATAATCCACCCAGCGCGTCGAGCCCGGGTTGCGGGGGTTGTAGCCGGTCATGTCCACGGCGAAATAGCCGTTATTGATGCGATCCTCCCGCTGGTCGAGCACCACGTACAGCTTACTCAATGACTTGCCGGCGGCATCAGAGAGCTTGCGGATCGGCCGGTAACCGGCCTGCCAACCCTGCAACGCCGGGGGGTTGAGGAAACCGTTCATCGAGATGCTACGCACACGCGGCAACTGCTTGCCTCCGTGTCGCGACGTGCTCATGTCGGCGGGACACTTCCACACACCGAGACTCCGGTGGTAAGGCCACAGGTGGCTCTCCATGAGGTAAGCCGTGTTGGTGTTGTCCGGCACCGACTGCGCGTAGTTGAGCCAGCCTCGCACCCACGACCGGTTGCGCGTGGGGAATACAGCGTTTGGCACAAGTTGGCCGTCGTTGTCGTCCGTGTACATCGTCCACGAGAAACTCATCTGCCGCAGGTTGTTCATGCAGCTGATGCCGGTCGCCTTGGCCTTGGCCTTGGCCAGGGCCGGCAGCAGCATGCCGGCTAGGATCGCGATGATGGCGATCACCACCAGCAGTTCAATCAGCGTGAAGCCGTTAAGTTGTCGCTTGGCCAAGCTCATCTTTCAGGCGTCCGGGGTGGCATCAGCACCATCGCTGCCACAGCAGGCCCCGCACTTGTCCATGACCTTGGCTTCAGCATCCGTAGCACCCGGTTCGGGATGTGGTATCACGAACATACCACTTCCAGTGAGATTCTCCTTCAAGACCGCCTCCACGGCCGCCGGATCTTTCAGTTTCACGAAGGCGTCGTCGTAAATCCCCAGCAGCTCATGGACAGCAAACTGCCACAATAACAAAACCACACCGCCGAACATCGCGCCGATGATCACTTTTTTGCGCATAAAACTTCCTTTCTTGTATTGGTCGAACAAACCCTCCCCTCATCCACCCCCAAGCGCAACGCCGAATCCCACTCGTTTACGCACCTTTTTCAGGTTGCTTGACCGTGCCTGGTCATTCCGACAACATCTTCCAACTTAAATTTTTCAGCATTATGACCACTCAAACCGAAATCGGTAAAACGCTGCTTCCCGAGGTTCAAGCCTTCCTTTCCAAGAAAGTTCACGGTGCCGTGATCGGCGGCCAGGAGGTGACCGCCTCTAATGGGGATACCTTCGACACCCGCGACCCCGGAACCGGGGAAAAACTCGCCACCGTGTCCAACATGCAACCGGATGACGTCGAACGAGCTGTTGCCGCCGCGCAAAAGGCATTCGACGAAACCGACTGGGCGCGCCTGCCGGTGAACGAACGCGGTGTTCACCTCATGCGCCTTGCAGATGCCGTGGAGCAACGCAAATCCATCATCGCACAAATTGAGGCGCTGGACTCCGGCAAGATCGAGGCTCAGGCAGCTGATGATGTGCAAAACTTTATTGATACCATCCGATATTTTTGTGGCCTCGCACAGGGACTCTCCCTGGATACCGCCATTCCGGTAGCCGGTCATGAGGCGTCCGTGGTGCGACATGCCTGGGGTCCGTGCGGCTTTATTGTGCCCTGGAACTTTCCATTTCTGCTTTGCGGCTGGGGCATTGGACCCGCGATGGCCGCCGGCAACACCTGCGTGGTGAAACCGGCCGAGGACACGCCACTCTCCGCCCTTTACATGGCGCATCTTGCAAAAGAAATCGGTATCCCGGACGGCGTGATCAACGTCATTCCTGGTGTGGGTGAGGTAACCGGCGCGGCGCTTTCTCAAAATCCCAATCTCTGCCGGATGTCCTTCACCGGCTCACCTGAGGTGGGTCGTTTGGTGGCGAGAGAGTGCGGCCAAAACCTGATCCCGGTAAAACTTGAACTAGGCGGCAAGGGAGCAGCCGTCATCTTCGATGATGTCGACATCCCAGAAGCCGCCGACAAACTCGCCCAAGCCATAACCTTCCACGCCGGGCAGGTTTGTTGCGACGCCACACGGTGGCTGGTGCAGAAAACCATTTATGATGATTTCGTAAATGCTGCCGTGGACCGACTCAAGGCAGTGCAGATCGGGCATCCCCTTGGCGACGGCACACAAATGGGTCCGGTTGTCAGTGAAGTTCAGTATAAACGAGTGCTCGGTTATCTGGAGAAAGGCACGGCGGCCGGCGCGGAAACCGTGCTCGAGGGCGGCGCTGTCCAGGTCGAGGGCTGTGCCGGTGGGCATTATGTCAAACCGGCATTGCTCGCCGGTTCACTGGATAATGTCGCCGCCCGCGAGGAAATCTTTGGGCCGGTCGCCTATCTCGCGTCGTTCAACGATGAAAGCGAAGGTATCCGCCTGGCCAACAACACCGACTACGGGCTGGCAAACAGCGTGTGGTCCAGCGACCTCGCCCGATGCAAACGGGTGGCCTCTCAATTCGAGACCGGAAACGGCTGGATCAACTCACACAACGTGGTCGTGCACGGCGTCCCGTATGCCGGAGTCAAAAAAAGCGGCATGGGCGGTGGTGTCGGGAGCCTGGAAACCCTGCTCGACTATTACCGAAACATCTCCGTCATCCGGCCCCTGTAAGGCTGTAAAACGCCTGCCTTGTCGCTAAGAAATTCAAAGGATAAGCGTTTTACCTACTTGAAAAAATTGGGTAAAATGCTTATCCTAAACTTTTTAGCTAATTCAGCCCCTAGGTAAAAACTCTCAACTAAAATATATTTGTAACTCTTAAACTATATACGTTCTATGAGACTGTCCGTCAGCTTAAAACTTCATTGCTTCGTGTTCCTAGGTGCCTTTCTCCTTTTCACTATGGAACCTTTGGTCGCCAGGGTAATTCTTCCCGTATATGGGGGATCCTTCCATGTATGGACGACAACACTAACTTTTTTTCAGGGCATCTTATTTTTCGGTTATGTATATTGCCATCTCATTTCCAAGCGTCTAGGTGGGTGGCACCTGGCACTCGTGGCGACTCCCCTAGTGTGGCTTCCACTAGTGAATCAGATCGGCATTACGCCCCCTGGCGATGAAAATCCGGTTTGGTTCCTCATGTTTCAGCTAACCCTTCACGTAGCCCTACCCTTTGGGATACTGGCTACGACTAGCGTGATCGCCCAGTCATGGTTCATCCGCAGCGAGACCAGCGGCAGCTCCCCGTACACTCTATACGCCAGTTCAAACGCAGGCTCACTGTTGGCCCTTCTGGCTTACATCGCCCTCTGCGAGCCTCTATTAGGTCTAAGCGTCCAGCGTAACCTTTGGTACGCAGGATATATTTCCTATGTCGTACTTGCCTGGTATTGCTGGCGAATGGCGGCCAACACTCGGGAGAAGGAGCGCTCAACGGTTCTTCCTTCAAGCGATATCAAGGCGAGTACCCTAGTCAGCTGGCTCCTTCTAAGCGCTCTTCCTTCTGCATTCATGCTGGCCGTGTCTAATGCCATTACCCTTGAGCTTGGCTCGGTGCCTCTTGTTTGGGTCCTGCCCTTGGTCCTCTACCTGCTCAGCTATGTATTCACCTTCAGCCGGAGGCAATGGATTTCCCCAACCTTGCTTCACGCCTTTTGGCCTGCAGCTTCAATATGGGGGCTGTGCTCCTTTTATTCTCCCTCACTCGGCTCTCCTTGGGAACTTGTTGCGCATTTAGTAGCCCTTTTTGCCTTAGCGATGATTGGGCATGGTGAGTTGCATCGGCTTCGTCCGTCTAGCGACCAATTGACAGTTTTTTATCTGGCGATAGCCCTCGGTGGCTGGATAGGCGGCATGGCGGTAAGCCTAGTCTCCCCCGTTGTATTTAATAGCTTGGCCGAATATCCCATTATTATAGGGGTCTTTGCCTTAACAATACTAATCCTTAGAAAAGGAGATCTTCCGGGCTCCTTGAGAAGCCAACCGATTTTATCAGGTTTAGGAGCAAGCTTGGCTGTAGCCCTGCCATTCCTAATAGGGACAAAAAAAATAAATGAAGAGGATAAAGTGATCCATCAATATCGCAACTACTATGGAATCTACAAGGTAGTTGATCATCATTTAAACCCGTATCAAATATTTCCCAACTGGTCAGAAAAGGATCCTCTTTTTTCTGGAAAAGCTCCTATTCTGCGAACCCTATCGCACGGCTCAACTGTTCACGGGGCCCAGATCATACATCCTTATACCCAGAAATATCCGCTCTCATATTACCATGGTGAAGGTCCGTTAAAAGATGTATTTAGCGAAACTATGGAACCGCGTAATGTGGCTATTATCGGCTTGGGTGTCGGGGCATGCGCGACTTACTTCAATGAAGGAGAGTCGCTCACATTCTATGAATTGGATCCATATATCGAGGATATTGCAAGCGATCGATTTACTTACTTGGATGACTGTAAAGCTAAGGTAACAACTGTGCTGGGAGATGCCCGTATTCAGTTGGAGCAAGCCCCAGATCATTCCTATGACATTATCATGGTGGATGCCTTCAGCAGCGATGCCATTCCCACACACTTGCTTACAAAAGAGGCGTTCTCTCTCTACGAGCAGAAACTGGCTCCTCAAGGCAAACTGGTCTTCCATATTACTAACCGGTACTATGACTTGCTTGGAGTCATCAAGTCTACCAGTGCAGATCGTTGGGAAGCTCTAGCCAAGAAGAGTAACGGAAAACTTAAACCTTTCCAGGATCATGCGCTCTACTGTGTTCTCCTTCGTAAGGGCCACGATGTCTCTTCACTGCGCGCAGCGAGCTGGCTCTCCTTGGATGACTACCAGTACGAATGTGCACCTTGGAGCGATGACTACATCAACACCTTAAGACCTCTATACATAATGCTGCTTCGTTCCCAGTAGCGAACCTAATGATAGGCGATGAATGGGTTGGGGCGCATCGAAATCTTACCCCCGCAGCACAAAAAACCGTTAAATCAGGCCAACGGCTAAAATTGCACCGAAATTACCGCTTTGCGGTACTTCTTGAACATCATTTAAAAACCCTTGCAAAAAAACTCAAAAAAATGAGCTTTGAGCGAGTTATGAAACGCATACTAATCACAACAATCGCAACTGTGTTTTTGGTGGCGTGCAAAGCAACTATGTTTCTAATTGGTTAAGCACTTACGTGCTGGTCACGCGCGTTGCAGAATTGGTGGTCGTCTTTAATTTTTTGGAAAAATGTCAGAATTTAACTGTGACAATCGTTCTTATGCAGTGGATGGAGAGTTGCCAAATAGATTCGGCATCGAGTTACTCTCAATGAAATGAGCCAAAAACAGTATCACCAAGTTAAGATCCTAACCAAACGTGCGTTCACTCTCATAGAATTATTAGTGGTGATCGCCATCATCGCGATTTTGGCAAGTATGTTGTTGCCTGCTTTAGCTAAAGCGAAAGGGAAGGCAAACCAGATCAAGTGCCTCAGCAATGTTCGTCAGTTGCACATGGGACTTCAGATGTATATTGACGATCATGACGATCATTTTCCACCTCGAATTTCAGGGCGAGAAAATTGGATAACTTCTCTTAAGCCTTACTACATTGCATCCGCAGTGATTAAATGTCCATCAGATGGATTCTCTGCTAACCACGGTTTTTTGATAAATGGATTCAATGATTTTTTTGCCACTAGGCTTAGCAAAGAAGTATTCGAAAAATGGAAATGGCCAATTGGGATGAAAATGTCTTTTATCGCTGAACCCTCCAACACGATCATCTTTGGTGAAAAGAGCAAAGGATCAAGACACTGCCACATGGATTTTTATCAAGGGGAAGGAAACGATGTGAAGGAAATTGATCAGGCCAAACACGGTGGAGGGAGTTCGGATACGGGCGGTGGTTCCAATTACACTTTTGCAGATGGTAGCGCTCGTTTTATGAAAAATGGCACTACCTTGAGTCCCGAGAATTTGTGGGGTGTTACGTATCAGTTCCGAAAAATCCTACCAAACTTAAAAAGAGAGGGGATCGGTGATTGACAGCAGTGTCAAAAGCATCAGTTTTCAGTCGACAACTGTAAGCATCGTCTAATTTGCTCTTTTTCTTTAGTACGCCTGTCTCATGGCAAAGAAGTTCAAGGGTTAAGCCTCTTCAAATTTAAAAGCAAGCCTCTTTCCTAGTGAAATGGGTGTTTTTTGATGCATAGACATGTGCTATGCAACTGATAAATTAGGCTATTTACTTGCACTTGCATAGCGGCTTGCATGGAGATCCTGTAGCCTCGCTCTTACATTTTATGAAACATTCATAAAATTTGAGCTATTAACTAATAACTGTGTCGTTTAGTGGCTCAGTTGTAATTATAGTAATAAAAATGAAACAGATTGACTTCAAATCATTAGTGGCAGTTGTGCTTTTGGCTTCAACTACCGTAATTTGCACAGCATCAGCAACAAGCAATACTGAGAAGTGGGAAATAAAGACATCCTCCGAAAAGATCCCTGAAGGCTGGGAGCCGTTTGGTTATGACAGCAACGACAAGTCTGATCCGTTCCTCCTTCGGCGCAAAACAAACAACTGGGATAACAAGCAAAAGTGGGAAATAAAAACATCCTCCGGGGCGATTCCCGAAGGCTGGGAGCCATTTGCTTATGACAGCAACGACAAGTCTGATCCGTTTCTCCTGCGCCGTAGCACAGCTGACAACTGGGATAACAAGCAAAAGTGGGAAATACAGACATCCTCAGGGACGGTTCCCGAAGGCTGGGAGCCATTTGCTTTTGACAGCAACGACGAGTCTGATCCGTTTCTCCTGCGCCGTAGCACAGCTGACAACTGGGATAATAAGCAAAAGTGGGAAATACAGACATCCTCAAGTCTGACCGGAAAGATTCTCGAAGGCTGGGAGCCATTTGGCTATGATTACAAAGACGATTATGATCCGCTCCTTCTCCGCCGTCGCTCTTCTGGCGAATGGGATAACAAGCAAAAGTGGGAAATACAGACATCCTCAGGGACGATTCCCGAAGGCTGGGAGCCATTTGCTTATGACAGCAACGACAAGTCTGATCCGTTTCTCCTAAGACGTCGCATAAAATAAATTTGAGCAACTCCTTAAGCAATGAATGGCAAAACGACATATACTTCTGAAACAACCAGCAGCGTTTTAGAACATCATCGCGGTACCCTGATACTTGTGCTTGGCATATTGAGTCTAGTTGGATGTACGTTTTTCACTGGGATACCAGCTTGGATTATGGGGAAAGGGGATCTCGCAAAAATGAAAGAAGATCAAATGGATCCCGAGGGAAAAGTTTTCACCAAAGCCGGGATGATTTGCGGGATGGTTAGCTGTATTTTATCGATTATTACCATCGTGGGTTTAGGATTATTAATGGCTCTTGGCACTGCCATGGAATGGTAAATTAAATGTGCCTTAGCGCTCTAGCAGGATGAGTGAAGAATTGATATACTGAATGAAAATACCCTGCACCAATTGCAATCAGCACTTGGAGATGCCTGAAGAACTTGCTGGGCAGACCATTGAGTGTCCTGCCTGTAACACCAGTTTAGCTGTGCCAGCATTAGTTCAAGAGGAAACACCACAAGTAGCTTCTGGTAAAAATTACCCGATTGAACTGAACTTCAAAAAAATAGCTCTAGCAAAACAAGCGATGCTGACAGATTCCAAAGGCAACTCAGTTGCTTATGCTCGGCAAAAGGTCTTAAAACTCAAAGAAGAACTCGAAGTATTTGAGGACAAAACAAAAGCCAAGCGAATCTGTACAATTAAGGCCAACAAGGTCATCGATTTCAGTGCGGCATATCACTTTTACACAGAGAACAAACAATGCTTTGGTTCCGTACAACGCAAAGGCCTTCTCTCAATATGGAAAGCGACTTACCTTGTCGATGATTCCAGCGGTAATCAATATGCAACAATTAAAGAAGAGAATCCTTTTGCAAAACTTGTTGACTCGTTGCTCGGAGGCCTCCCTTTTGTAGGCTTTGCTTGCAACTACATTCTTAATTCGTCATACATTGCAAAAAGTAAAGATGGCACTGAGCTCTTCAGGCTAACAAAAGTTCCGAGCTTTTGGGGCGCACTGTTCAAAATAGACAAACTAGCCGAAGTAACTCCTGACGAAGAAATACGCTGCATGATGAGTCTCTTAATGATGATTTTTCTCGAAAAGTCGAGAGGTTAAGCCACTGCTTCCAGTGCACTATTCAATACGGCAAAAGAACATTGTGAAAAGATAGCTAAAGGAAAATGAAACACATACTCACAACAATCGCAGCTGTGCTGTTGGCAGGGTGCGCCTCGACTAAAAGCCTCAATTTATCTTCGATTTCCATTGGCATGAACAAACAGCAGGTTATTACTTTCAAAGGAGAACCATTTAGGGTGGCTGCGATAGATGGGCTGGAATACTTTATTTACAGAGGCTTTGATAAAGAACTCCTTAAACCTAATGGGTTCATGGTCTATGAAGCTTTTATCCGATTTAAAGATGGCAAGGTAGATGCGTATGGAAGATTAGATGATTTCGATAGTACGAGGCACAAAGTATTGTTAATCAAGAAAGCTGCTGCTAAATGAGTGGCGCCAAGATGCTATTCATTTAAACTTCCCCAAAAGAAAGCATGACTCAAGTGTGATTTTTTTTGATTAAGTAATTCATGCAAGGCAATAACTAATGGCTGTGTCAATTTCAGCGCTCTAGCAAACAAAAGCCCATTGTGAAAAGATTAAGCTAATAGTGCAGGATAAAAATCAGCCTTTTCAATTGGATGAGGAATTTGTTGAAATGTTAACTGAGGCTCAACAAAAAATTCATGGATTTATTCTAAAGCGTTTAGTTGATCACCATCAAACTAATGAAGTCCTTCAACTGACTAATATTGTTCTTTGCCGTAAAGCCAATGACTTCCAAATAGGGACGAACTTCATGGCCTGGGCATTAACAGTTGCTAATTTTCAAATTTTATCTTTTCGCAAAAACCAATCGCGTGAGCGACTGATTTTTTCAGATAGAACATTTGATCAAATCATAGAGGAAGATGGTAAAAGGCCTGACGATACATCTTTTAGGTTATCTCACCTGAACGAATGCCTGAAAAAAATAGACAAAGAAAATTTTAAACTACTTAAAGCGAGGTATGAGCGGCGTCTTTCTTTCAAAGAAATAGCAAATGTTTCCCACAAAACCTCTAATGCAATTCGAATACAGATGCATCGAATTCGCAATCAATTAATGATTTGTATTGAAAAAAGAATGAAAGAAGAATTGTCATGATTGACTGGAAAAATAATTTAGAAATATTGATGCCCAAATTGACTGAAGGGACACTTTCCAAAGATGAAGAAAAACAACTAGAAAAAATATTAGGATCCAATCCTGAAGCAAGAAAGTACTACCTTTCTTATATTGACGTCGATACAGCATTAGAGGAGCAAATTGGAATACCTAATTTTAATATACCCAATATTCCGATTCAAAAGCCTGCAAACTCGGTAGTCTGCAATAAACCCAATACTTTACTTTCCGGATACTTGAAATTAGGAATGTCTGTAGCGGCTGTTCTTGCTCTTCTGTTATACCTTTTCAACAACGATACAACTCCCGTGAAAGTATCTACTATCAAGTCAATAGCAGGTGCAGTAAAAATATTCCACAAGAACAGTAAAGAGTTATTAAGCCTAGAAGTTGGGATGCCTATCCCAGTTGGATCTACCGTTGAGGCTGTTTCAGCAGACTCTTTTGTCGAGTTGGAATTCCATGATCAATCTATTCTGACGCTGTCTGGCCCATCTCGGTGCATAATATCAAAATATAGTAACAATGATCGAGAATTAAGGCTTCTGAATGGAAAGCTATGGGCTGACATAAAAACGAGATCTAACCTACCGACTCTCAATCTTTATACTCCTAGTTCTAGGTTCAATGTTTTAAAGGCAACATTTGATATAGAAGAAACAGAGGAGTTTTCTGAGTTTAAGGTCGAAAAAGGAAAGGTACAATTGACGCGCCTTACAAATAATCAATCCAAGGAAGTAAAAGAAAATCAGGAAGTTTTTACTTCTATAAAAGATAAACTATATCCATTTCTCCTCCGCCATCGTACGACTGATAATTGGTATGGAAAACAAAAGTGGGAAATAAAGATATCCTCCGAAAAGATTCCTTTAGGCTGGGAGCCATATGCTTATGATAGCAACGATAAGCAATATCCCTTTCTCCTCCGCCGTCCCACGACTGTCAATTGGGATGGAAAGCAAAAATGGGAACTGAAGACATCTTCCAGAAAGATTCCCGAGGGTTGGGAGCCATTTGGTTATGATAGTAACGATGAACAAGCTCCGTTACTCCTCCGCCGTCGTATGACTGACAATTGGGATGGAAAGCAACAGTGGGAAATAAAGACATCATCCAGAAAGATTCCTGAGGGCTGGGAGCCATATGCTTATGACACCAACGATGAATTTGATCCGTTTCTCCTCCGCCGTCGTACGAATGGCGATTGGGATGGAAAGCAACAATGGGAAATTAAGACATCATCCGGAAAGATTCCTGAGGGCTGGGAGCCATATGCTTATGACACCAACGATGAATTTGATCCGTTTCTCCTCCGCCGTCGCATCAAATAAAAAAGGCCGCCGGTTCGACCACGAACTAACGACCTCAAAACGACTTTAACATCGTTTAAGCAAGGAACCTGTAGCGTGAACTACTGGCGTTACCCCCGCCGACTTGAGAATGTCTTGCCGTCGTGGTTAATGCAAACAAAAGGTTTAATGCCTGGCCCAACGGCCCCATACACGTAGATACTCGGGGATGACAAGTTCCCCGTCCTCGTTTGTGTCTAACGCCTTGAAAACCCCGTTGGCCAATTTCTGATCCTTTAGATTTCCACTGGCCAAAAGTTCCTTTGAAGTCAACCTGTTGTTGCCGTCGGAGTCCATGCCACCGAATATCAACTTGGCCTCGTCAGTGATAAGTCGATTTTCGACATACTCAGCTTCGGAGACAAAGCCGTCGTTGTTTGAGTCAGATGCCAGGAAGATGCCCCGTCTTGACTGAGGGGTCAGATAGGCGCCGTTCTCGATGTATTCCTTTTTTGAATGTCGTCCGTCCCTGTCAGCATCAGTGAAACCAAAGACACGACGGTAGTTAGCCAATTCGCGTTCGGTACCCCCATGCCGCCCTTGTGCGCCAAAAAGCTTAAGAATCTCACGAGATGAAAATCCTGCGATTTGCTTTGCAACCGGCGGAAGTGGCTTTAACGGCTGGGTGACAGATGCAGGAGAGCGATCTGGGATACCACTGCCACCTCTGCCGCCCCGATTGCCACCAAAGTTAGGGCGCAATTCTTCTGCTGTGAGCTTGTTGTCCTTGTTTTTGTCGAGTTTCTTGAGGGCAGCGACAGATCCGTTAATTTCTGCGTCGGAGATTTCCCCATTACCGTCGGCGTCAAGCGCGGTCATGATTGGAAGCACTTGCATCATGTCGCCTCGTCCAGCCTGCCCGCCGAATTGAAGGCGTCGTCCGCGATCTTCGCCTCGCTCCCCGCGTTCAGGACGTTCACGACCAGCGTCACCACTTCGACCGCCACCCTCACGTCCTCCGCGTTCCTGTGCGGTTGCATTACCAGTCACCATGCCAAGACAAGTAGCCATCATTAATCTGAAAATCAAATTGTTCATCGCATCAAAATAAGATCAATCTTAATTTACGTAATTAACGTTTACTTAGTTACAACTTAACGATGTATCGTTTTATACAGCAAACCATATGGCAAACCATAGCCCTCCGGCAACGGCTTTTCTTTCAGGCTTGGCCGGAGTGCTTTATGGTGCGCTGAGCATGACTTCGACAAATGAACCGCTTGGCCAAGCGGACCGCACTGAGGGGGACATCAACCTTTCCGACCGCCGCCTCGTCTGGCAAAAGTCAAACGTGGACAATGCGACGTGCGAAACACTAGAGCGCGACTCAGCAGCCTTTCTGCATCAATCCCTCTCCACGCCGTGCCTCACCGAGTTGACTGGCTGCGAAGGCATCTACCTGACAGATGCCGCCGGTAGACGCTACATGGATTTTCACGGAAACAGCGTTCATCAGGTCGGCCACGCGCATCCCAAAGTCATTGAGGCGGTCAAGCGGCAACTTGACGATTTGGCCTTTTGTCCTCGGCGATTCACCAATCAACCTGCCCTCGCGCTCGCCGAGCGCCTGGTCAAGCTTGCGCCGGGCAACTTGGCCAAGGTGCTGTTCGCGCCGGGCGGCTCAGCGGCCATCGGCATCGCGATGAAGCTCGCCCGCTACGTCACTGGCCGGCACAAGACAATCTCAATGCTCGACTCGTTTCATGGCGCTTCTCTGGACGCCATCTCGATCGGAGGTGAGGCGCTGTTTCGCGACGGACTCGGCCCGCTTCTGCCCGGCTGTTTTCACGTCGCTTGGCCTAGCGCGACGGCGGACGCCGAGGCTATCGAAAAGATCCTCGTCGAGGAGGGCGACATTGGCGCGGTCATTGCCGAACCGATGCGCTGCACAACTATCGACCGCCCGCCGGATGCGTATTGGCGGCGTGTACGCGAACTGTGCGATCGACACGGCACATTGCTTATTTTCGATGAAATCCCGCTTGCGCTCGGTCGTACCGGTCGAATGTTTTGCTGCGAATACAGCGGCGTAACGCCGGACATCCTCGTACTCGGCAAGGGGCTCGGCGGCGGCGTGATACCGATGGCCGCAACAATCACCCGGGCCGATCTCGACATCGCGCCGCAGCGTGCGCTGGGCCATTACACGCACGAAAAAAGCCCAGTCGGCGCCGCGGCAGCGCTGGCCACTCTCGACGTGATTGAATCGGAAAACCTGCTCGAGCATTCAAGTAAATTGGGGGCCGAAACACTAGAGCAGTTGCGCACATTGCAGCAACGCCACAACGCCATCACCGACGTGCGCGGCCTCGGTCTCTCGATGGGCGTGGAAGTAAGCAGCCCAGACACCGCCGAGCGGATATTGTACGACTGCCTCGAAAACGGACTAAGCTTTAAAGTCTCCGGTGGCACCGTGATCACCCTCACCCCGCCGCTGACCATCACCGACGAACAGATGGCCACTGCCCTAGTCATCCTCGACAAGGCGCTTGGGCGGCTTTAGCGAGTGTGTGCTCGGGTCGATTGCATCAGTTGCTGCATCTCCTTGAGCACTTTTTTGGCTGAATCTCGCATGGCCAGATTAGTGTATTCGTCGGGGTCAGACTTGTAGTCATACAACTCCACGCCGTGTTTTCCATCAGCCCACTCTGTGAATCGGTAGCGCTCGGTGCGAATGGTGTGACCAAGTTGATTGTTTTTTTTGACTCCGGGAATCTTCCCACGAATTCGCGTCACCGTGAAGGCGGCTTCGCGCACCTTGGCCTTGGGGTTCTTCAGCACTGGCATGAGGTTTAAGCCATTGAGATGATTTGGTTTAGATAAGCCGCAAAGGCCGGCCAGCGTAGGATAGAGATCGATCAATTCAACGAGCGAGTTGCTGGCTTGACCGACGTTTTTCATACCGGGGATGGAGAGGACAAGAGGGACGCGCGCGCTGCCCTCAAACAGGTCACTCTTCTGCCAAAGACCATGCTGGCCAAGGTGGTAGCCGTGGTCGGAAAAGAAAACGACGATTGTGTTGTCAGCGAGTTTGAGCCGGTCAAGCGCGTCCATCAGTTTGCCGACGCAGGCGTCCATCAGCGAAATCGACGCATAGTAGGCCTGAATAATTTCCCTGCGCTTGGCCAGGGACAACTCGCGCTGGTGCACCCGGTCGGCAAGCGCGGCGGGCGGTATGTCGTCGCGGTCGCCGGTCTTCTCCATCACGGGATCGATCTTGTCGAGCGGATACAGGTTGGCGTAGTGCGCCGGGGCGACGTACGGGGTGTGCGGCCGGAAGAAGCCCATCGCCAAAAAAAACGGCT
Organism: uncultured Verrucomicrobiae bacterium; assembly: GCA_937770485.1. Classification (GTDB taxonomy): domain Bacteria; phylum Verrucomicrobiota; class Verrucomicrobiia; order Limisphaerales; family UBA1096; genus UBA1096. The sequence goes on along the minus strand of CALJHX010000022.1, from coordinate 18,903 downwards.
TGCCAGTTTTGTCAGGGTGATTTTCCTCGATCAACCGTATCGCCTCAAGTGCGCCCTTGCCGTCGGTGTGATCCTCGTCGCGGCTCTCGACGATGCGCCAACTCAGCGTGCCACCATATTTTCCCTTCTGCAACGTGGCGACCGAATCGAGCTCGGTGCGGTCAATGCCGATTGGGTTGGCTACGGTGTTCCACGATGCCGCATCGTCCTTGCCGTCGGTTCCGATTTGCAGCGGCACGCCGTAGTGATAAATCTTACCGACGCGGGCGGCGAAGTAGCCGTTGTTCATAAAATGCTGCGACAGAGTGGTAATGTCCGGATGGCGTTCGCGGAAGTCACCTGCGTTGGAGAGCACGCCGGTTTGCTCTGGATACAGGCCGGTCATGAGCGAGGCACGGCTTGGGTTGCAAACGGGGTACTGGCAGTAGGCGCGGTCGAAACGCATGCCGCGGCTGGCCAAGCGGTCTATGTTCGGCGACTGGACGAGCGGGTGGCCGTAGCAGCCAAGGTCGTTGTTAAGGTCGTCCACAGCGATGAAAAGGACATTCGGCTTGGCCTTGGCACCGAAGCCCGAATTAGCCAGGCAGAAAACAGCGAGCACGGTCGCATGAAATAAAAGCCTGATACTGAATAACATAAGCAAAATATAAAATGAAACGAGCTGCATCGAAAGGATATTCCTAGGCGAAAACGCATGAATTCGAATGAAAAAAAGTATTTACACCCCCACAGTGTAGAGGCAGCGTGACCGCGTCCGAGGATGGGTCGGCTGTTCGGCCACCACCCCAATCTATGAAATTAAATTATCGTTTTCAGGACTTGCGTTGGACAAGCGCAATATTCCTCACCACCACCATGTTGAGCACGCTCGTTGGCTTGCCTATTTTCCTCTACCACTTCGGTGGACAAATTAACTGGTGGCTTCACGGTGTCATGTTCGTCGGGATGTTCATTGCATCGGGCTTGAGCATCACGCTGGGTTATCACCGGCTGTTTTCGCACATCGCGTTCAAGGCCAAGTGGCCGGTGCGGCTGTTCACCCTCATTTTCGGCGCCACGGCGATGGAAAACTCTGCGCTTGAGTGGTGCTCGGACCACCGACGACACCACAAGCACACCGACGACGATAACGATCCGTACAACATCCAGCTTGGCTTCCTTCATGCGCATATTGGCTGGGTGGTCTTCCGCCCGATCGGCGGTGACGTGCCACTGACCAATGTCAACGATTTGAAAGCCGATCCGCTGGTTCGGTGGCAGCACAAATGGTGGGGGGTGATCGGGATCGTGGTCGGCTTTGGACTCCCGGCCCTCATTGGCTATCTCTCCGAGGGGGGCATCGGCGCGGCGGCAGGGTTGCTCATCGGCGGCGTGGCCCGCCTGTTGATGGTGCATCACATGACCTTTTTCATCAACAGCCTCTGCCACACACTCGGCGGGCAACCATACTCGAACCGTTGCTCCGCAAAGGACAGCTGGTTCATGTCGCTGTTCACCTTCGGCGAGGGTTACCACAATTTTCACCACGAGTTCCAGCACGACTACCGCAACGGCGTCAAGCCGTGGCAGTTCGACCCAACCAAGTGGAGCATCCGACTGCTTGAGATAATTGGACTCACCTCGAACCTGCGCCGTGTCCCAAGCGAGACCATCGAAATTACCGAGATCAGGGAAACAGAGCGACGACTCGACGAACGGCTTTCCGCACAGAAAGAAACTATCTGCGGGAAAGCCCAGCGCTTATTCACTGATGCGCAGGAGGAACTCGCAGCAGCTCAGAAAACCTGGGAGAAATCCAAGAAAGAATACGCCCTCGCACTTCGCCAGCAGATCGATACCACCAAAGAGCAAATGAACGAACTGCAACAACAACTGGAGCAGGCCGTGCTTGACCTTCGCAAAGCCATAAGCGATTGGCACGACGCCCACCAGGGGCTCGTCCTCAAACTTGTCTAAACCGGGCGCTTGGCCGGTTTTATTCTCCGGAACGGCACCTCGCGAGCCGTTTTTCTTTTAAGACCCCTACCTGAGTATCGACTCAGTCAATACATCCATTGATTTTATCAATGACCCGGTTTTGGCGAACCTGCACTAATATAACGCCTGCCAGTCATTGCTGGCTCATTGCTCAACAGCCCCGTCTGCGAGAAATCGCGGGCGGGGTAACTTTTTTATTCGATTGCACCCGGACAAGCGCAACAACGGGTTTGCCTCCTCCCTACCCTTCCCTCACCATCCGGCCACGACAATGTTTCCAATAAAAATCAAACAGTTCACTAAAACAATTCCGGCGTTGTTGGCGTTAGCCTTTGCCGGCTCGGCAGTCGCCAAAGATTCCAAAACACTTGATGTTTACTGGGTGGACGTCGAAGGCGGCGGCGGCACACTGATCGTCACGCCCGCCGGCGAGTCGATCCTCATCGACACCGGCATGCCGGGCGGCCGAGACCCAGACCGGTTGCACCAAGCCGCCACCCAGGTCGCCGGTGTGAAGCAGATCGACCACCTCATTGTCACGCACTTTCACATCGACCACTTCGGCGGCGCGGCAGAATTGTCGCAAAAAATGCCAATCAAAAACGTGTGGGACAACGGCATCCCGGAACGCGATCCCGACGGCAAGGCCAACTCCAATTTTTTGCTCCGCATTAAGCCGTACCGAGGCATGACCGTCGGCGAGCGCCACATCATCCAGCCCGGCACCGAGTTGCCCCTCAAGCAAACGAACGGCACCGCCAAGCTGCGGGTGCGGTGCGTCGCCGCGATGAAGAAGTTCGTGGCGGTACCCGATGCAACTCAGCGCAATCCCCTCACCGACAAAGTCAAATGGGTTGCCGAGGACACTACCGACAATGCCAACAGCATCGCCGTAATCGTCGAGTTGGGCGACTTTCGCTTTTGGGACGGCGGCGACCTCACGCAAAACACCGAGGCACGGCTCGTCACACCATACAATCGAGTCGGCACCGTGGACGTCTACCAGGTGAACCATCACGGACTCGACTTCAGTAACAACGCTGTATTTGTCCAAAGCCTAGCGCCAACCGTCTCGGTAATGAATAACGGCGTGACAAAGGGCTGCGGCGCGGCGGCCTTTGCCGCCGTCAAGAGCGCCAGGGTCAAGGCAATGTATCAGCTCCACAAAAACCTGCGCGACGATATCGAAAATAACACGACGAACGAATTCATCGCCAACCTTACACGAGACTGCGACGCGCATCACATCCACATGTCCGTCGCTCCCGATGGCAAACAGTACACTATCAGCATCCCCGACAAGGGCCACACCAGCATTTACAAAACCCGCAGGAAATAACTGAGACCACCGGTCAAATGTAAGCCGGGCGACATGATTTACCTAGACCATCTCACCACCACGCCGCCGCTGCCGGATGTGCTCGATGCCATGCAGCCTTGGCTGCGCGGACAGTTCGGCGCGCCGGCCTCACTGCACCAGCTTGGCCTCGAGGCACGCGATGGCATCGACGCGGCGAGAGCGCGCTTGGCCAAGCTGGTGAATGCCGCCGAGCCGGAGGAAATCATTTTCACCTCCAGCGGCACCGAGGCGATCAACCACGCGGTCAAGGGCGCCGCCTTGGCCAACCGCCGGTTCGGCAGCCACATCGTCACCACCGGGATCGAGCATCCTGCTGTGATTGGCTCCGTCGCCTGGCTTGAGAGCCAAGGCTTCAGCAGCACAAGAGTCAGCGTCGATGGCCAGGGCCGGGTCGATCCCAATGTGCTTGGGCGCGCGATGACCGACGAGACAATCCTCGTTTGCCTGCACCACGCAAACCTCGACCTTGGCACGGTGCAGCCGGTCGCCGAGGTGGCCGAGCTCACCAGCGAACTGGGTATCCCGTTGTTCGTCGATGCAACCGCCAGCGGCGGCTGGCTGGCGACGGATGTGCAGCAACTCGGCGCTGATTTACTGGCCTTGGCGCCGCACCGATTCTACGGCCCGAAAGGGGTGGGCGTGCTTTACAAAAAACGGCGCACACGAGTGGAGAACCTCATCCACGGCGGTGTGCAGGAAAACGAGTTTCGCGCCGGAACAGAAAACGTAGCCGCGATCGCGGGTGCCGGTATCGCCGCGGAACGCGCCGCCGCCTCGCTTGGCCAACGCGCCTCGCAAGCGGCCAAGCTGCAAGTGCGGCTGCTCGAAGGCATTAGCCAAGCCGTCGAGGGAGTTTACTTGAACGGCCCCGAGCCGGGCGACGGACGGCTGCCGCACCAGCTCAGCCTCAGCACCGGGGGTGTCGAGGGCGAAGGCCAGGCGCTTATGCTCGACTTGCGAGGCGTTGCCATCGCCGCCGGGGCGGCTTGCACGACCCGCTCGATGCGCATGCCCCCCGCCCTGCGCGCCATCGGCCGCGACGCCGACTTGGCCAAGGGCACGACACTTTGGGGCATCGGCCGCGACACCACCGAGGCGGAGATCGACCGGGCGATCGAGTTGTTCGCGGAAGTCACTGCGAAGTTGCGCAACATGTCGCCAGTGCAGTGATTTATCGGCGGAGTGGGCGAAGTCGCTTGAACCTCGACTGCATACCGTGGTAAGCAGAGCGCGCGTAACTTATCGCGACATGGCTGAAATCGAAGAGAAATACGAGGACAACGTCACTGGCAAATTTTTTGTGGATGAACAGTGCATCGACTGTGATCTCTGCCGCGAGACTGCACCATCCTGCTTCACCCGCAACGACGACGGAGGATATTCCTTCGTCCACAAACAACCCGACAACGAGGAGGAAGAGGTACAGTGCCGAGAGGCGATGGAAGGCTGCCCGGTGGAAGCCATCGGCGACAACGGCGCTGGCTAACTCTTCACTCCGTTTTTCAATCGGCCTTTTGTAACCGACGTCGCAGCATCTCCAATGCCTGATGCACCGTTGCGAGCTTGAACGTCTCGCGGTCGTACGGGTGGAATTTCCGAATCGCGAGCGGCCGACTGTCTTTCGAGGCCAAGCCCAGCCAGACGGTGCCGACCGGCTTGTCCGCCGTGCCGCCGTCCGGCCCGGCGATGCCGGTGACGGAGAGGGCATGGTCAGCCCCGCTCACCGCGAGAGCGCCCTCGGCCATCTCGACGGCCACCTCTTTGCTCACCGCGCCGTGCTGCGCCAGAGGTTGACTCGTTCACGCCGAGCAGTATCTGCTTCATCTCGTTGCTGTACGTCAGCATGCCGCCAGCGAAGATGGCTGACGCACCGGGCACGTTGGTGATGTGGTGCCCGAGCAAACCGCCGGTGCACGACTCGGCGACGGCCAAGGTCTCGCCGGTGGTCGATCAGGCGCCCAACCACCACCTGCTCAATCGTCTCGTCGTCGGTGCCGTAGATTTGCTTGTCGATCGCCGCGCGGATCGTTGCCTCAGCCTCGGCGATGAGGGACGGGATTTCCGGGCCACTCCCACTGAGCCGGATGTCCACCTGCCCGGTGCGCGCGCAAAAGCCAAGGTCGAGCCCGCGATCCATCAGCGGCTTGAGTTGCCCAAGCAGCATCTCCTCCACCATCGACTCACCGATGCCGAGGCTGCGAAGTGTCCGGCAATGAAACGCCTGCTCGAGCGGCAGGTGTTTCTTAATGAACGGCAGCCCCTGGTCGTCGACCATCGGACGCAACTCGCGCGGTGGCCCCGGCAGCATCAGCAGCCAAGCCGGTTTGCCGCTTTCGTGAAACGTGTTCGGCGACACCTCGATGGCCAAGCCGGGGGCGGTTCCATGTTCGTTGGGAAACACCGCCGCGCCTTTTGGCACCTGCGCCTGCACCAGCACCGACTCCGGCATGGGGCGGTTACGCCGCTCAAAGAAGCTCTCGATGTGCGAGGCGATCGAGTCGTCCCGGCAAAGCGGCCGGGCCAGCAGATCGGCAATCAACTCACGCGTGATGTCATCGGACGTCGGGCCAAGTCCGCCGGTGGTGATGACGAGCCTGGAACGCCCAAGCGCGGTTTGCACCGCCTCACGAATCGCTTGACCTGTGTCCGGCACAGTGACCTGACGGGAGATGGTGTAGCCGCTGACGGCGAAGCGTTGGCCAAGCCACTGTTGGTGTGTGTTGAGTACGCGGCCAAGCAGTAACTCGGTACCGGTGGTGATAAGTTCGATCTCCATCCTTGGCCAGCCAATATCATGGCAAGTCGAGGGCAAGGGCAAGCTTGGCCAAGCGTTACTTCATCAGGTTGAAGGTGGCCTGTAGCACCTCCGAGTCCGGCTTCCCTTCGAACTTGCCCTGGGCGGCATCGATGACGCCGGCCTCGAGCGCATTCTTGGTCGGCCGCTGAATCTGGTAAAAAATGCCGAACCGGCCCGGGAAATCCTCGCTGGCCAAGGCGTACGCCGCCGCCTCATCGGTGGGGTCGTGATCCTCCGGCATGAGCTTGAATTCGCCTCCCTTGCGGGGGTTGGAGCTGTCAAATGCGCCCGCGAAAAACTCGGTGCACTCGCTCAGGCACTCGATAAAACTGAAGCCGTCGTGATCCATCGCGGCGTCCATCATCTCGAGCAGGTGCTTGGGATTGGTGTGCGACGCGCGGGCCACGAACGTCGCCCCGGCCGAGATGGCAAGCTTCATCGGGTTGATCGGCTGGTCGAACGCGCCCCAATTGTCGGTCTTGCTCTTGAATCCCAGCGGCGAGGTGGGCGAGGTTTGTTTCTTGGTCAGGCCGTAAACGAAATTGTCCATGACCAAGTAGGTCATCTTGACGTTTTTGCGTGCGGTGTGGACGAAGTGGTTGCCGCCGATGGAGAAGGCGTCGCCGTCGCCGCCGAAGGTGAACACGTGCAGGTCCGGTCGCGAGATGGAAAGTCCGCTGGCGAAGGACAACGCACGACCGTGAATGTAGTGCACGCCGTGTGCCTGCACAAAGTACGGGAACCGGCTGGAGCAGCCGATGCCGGCCACGGTGCTCACGCTCTCGTGGGGGATGTTCCGCTTCTGGATCAGCTTATAGTAGATGGAGAGCACGGAAAAATCACCGCAGCCTGGGCACCAGGTCGGGTTATCGGCGGTGATCTCTTTTTTGGTCACCGGTTGGCGTTCCCCGGCGTCCTGAGTGGGTTGCTCCATTGTTGCGGTGTCGCTCATGTTGTTAAAAATTGTATCAAGCTGTGGCGGCTTCTTCTTCCAAACGCGCTTTAACGCGCTCAATAATTTCCGAAACTTTCCAGCGGCGGGCGGCTGTCTTGTTGATGCCTTTGATGCGCGCATCGGCAAACCGGGCGCGGAGCACGCCGGCCAACTGGCCGTAGCCGTAGACACCGCCGTCGTTCATCTCGATGACATAGACCGAATTGAACCTCGAAAAAATGGTATCCAAGCCGTTCGGCAACGGGTTGATGTGCTTGATGTGCAACGCAGACAAGGCATCGCCATTGTTGCCGAGTTCTTCCACCGCCTCAAGGAGCGGCCCCTTAGTCGACCCCCAGCCCACCAGCAGCACATCACCGGAGTCCGCCCCGTACACCTCAGGGGCAGGCAACTCATCCGCAAGTGTCTTGAGCTTGTTGCGGCGCTTTTTTGTCATCGCGATATGGTTCGCCGCATCACCGCTGGGATGCCCCCACTCGTCATGCTCCAAGCCGGTCACCACGGGGTAACGGCCATCCTCAATCCGCGTGCCAGGAGCCCGATGTTGGCTGGGCCCATCTCCGGACGACAAGTCATACGGCTTGTGCGACGGAACGGGGCTCAAGTCCAGTTCAACATTCTTACAAATCGTTTTCAGATCCGGCTCGTTGAAAGCCTCGATGCGAGTCGCTATGGCCTGGTCGCTGAGCACGAACACGGGGACGCTGTATTTGCGCGCAATATTCACCGCCTCGATGGCGGTATAAAAACAATCCTCAACGTCGGAGGCGGCCAGCACCACACGGGGCGAGTCGCCGTGGCCACCGTACAAAGCGATATTGAGATCTGACTGCTCGACATCGGTCGGCAACCCGGTGGAGGGGCCGCCGCGCTGCACGTCGATCACCACCAACGGTATCTCCGCCATGACCGCCCACCCAATGGCCTCTGTCTTCAGTGAAATGCCCGGGCCGCTCGAACCCGTGACCGCCACGTGCCCACCGTAGCTCGCGCCTATCGCCATCGAGACGGAGGCTATCTCATCCTCGCACTGGATGAACGAGCCGCCGTACTTGGGCAACTCGCGCCGGAGTAATTCCATGATGTCCGACCACGGCGTGATGGGGTAACCGGCGCCAAAACGAACCCCTGCGGCGATCAGCCCGTAGCCAATCGCCTCATTACCGGACATCACCACTTGGTTCGAACGCTCAGCACCGCCCCTGGCTAGGCGAAACAGATTGGAGATGTCGTTAGACTGATAACGACAACCAGCCTGGAAGGCGTCCATCGCCGTCTTCAGGATGCTTTTGCTCTTGCTCCCAAACCGCTCGTTGATTAGCCGCTCGAGCTTCGCTGTATCGAGGCTGAACATCCCAGCGATCAATCCGAGCGCAAAAATGTTCTTACCCTTGTCACGGGCAGTGCCGCCGATCGCCTCGACTGTCAGGCTGGAGATGGCGATACCAATGTGGCGATACTTGGTCAGCCATTCTTCACACGGCTCCACGTGGTCGCTGTCGTAAACCAGAACGCCCCCCTTGGTCAGGTTATTGACATGATTATCGTATGAGTGCTGGTAAAAGGCAAACAGCACGTCGGCTTTATCACCGGGGCTGATCACCTCACCGGAGCCAAGGCGCACCTGAAAAATAGACGCCCCACCCGAGATGGTCGACGGGATCGTCATCATGGTCATGACATCCCGCTCGCTCCTCCCCGCCAATCGCGCCAAGAACCCGCCGATGGACTGGATACCATCCTGAGAGTTGCCAGCGAGGCGAATCGTCACCTCGGAAATATTGGAAGGTTGGGAGTTGCTCCCGTTGTTTGCTTCCGAAACAGTTGTCTCGCTCATCGAGGAATTTGAATAATTTTGCACCAACCGCCCCCAAGGAACGGAACCGGCGCTGGTGAAAGTATCAATCTTTTTAGTCGTGTCAAACGATTATCCGATCTAATGCAAAAAATTTCATTCGCTTCACCAATCCTGAAAACTTGAAACACAAACTTGACCAAGCTCACGCCCCCATCTCACCCCGAATCAGGGCCATCAAATCGCCGTACTCCTCAGCCGAGGTGAACTGTGGGAATTCCTCCTTCACTCCGTCCGGTGCCCGAAAGAGAAAGCCAACATCGGCCTCGCCCAGCATGGTCGTATCGTTGTACGAGTCGCCGGCGGCTATCACTTTGTAATTCAGCCCGCGAAACGCCGCCACGGCGCTGCATTTCTGATCTGGTTGCCGCAACCGGTAGTTGGCCACGCGCCCTTCGCCGCTTATCTCAAGCTGATGGCACAAAATCGCCGGCCAAGCCAATTGCCGCATCAGCGGCCCGGCGAACTCCTCGAACGTGTCCGACAGAATGACCACCTGCGTGATCGCACGCAGCTCGTCAAGGAAAGCTCTCGCCCCCTCCAGCGGCGCAAGTGTGCCGATCACCTCCTGGATGTCCGCCAACTTCAGGCTGTTCTCGGCGAGGATAGCCAGGCGCCCGGCCATCAACTCATCGTAGTCCGGGATGTCGCGCGTGGTCAGCTTGAGCTTCTCGATCCCGGTTTTCTCAGCGAAAGCGATCCAAATCTCCGGGACTAGCACCCCCTCAAGATCCAGCGTGACGATGGTTTGTTGCTTCATGTCAGTGCCCGTTTCCAAGCGGAAACGGCGCGAACTGTTGTCCGCGCCGCCGCCAAATCAATCAAGCCGAATCGCGCTTAGCCTAGTAGTAAGGGTTCAGTTGTTGTAGCCGGACTCACCGTGAACGGTGAGATCCAAGCCCTCCTCTTCCTCGCTCTCAGAAGCCCGAATGCTCCCCCCGCAGATGGCCTTCACGAGATAGAGGATGATCACCGACACGATCAAGGTGTAGACGATGACGATTCCCGAGGCTTTAAGTTGAACTAGGAATTGTGCGCCCATGCTGTACGTCTCCGCATCCGGAATGGAAATGGCTCCCTTGCCACCCAGCGTTGTTGAAGCAAAAAACGCTACCATCAACGTGCCAACCAAGCCGCCCACGCCGTGCACTCCGAAAACATCGAGCGAGTCATCATAACCGAACTTCGACTTTACCGAGGTTGACGCCACCCAGCAAATAAACCCGGCAGCTGCGCCAATGGCCAAGCCACCGATCGGTCCAACATCCCCCGATGCCGGCGTGATCGCCGCCAAGCCGGCGATAGAGCCTGTCACCGCGCCCAACACACTGGCCTTGCCGTGTTTGAGCTTTTCTGCCAACGACCACACGATAGTCGCCGTCGCGGCGGAGATATGGGTGACGAACAAAGTCTGGGCTGCGTCGCCGTTGGCCGCCAAGCCGCTGCCGGCATTGAAACCGAACCATCCCACCCAAAGCATGCCCGTGCCCATCACGCACATGGGTAGATTGTGCGGCTGGAACTGGGCCGTCCTGTACCCCTTGCGCGGCCCCAGCATGATGCAGACCACCAACGCACCTATACCAGCAGTGATATGCACCACAATGCCACCTGCCAAGTCCTTCGTCCCCCACCCCAGCATGAAGCCGTTACCACCCCAAACCCAGTTGCAGACCGGCGCATACACCAAAATCGCCCAGAGTGTCGTAAACAAAATTATCGCCGAAAACTTCATTCGCTCCACAAACGCGCCCACCATTAAGGCCGGTGCAATGATGAAAAATGTCATCTGAAATGCAATAAAGAGATACTCCGGTATCGCCTTGCCCGAGTCACCCACCGTCGAACTGGCGTCCACTCCACCAGCGAACACCTTGGCCAAGCCGCCCCAGTAAGGATTGGCCTCGCCAAACGCCAATGAATAGCCGCACACCAACCACAACACCGACATCACGGCCATGATCATAAAACAGTGCATCAACACAGAAAGGACGTTTTTGCGCCTAACCAAACCGGCGTAAAATAACGACAACCCTGGGATGGTCATAAACAACACCAACGCCGTAGCTGTAAGAATCCAAGCCGTGTTGGCCGGATTGATGGCAGCCTCGGCCTTTTGGGCCAAAGCTGTGGATGGGATCAGGCAAAGGCCTGCCAATAAGGATAGAACGCTAACGACTCTCTTCATTGATAACTTATTTGTTTAGTTGCCTTCTAGCCAGCAATTTCACCTGATTTAACGAAAAAATGATCCAAAAACTTAACTAACTAAAAGTCAAAGGGTTAGTAGCAAATAAAATGCCATTATGGTTTAGTTATATTAACTTAACTTGATAATGATCAGCGTCACAACGACTTATGCGCATCAAAAAGGAAACTTTCATGCGAGCGCCTCAACTCAAAAGTAATACCCTTTTTTGCAAATTGTTTCTTTTTGTTCGCTTAGGCCAGAATGACGCAGCACAAACGCTTGGCATCCGGCGGATTTCTTTCGTATTAGATGAACAACGGTTACAGAGAAAATGTGCCTTCACCCAAGCGATTGGCCAAGGGACCTTCACTTATTGGCATTGTAATTGCATACCTCCAGTGATAGTCGGCCAGCTTGGCCAAGCCGAACAGTGCGTTGAGTATAATCGAAAACGCGATTACGCAGTCATTGACAGCGAAAAAAGACTTGAAAACCATGTCATAAGCACCCCTAATGAGCAGGGGCCTTGAGCAGGCCCTTGTTTTGTCGGCCAGTAGGGTTTCAGGCGGCATGGCGTAATTTTTTATCCCTAAAAACATGAGTAAAGCGAAACTAGAATACATCTGGCTGGACGGCTACAAGCCGACCCAAAGCCTGCGAAGCAAGACCAAGGTCGAGACTGATTTTGGTGGAACATTGGAAGACTGCCCCGTGTGGTCATTTGACGGCTCATCAACCGAGCAGGCTGAAGGTAACGACTCCGATTGCCTCCTCAAGCCGGTTGCCCTGTTTCCGGACCCCGACAAAATCGGCACCGACAACTGGCTGGTCATGTGCGAAGTTCTCAACGCCGACGGCACCGCGCATGAATCCAACGGACGCGCCACCATCGACGACGACGACGACGATTTCTGGTTCGGCTTCGAGCAGGAATACGTCTTGTGGGACACCGACACCGATCTACCGCTTGGTTTCCCCAAAGGCGGTTTCCCTGGCCCGCAGGGTCCTTTCTACACCTCCGTCGGTGCTGCCAACGCAATCGGCCGGGACATCGTCGATGAGCATTTGCAAATCTGCCTCGATGCAGGAATCAATGTCGAGGGCATCAATGCCGAGGTCATGATGGGCCAATGGGAGTATCAGGTTTTTGCCAAGGGCGCAGCCCGATCCGGCGACGAAATGTGGGTTGCGCGATACCTGCTCGAGCGCATTGGCGAGCGTTACGGCGTCTCCATCAACCTGGAGCCGAAGCCCATCAAGGGCGACTGGAACGGCTCCGGCATGCACGCCAACTTCTCCAACGGAGCCATGCGCGACCAGGGCGGCGAGGCTATCATGAACAAGATTTGTGAGGAATTCGGCAACAATATCCAAGAGCACATCGAAGTGTACGGTGCCGACAATGACCAACGCCTGACCGGGCAGCACGAAACCCAAGCGATCGACCAGTTCTCCTACGGGGTTTCCGACCGTGGTGCCTCCATCCGCATCCCGGTGGCCACCATTGATGGCGGCTGGAAAGGTCGCTTGGAAGACCGGCGTCCAGCGTCCAACGGCGACCCGTATAAAATTTCGGCCGTCATCATTAAGACTACCAAAAAGGCTCTGGCTTAAGCCCGACCTCAATCCCTTTAAACCAAAGACCGGCGAACAACCGCCGGTCTTTTTTGTGGCCAAGCGCTGGAGCGAACCGTGTGCGCTCCCCAACCCCGCAAGCGCTTGCTCAAGCTCAACGTAATCAGGGGATCGAAACCATTTGCCTAGAACCCGTTTTCCAAGTTCGGCTGGATCTCCACGCGCACCCGCGCCGGGATAAACTGGATTTTTATGACACCGTTCTTTATTGCTGTGCGAACGTCGGGGGCCATAGGCTATTTTAGTGCCTCAGGAGTACCCCTGAGGGTACGGCAACCTGGCCTGGAGAGGCCTAAGGTGCTTTGATCGACAGCCGGTGGTTGTTGTAGATGTGGAATTTCCAAGGCGGGATGAAGGTGATCGCTTCATAACAAGGATATGCAATATAATCTGCGGTAAGAAAGTTCTCTGTTCTCTATCGCAAGCTCCGAACTCCTCCCGGTTACCAAAGCGCGGGGTGCATTGCTCAACTGCCTTGTTGTGCCACGGTGCCAATCAGGCGCACCGCAATCACCACCGACAACAGTAGTAGAAGAAGGCCGGATACGTGGGAAAACCGCACGAGCGTCCTGTCCGAGAACTGATTTCGCACCCGGGCACTTCCCAGCACGAGCAGCGTAAACCAGGCTGCAATGCCCAGGCCGGCACCGGCGGCACAGGCCATCCGGCTTTGCCAGGCGGGTTGCAACGTCCCGTTGGCCAGCAGCACGGCGGAAATCATGATCCAAAACAGGAGCACGTTGGGGTTCACCAGCACCCGGACGAAGCCGGTCCAAAACATCGTGTGGGGGTGCAGCCGCTGCTCGATCATCCGGGCGCGCTTACCCTGCACGGTCACGGTGTCGGTCATCAGGTAGCGGATGCCAAAGACGGTCACCGCAAGGAAGCTGATCAGCTCCACCGTCGCCCGAATCGTGGGATCCTCAAACAAACTCGCGAACCCACCGAAGGCGATGACGCAGTAGATCATTTCCATCAGCAGCGCGCCGATCGCGATGATCAGCGCCCGTGTCCGGCCGCTGTGGATGCCCACCTCCATGATGGCGACGTTGATCGGCCCCACCGGCACCGCGCACACAAACCCGGTTAACGCCCCCGCGCCAACGGCCACTGCATAATCGACCGGGGTCATCTACGGGCGCCCCCCGGCCTATTCATCGTCAAAGTCTTCCTCAATTTCCCTCCTCAACTTTCGTGACAACCGAGGTCGAACAAAACCGTAAACCAGATACGATGTGAAAATCAGCGGTAGCACGATCGGCACGAGGTATTTCCACAAAAAAACGAAACAGGCAACCACCACCACAGCGACCACAAACTTCGTAAACGGTCGGCGCGATCGAAAATCCAGTTTTTTGAATGATGGATACTTGACCTCGCTGACCATCATCACCGAAAGAAACACCAGCACCGCCAGCAGCACCCAGCGCCACGAACTGGTGGGCAAATTTTTCTCCTCCAGCCAGACGAGAAACATCGTCAATGAAGCCACCATCGCCGCTGAGGCCGGAATGGGGAACCCGAGGAACTCCCGACTGTTCCCGGAGTCGGGCATCGCTGAGAGGCAGTTGTAACGGGCCAAACGCAGCGCGCCGCACAGCAGATAGACCGATGCCACCACCAGGCCAAGCCGTTCACTCACTACGTTAAAGTCGTGCAGGATCACCCTCTGCATCAGAAACGCCGGCGCCGCTCCAAACGAAATGATATCCGCCAGCGAATCGAACTGAAGCCCGAACGGGCTCTCCTTGCCAACCAATCGCGCGATCCTGCCATCCAGTCCGTCGAACACAAACGCCCCCAGAATCAGCCAAAGAGCGTTCTTGATTTTTTCGATGTCCGCGGCACTGAAAACCGGTCCCTCCGACCCGGTCGGATCGGGAACCACCTGCACGATGAACGTCAGCGCAAGGAACCCACACAACAGGTTGCCCGCCGTCATCAGGTTGGGCAGGAAATAAATGTGCAACCTCTCCCCGTTGGCGGGCGGGCTTGGCTCTGGCTGTTGTGTTTCGTCGCTCACGTTGCTGCGGGCGCGTCACCGGCGTGCACGCGATCCTTCCAGACGTAACGGAACATCAGCGTCCGCAGCGCGGCGGTCAATGGAATGGCCAACACGCCGCCAATGACCCCTCCCAACAGCGTAGTGCCCACCATCACGGCAACGATGATCGTCAGCGGATGCAGTCCCACCCTGTCGCCGATAATTTTCGGCGAGATGAACAGCCCCTCCATCGCCTGCACGGCAGCAAACCAAACAAGAATGAGAACCGGCTTGAGCCAGCCGTCTTCCGGCACAAACTGGATCATCGCCAGCACGAATACCGGGATGATGCTCAACGCCACGCCAAGGTACGGGATGATGCTCAACAGGCCGGCAATGACACCCAGCAGGATCGCGTACTTCAGGCCAATCGCGAAAAACCCGGCCGTGAGCAGCGCGCCCACGCACATGGCCACCAGCACTTGGCTCCGGAAAAAGACGACCAGGCAGTCGTTGATCGAGCGCAGCACGAACACGATCTCCTCCTTGACCCACGAGTCGCGCACCGGGAGATAATCCGTCCAGTTCTGGTTGATGCCCCGCTTCTCGAGTAGAAAATAAAACACATACACCGGCACCAGCGCCAAGCCGGCGAGGAAGCCAAAGAGCGACGTAATTTTCTTCAACTGCTCCAGCAGCCAGGTGGAAACCGCTGACACGGTGTTGACAGCGAACTTGGACGCCTTCTCGATCAGCTCCTCGTTGACGAAGCCGATTTTTTTTACCCTCTCCCGCATCGCCTCGAACCAATCCGGCTTGGCTGGCGCGTTGGTGGAAGTCGTTTGAGAATCACCCGGCTCGTTCGAGGCCGGGCCGGAGCCAACCCTGGTCTGAAACGTCTTGACGATCTTCGGTAACTCGCTCGTGAGCTTGGTTGTTTGCTCGATCAGCGGCGGCACCACTGACGCCACCAATCCCCCCACCAGCAGCAGCGCAATAATGAACACCAGGATGATCGAGTTCTGGCGCTTGAAACCGCGTTTTTTCTGAAACCAATCGACCACCGGATCGAGCAAATACGCGATTACGCCGGCGATAGCCAAGGGCAGCAACACCGAGGAAATCATGCTGGCCAGCTTCGCCATTCCCAGCACCAAAACCCCCGTCAAACCAATCAGCACACCAATCGCGAGCGCCGTTACCGACGCCCAAAGTATCCTGGCCTGCTTCTCGGTTGGTGGGGGATACGCCATAATTTTTTATTCCAGTCCAAGCTCGACGGCCCGCTCTGTCGCTGCTCGCACGGCGTTTATGAGTGCGCTGCGCACGCCGCCCTCCTCCAGTTCGTGCACGCCCTCGATCGTCGTGCCGCCCGGGCTGCAAACCATGTCCTTGAGTTCGCCGGGGTGCTTGCCTGTCTCGAGTACCATCTTCGCCGCGCCGAGCATCGTCTGCGCGGCCAATCGGGTGGAGATGTCCCGGGGCAAACCCGCCGCCACGCCGCCATCGCTCAGTGCCTCGATGATTATGTACCCGTACGCCGGGCCGCTACCGCTCAACCCGGTCACCGCGTCGATCAACCTCTCCTTCACCTCGTAGGCCACGCCGACAGCGGACAACAACCGCTTCACCAACTCGCCGTCCTCGGCTGTCGCCGCTTGACCGAGCGCATAGCCGCAAGCGCCCTCGCCCACCAGCGCCGGCGTGTTGGGCATGACGCGAACCAACCGCGCCCTCCCGCCGCAAGCTGCGTCGAGCTTGGCCAGGGGCACTCCCGCCAGGATTGAGATCACGAGATGACTTTCATCGAACTGGTCGCGCACGGCCACCGTCGCCTCGTCGAGTTGATGCGGCTTGAACGCCAAAAAAACGACCTTGGCCTTCGACAGCACGTCGGCATTCGAGTCGGTCGTCTCGCAACCCACTGCTTCACCAAACGCCTCGCGGCCGGCCGGAACCGGGTCGCTGCCAATAAGGCTGTCCGGCGAAACCATACCGGCGTTGACGAAGCCTTTCGCCAGGGCCGCCGCCATTCTTCCAGCGCCAATAAACCCGATGGTAAGTGTTTCAGTCACCCGTTTTGAGTATCAAACACCATCCCCGTCGTAAAGCCAATTTGGCCCGCCGCGTCACCGCCCCAGCTTGGCTTTCAACCCGGCCATCCTATCGGCGAACCGCTTGGCCAGGCGCTCAAGTTCCCCCCAGTTTTCGCCGGCGATGATCTCCTTTTTCAACAGGGCCGAGCCGGTGCCCAGCGCCGCCGAGCCTGCCGCAAGATATGCCTCCATCGTGTCGAGGTTCACCCCACCGGTGGGGACGATTTTCAGGTGAGGCAGCGGCGCAAGCAGCGACTTGATATAGCTTGGGCCAAGCGTGTCGGCCGGGAAAATCTTGACGAAGTCCGAGCCGGCCTCGTGTGCGGCCTGTGCCTCGGTCGGCGTATAGGCACCCAGCATCACAGGCCGGTCCAACGCGTGCGCCGCCGCGACAAGCGACGGCCGGGTGATCGGGCTGATGACGTACTTCGCCCCAGCATCGATCGCCGCCCGGCACGTGTCATCGTCGATCACCGTGCCGACGCCGAGCAAAATTTTGTCGCCGAGTTCGCGGTCAATCGTGCGGACCGCCTCGAGCGCGTTGGGGATACTCATCGTCAACTCTACCGCCCGGATACCTCCCGCGACAAGCGCCTTGGCCAACGGCAGCGTCAACTCTGGCCGCGGCACGCGCACGATCGCCACCAGTCCCTCGGCCTCAATCCCCGAGACAATCTTCTCCCGCTCGCTCACTTCGCTTTCTTGAACCACTTGGAGTCGGACTTGACGTTGTGCTTTACCGACTCGAGCCGAATCGTAAACCCAGCGGACGCCGGCTCCTCCAGTTCCAGAGTGTGCGGGATCTGCACTCCGTCCACCGCCTTGTAGCCCCGAAAAAGCACCCTGGTTTTCACCTCCTGCCCCTGCATCTCAGAGGTGGAGGCAACGCCGGCGACCAATCCCGTCGCTGCATCAAAATAAAACGTGTCGGCGTCCCCTTTCTTCGGCGTCATCCTGACAGCAAAGACTTTTTTACCGGCGACCTCCTCCACGCCCTGCAACTTGATCGTGGGATAGTTTTTTTTGAAATGCAGGTAAACGTAAAAATCGGCGTCGATTTTTTTGTTGGCCAATTCGCGCTCCTTTTTTTCGGTCACCGTCCCATCGGGCGTTTCCGTCCAGCCCTTGCTGCCGGCGAATACGTCGCGAATCGTACCCAACCCCTCAATCGTCAATTCCATCATTTCCTTGTTGGGCACCGTTTGCCGCATGACGACCGGGAACTCCGCACCGAATACGGCCAACTCGATCTTCCCCCGGGCTACGCGATTCTTCAGTTTGCGCATGGCCTTCTCGCCACCGAGCGCCTCGACGTTCCGCTTGAGAATGTCGTCCACCGACGGCAGATTGGCCGCTTCCTCGGCCAAGCCGACGCAGGCCCAGGCGGCAATACCTGCGGCCAACCCTGCGCAATGCCTGACTATGGTCTTCATTAGGGCAGGGGCAGTCTGGAGTTTGTCCATCGATTTGGCAATGAAGTTCGCGCTTGTAAGCCGCCCCAATAAAGGGTAGCAAATCCGGACCGGGTTACGGTGTTGGGCGCATATCATGGAGCTGGCTGATTTTCTCACCAAGGAACAGGTTGTCACGGATCTGAAAGCCTCTGATCGCTGGGAAGCGATCGAGGAGCTTATCGATTTACTGGTCGACAAAGGACGTATCAAGTCCGAACACCGCGAGGCCATCGTCTCCGTCGTCAAGAAACGCGAGACCTCAATGAGCACCGGCATCGGCTTCGGTATTGGCATACCGCATGCCTCGACCGACCTGATCGACGACGTCACCGGCGCGTTCGGACGCAGCAAGGCGGGCGTCAACTTCGACGCGCTCGACAACCAGCCGGTCAATCTCGTGATGCTTTTCCTCGTGCCACAGGGTCAATTCCAAAAACACCTCCATACGCTGGCCAAAATCGCGAAGGTGCTGCACAAGAATGAATTCCGCAAGTCCCTCGAGGATGCCGGCGACGCCGCGGAGATGTACCAGATCATCCGCACCTCGCAGGAGGGCTGAGCCGACACAACTTTTCCTTTCGGCCAAGCCTGCATCCCAC
>CALJHX010000021.1 GCA_937770485.1 uncultured Verrucomicrobiae bacterium | reverse complement strand
TCCAGATTTTCGAGCCTAAGTGGCAGGAGCATTGGCATAACGGCGAGACGTTTCGGGCGTGGAACCCCGGCGAAAGCGTCCCCTCCGACCATCCGTTTCATGAGCGTCACCCGGACGTAAACCCCGGGGACATCCCTAAATATTACATCCTCGACATGTTTCCGTACCCATCCGGGGCCGGGCTGCACGTCGGGCATCCTGAGGGCTACACCGCCACCGACATCCTGGCCCGCTACAAGCGCATGCTCGGCTTCAATGTGCTGCACCCGATCGGCTGGGATGCGTTTGGATTGCCGGCGGAACAATACGCCATCAAGACTGGCCAACACCCGCGGATCACTACCGAGGCGAATACGGCTAATTTCAAGCGACAGATTCAGTCGCTTGGCTTCAGTTATGACTGGAGCCGCGAGGTGAACACCACCGACCCCAGTTACTTTCGCTGGACGCAGTGGATTTTCCTGCAACTTTACAACTCGTGGTTCAACCCGGCGACGAACAAGGCAGAGTCGATCGACACGCTGGCTTATCCGCTGGACGTCACCACCGACGAACAGCGCCGCACCTGGCGGGATGAACATCGCCTGGCTTACGTGTCAGATGCGCCGGTGAACTGGTGTCCCGAGCTTGGTACCGTGCTGGCCAACGAAGAGGTCAAGGACGGCATAAGCGAGGTCGGTGGTTTCCCTGTCGTTCGCCGCCCGATGCAGCAGTGGAAGTTGCGAATCACCGAGTACGCGCAGCGTTTGCTCGAGGATCTCGACGGCATCGACTGGAGCGACTCGCTCAAGGAAATGCAGCGAAACTGGATCGGCCGCTCGGAGGGTGCGGAGGTGCTTTTCCGCGTCGAGGATTCCGATGTCGAGATAGCTGTTTTCACCACGCGGCCGGACACGCTGTTCGGTGCGACGTACATGGTTGTGTCGACGGAGAGCGAGTTGCTCGAGCAGATTGTCCCCCCCCAACACAAGGCCGAAGTGAGGGCGTACCAAGCCGAGGCAGCGAAGAAGAGCGACCTTGAGCGCACTGACTTGGCCAAGGACAAAAGCGGAGTGTTCACCGGCGCGCATGCGATCAACCCGGTCAACGGCAGGCAGGTTCCGATCTGGACGGCGGACTATGTCTTGTCCGGTTACGGTACCGGCGCGATCATGGCGGTGCCGGCGCACGACTCGCGGGACCTAGAGTTTGCGCAGAAATTCAAGCTGCCGATCGAGGTCGTCGTGCAGGCACCGGGGGCAGGGGAGTCGCTTGGCTTCACCGGGAACGGCATGGCAGTGAACTCCGGTTTTCTCGACGGGCTGCCGACCCCCGAAGCCAAGTCCAAGATTATCGCTTGGCTCGAGGAGAAGTCGCTTGGCCAAGGGGCCGTGAATTACAAGCTGCGCGACTGGCTGTTCAGTCGGCAACGCTACTGGGGCGAGCCGTTTCCAATCGTTTGGGATGAGGGCGGCCACCTTGGTCTGAGTGAAAGCGACCTGCCACTCACGCCTCCGGATCTTACCGATTTCAAGCCGACCGGTGCCGGCGACCCACCCTTGGCCCGTGCTGAGGAATGGTGCCAGGCCGGCGACGGCCAAAAGCGAGAGACCAACACCATGCCGCAATGGGCCGGCAGTTGCTGGTACTATCTGCGCTATCTCGACGCGCAAAACAACGACCGCTTTGTCGGCGACGAAGCGGAGCGCTACTGGATGGGTTCGGCCAGCGACGATGCCACACCGGGGGTCGATCTGTATGTTGGCGGAACGGAGCACGCGGTGTTGCATCTGCTGTACGCGCGCTTTTGGCACAAGGTACTGTTCGACCTTGGCCAAGTGACGACGCCCGAGCCGTTTTACAAACTCGTCAACCAGGGGCTGATCCTTGGCGAGGACGGTCAGAAGATGTCCAAGTCGCGGGGCAATGCCGTCAACCCGGACGACATTCTAGTTGAGTTTGGCTCAGATGCATTCCGCCTCTACGAGATGTTTATGGGGCCGCTCGAGATGGTAAAGCCGTGGAACACGAAAGGCGTCGAGGGTGTGTACCGTTTTCTTGGTCGTGTGTGGCGGATGTTCATCGACGAGCAAAGCGAACAGGAGTTTGAGCAGCAATTAACGGTGAACCCGGAACGTGGCCCGGAGTTGCTAGCCGCGCTGAAGCTGAACGACGCGGTTGGCCAAGCGGAGGCCACGCCGGAGCAACTCAAGGTGCTGCACACCTGCATCAAAAAGGTGACCGAGGACATGGAACATTTGCGCTTCAACACCGCCATCTCCGCGATGATGGTGTTCACCAACGAGGCGTCGAACTGGGACATACGCCCGTTGTCGGTGATGAACGATTTTATGCTGCTGCTCGCCCCGTTCGCCCCGCACATTGCCGAGGAACTGTACGCCAAGGCCAACGGCGGCGACTCGACTCTTGCGTACCATCCTTGGCCAAGCCATGACGAGGCGCACCTCGTCGAGTCCACCATCGAAATGGCGGTACAGGTCAACGGAAAGTTGCGCGACCGCATCCAAATCCCGGCGGACATGGATAAGTCAGACATCGAGCGGATTGCCATGGAAAGCGAAAATGTCCAGCGGCATACCGAAGGGAAAAATGTGAAAAAAGTGATCGTCATTCCGGGCAAACTGGTGAACATCGTCGCGGTGTGAGTTTTTTGAAGCTCCATTTTGCGAGAGATTTTCTCACTCCGCAAGAGCAGAAAGCTGTCTGCGCGGTGGCATTGCTTCTGCTTGTCGGGTGGGGAGTGAAATCTTACATCCTTAAGCCAACCGAACCGCCGCCTGCCCGGGCTGAAAACTGATGCAACAGTTCGACTATGACGAAGTGCTGGACCTGCTTCTGGCGAAGGACGACAGGTACCCCCGTGCGGCCTACCACTTCGTCCGGGAGGGCCTCGACTACACCCAGCACAAGATGGCCAAAATATCCGGTGCGAAGGAACCCGGGCACGTTAGTGGGCAGGAGTTGAGCGACGGCATGAGGCAGTTTGCGCTCGAGTCCTATGGACCGATGGCCAAGATGCTGCTCAATGAGTGGGGCATCCACGGCACGCCCGATTTCGGCGAGATTGTTTTTAGCCTCGTCGAGAATAATCTCCTGGCCAAGACCGACAAGGATACCCGCGAGGATTTTACCGGCGGTTTCGATTTCGACGAGGCGTTCACTGCGCCATACCTACCCTTGGCCAAGCCAACAAAAAAGTCCTCACCCTCTCCGAAAGCCAAGCGGAGCAAATAGCGACTGCCCAACAGTAAGGGCTGTTGCCTCGGCGATTTCACAGAAACCCGTACGGGGTGGTTATCCTGCGATCTTCTTCACCTTTCCCGCTGGGAGAAGGTGGCAGAAGGCTGGATGAGGATGGACTCTCGAATGAGTTTTTTTAAGATCGGCGGGCGCTTACACTCAAACTCAAAAGCCGGAGGCGATGTAGCGCTCGAGTTGTTCGATGATGTGATCCTTCTCGGAAACTGTGAGAAGAAGCAGGTCGGTGGAGGAGATGACCCCCAGCACTTTCCCTTCCTCGACAACCGGCAGATGGCGGATACGGTGTTTGCCCATGATGTCCATGCATTTTTTAATGCTGGCTTCCGGCCCCACTTGGGCGATCTTGTGGCTCATGATTTCCGAGACCTTGGTTGTTTTTGAGGCTCGCTCCTTGAGCACGACTTTTCGCGTGTAGTCGCGTTCGGAGATGACTCCTACCAACTTCCTGTTCTCGATCACCATTAGCGCGCCCACCTTGAATTTGTCCATTGCCTTGACGGCCTCGAACACTGTGGCATCAGGCGCAACCGACCGGACGACTCCATGACGATCATTCAGTATCTCTCTCGCATTCATTGGCGTACTGGTTCGTGCCGATGATAATGGGCCTACTCCTGCAAATACCAGAGAAGAATTCAAGCGGTTTTCAGTTCGTTTATCGAACGGAATATTCGAGTGAAATGGGGGTGTTCCCCAATTCCGTTAGGTTTTTCTCGTCATCAGCCGCCAGTGTCTTCGCCGGATGTCTTGTGGATAATTTTGTGGCCAGGCGCCAAAACCACCTTGCCATCTTCCGGGCCTAGGATCGTGCTGTTACCGTTGTTTGCCATTTTCTCTTTTGGGTTAAGTGGGAGACAGCCTTATAACGATAGGGTGGCAGGTGAAATATTGGCTTTGGCTATCCTCGCAACTTCATCAAAAAGGCATGTTTGCTCCACGCGGGTTTTGAGGTTTTTGACTCGGGCCTGGGTGGAGTTGTCGAGGGTGACGAGCCATTTGGCGTTCAGTTCGAGGGCGCGCTTGAGTTGCTTGTCCGGCTTGGTTTTGAGCAGGGGGTACTCAGTGGCCAGGCCGGTCTGGCGAAGTTGTTGGACGAGGCCAAGCGAGGCGTTGCGCAGCGACTCGTCGGCGATCTGCACGAAGGCGTCGAGCGATTGGCCAAGCGGGGGCACGAGGTCGCGATCTTTCAGCAACTCAGCCAGCACTACGTCGCCCATGCCGAAGCCCAGCGCGGGCAGGTCGCTTTTGCCGCTGGAGACGAGCTTGAGCAGGTGATCGTAGCGGCCGCCGCCGGCGATGGCGCGAAATTTGCCCCGCTTGTCGAACGCCTCGTACACCGGCCCGGTGTAGTAGGCCAAGCCGCGGATGATTCGGTAGTCGATCTTGATGAAGTCACCCAAGCCGCGCGCCTCGATGTTGGCGAGGATGTTGGCGAGTTCGTCGGTCGGTTGGCCGCTCTCGATGAATTCGTTCACCTGCTCGAGGGAGAAACCAAGCTTGGCCAATTTGTCGCCGGACACTGCCGGGTCTTCGCGTTCGAGTTTGTCGATGATCTGGTAAAAGTCGTTGGCGTCCTTTTCCTGCCCGCCGCCATTCCCGAAAAAGTCCTGCCAAGCGCATCGACTGCTGAGGCGCACGACGAAGTCATCGCTCGTGAGATTGAGGTCGCGCAGGGTGTCGATGAGCAGTGCGATCAACTCGGCGTCGGCGGCCAGGTGTTCCTCGCCGATGATGTCGGCGTTGAACTGGAAGTGCTCGCGCAGCCGGCCTTTCTGCTGACGCTCGTAGCGGAAGAGCTGGGGGATGGAGAACCACTTGATCGGCTTTTTGTAGTTGCGCGTGTGCGCGGCGGCCATCCGAGCGAGGGTGGGGGTCATCTCCGGGCGCAGCGACACTTTGCGATCGCCCTTGTCGGTGAAGTTGTAAAGCTGGCCGACGATCTCGTCGCCGCTCTTTTTGGTGTACAGATCCAGCTCCTCGATTGGCGGGCCGTCGTACTCGCGGAATCCGTAACGCTCGGCGGTGCCGCGCCAAGTGTCGAAGATGTACCGGCGCAGGTCGAGGCTCCACGAGTCCGCGGTGGGAATCGGTTCCGGGTAAAAATCACGAAAGCCGGGGAGTCCTTTCATTGGTCAGTGGGCTGCCTGGTCAGGCGCTGGTTAACGACTGGCGGCAGCGAGCATGTCGCGGACATCGACCGGTTCCATCCCGGCGGCGAGGATCGCCTTGATGCCCATGTCCGCGTCTTCATACGCCCGGCACTTTTCCGGTGCAACATTGATCCGCCTCGCGGCCTCGAGAAATGTGTCCGGCGCCGGCTTGGAATTCACGACATCTTGGCTGGTGACAATGGCGTCGAAGTAGTGCCGGATACCGCAGTGTTGCAGGATGCCCTCGACGGTTTCGTGCGTGCCGCCGGAGGCGATCGCCATCGGGAGTTTGCCGTGGCTTTCGCGGACAATCTGCATAACCTCGGGGATTTCCGCGGCGTCACTGATCAATTCCATGTACCGGGCTTCCTTTTGGAACGTCACTGCCTCGGAGTCGATCTCGATGCCTTGCTCCTCGGAGAGCATCCGCAGTACCTCGAACGGCGAGACGCCGCCAAGCGCGTAAAATCGATCCTCGGGGAATACGAGGCCGTGCTTGGCCGTGGTGGAGCACCAAGCCGCGTAGTGGATTGGCATGGTGTCGACGATTGTTCCGTCACAGTCGAATATTAGTCCTTCAGGTTGCATAAAAATTTTCAGTTACTCGAGGGCTGCCAGGCGCTCATTGAGGTCGTTGGCGAGGAGAGCCGAGACGACCTCCCCGATTTCGCCCTCGATGAACGTTGGCAGATTGTACAGCGTGAGTTCGATGCGGTGATCGGTCACGCGGCTCTGGGAAAAATTGTAGGTTCGGATGCGCTCGTTGCGCTCGCCGGTGCCGATTTGTGATTTGCGCTCGGCGGCGTACTTGGCGTGTTCCTCGGCGGTCTTTTGCTCGAGCAAACGCGACCGGAGAACCTTCATCGCCTGCTCCTTGTTTTTCTGCTGTGAACGTCCGTCCATGCAGCGGACGATCATGCCGCTGGGTTTGTGCTGAATCTGCACCGCCGAGTCGGTCGTGTTTACCCCTTGGCCTCCGGGGCCGGAGGCCCGGCAGACGTTGATCTCCAAGTCGTCCGGCTTGATCTCGATATCGACAGCCTCCGCCTCGGGCAACACGGCGACGGTAACGGTGCTCGTGTGCACGCGGCCCTGCGTCTCGGTGGCTGGCACGCGCTGCACGCGGTGGACGCCGCTTTCGAACTTGAGCTTCCGGAACACGTCCTGCCCCTTAATCCCGAAGATGATTTCCTTGAATCCGCCGAGGTCGGATGCGCTGGCGTCCATCGGTTCGACTTTCCAGCCCTGCGACTCGGCGTACCGGATGTACATACGGTGCAGGTCGGCAGAGAACAGGGCGGACTCCGCACCGCCGGCGCCGGCGCGAATCTCTACGATCGTGTCACGCGAGTCGGTTGGGTTCGGCGGGATGATGCCGTACTGCAACTCGAGCCCGAGTTTGGCTTTTCCAGTCTCGAGTTCGGATAACTCCTCCCGGGCCATTTCCGCCAACTCCGAGCCGACTGGTTCGCTCTTGAGCAGTACCTTGTTGGTATCGATGTCGGCGAGAAGCTTGAGAAAACGTTCGCCCAGGTCGGCCAGTTTTTTCATCCGCGAATATTCGCGGGTCAACTCGAGAAATTTTTTATTGTCGCTGGTTACACCGGGACTGCTCAGGGCGCTTTCCAATTCGTCCCGTCGCTTGCAGAATTGCTCGATGTGGGGGTGAAGATTCACACTCCAAAAACAGAGAAAGCCCGCGGGAGAAAATAGATTCTCTGCCGCGGGCGAACTGCTGAAAACTGGCTAAAGGCTCTTTTTTTTGCTCTTTTTACCAGCAGCGGCCTCGCGGGCGGCCTTGGTCTTGGCCAAGCGCTGCTGGAACTTGTCCACGCGACCGGCGGTATCAACAAATTTCTGTTGGCCGGTGTAGAAAGGATGGCACTCGTTGCAAATGCCGATGAGCATGGTGGGCTTGGTGGAACGCGTCTTGATTTCGTTGCCACAAGCGCAACGAATCGACGATTCCACATATTCCGGATGTAAGTCTGCCTTCATAAAAAAGGGAGGACAAATTACCAAGAAAAAGTCAGATGACAAGCGGTATTTCGATCAAGGCCCAAAAACTCACAAAATAAACTTTTTTCTAAGTGGTTTCTAGCTCACCTAAGAGAAGTGAATTTACTCAGATTACGTTAATAATTCATCCGATTTTTGAAATCTGTGTCTAAATAATAATCTAAATTATTTTTGAGTCCCCAAAATTTGAGTTAGGCTTGAAACTTCCTCTCTCATGCAGCGCTTGACAGAAGCCATTGCGTAGGGCTCTTTAACAGCTAGTGAAGCTATTTCGCCTCATCGTGGTATGGGTTCTGGCGGCAGTCTGGCTGCCGGCGACCTCCCATTGCCTGCTGGGTGCGGCTGGGTGGCTCCCGGAATTTTGCTGCGAATCGGAGCATCAGCACGATGGCGATGAGCAATCCCAAGACGAGCACAACGAGTGCGATGTCTGTACGGCCATCGAGTCGGGTGACTACAATCTCAGGAAGCCGGTTGACACCGACTTCAATTTAGACGCTGCTCTTGCCTGGGAGCATGTCTTTCGCCTCCTCATCCCCGCATCGGCGGAACGCTGCATCCTGATTAGCAGTCGCGCCCCTCCCGGCTTGGCCAAGCGCTGGGCCTTCATGATTCGCGCCGCCATCCCCGGCCGCGCCCCATCCTTCTTCGCCTAAGAGCCGGCCGGCTCTACTTCGATCGACGATCGTTCACGGTCGTGTTGTGTCCTTTTTTAATCCCGAAATATTTTGCTGAAGAAAACCTGTTATATTTTAAGTGCGCTTGGCCTCGGGCTGAGCGTGAGTTGCGCCACTCATCCCAGCCCGGATATCCGTGCCGCCGCCGGCTTGGCCGATGCCGTGCAGTTTCGTACGGAGTCACTCCCAACTGACGCCCCGCCGATCGGCAAAGCGCTCGACCTTCCCGCTGCCATCGAGCGGGCGGTGCGCCAATCGCCGACGCTGCAGGCCGCCTTGGCCGAAGTCCGAGTCGCGCAAGCCGATGCCCGCCAATCGCGACTGTTGCCCAATCCGGTGTTGAGCGTCGTGTTCCGCTACCCGAAGGGCGGCGGCAGCCCGGTGACGGAGACCGGCTTGACAGCGGACTTGGCCGCTACGCTGCAAATGCCACGCCGCAATCGTGCCGCCGACAACCAACTCCGCGCCGCCAGCGCCCAGGCGATCGCCGCGGCGCTCGATGTCATTGCCGACATGGAAAAAACTTACCACACCGCCAACGCGCTGCGACAGGAAGTGGCTTTGCTCGGACAGGACGCTGGGCACGTCGATCGTCTGTTGCAAATTGCCCGGCACCGATTCGACGCCGGCGAAGCCTCCCGGCTGGATGTCGCCACACTTGAGGCTCGCCAATCCGAAACCCGCATCGATTTGCAGGAGTGCCGCCTGAAACTGGTCCGGGAGCAAGTCACCCTCGCTCGACTGCTTGGCCAACCATCAGGAGACACGGATTTGCAGTTGACCACGCCATTGCCGGTCACTGCTCCCATTTTGCCGGAATCGGACTGGCTGGCCGCCGCCCTTCACAACCGCCCGGAAATCCAGGTCGACCGCTGGCAACTGGCCGCACTCGAGGACGGCCGAGCACTCGCCCGCCTGGCTTTGCTCGAGAGCACCGCCGCCGGTTTGGACACCGAGCGCGAGGGCGACTGGTCGCTTGGCCCTTCGCTGACCGTGCCGCTGCCGCTGTTCGACTGGGGGCAGGCGCGCCGTGCGAAGGCCCGCGCTCTAGCCATCGGCGCACGGCATCGACTCACGCAAACCGTGCGGCGAACCGTGCAGGAAGTCCGGCAGGCGCACGCCGCGCAGGCCAAGCTCGCCGCTGCCGCCGCGCAGGCTCGCGAGCAGTTGACGCCGCTTCAGCAGCAACGGGTGGACTTGGCCCGGGCCGTTTACGAGAGCGGCCAGTCGGGGATCACGCCGCTGCTGCTGGCCGA
The DNA here is from genome assembly GCA_937770485.1 of uncultured Verrucomicrobiae bacterium. Taxonomy (GTDB): domain Bacteria; phylum Verrucomicrobiota; class Verrucomicrobiia; order Limisphaerales; family UBA1096; genus UBA1096. The sequence continues at coordinate 32,332 of CALJHX010000021.1, read as the reverse complement.
GCTCGACCTGCAAAAAGCTCGATTGCGGTCTGTACAGCTGGAGCTTCGGGCGGCCGTTGCCGCGATCGAGCTTCGCCGCGCCTCGGGAGGTGACGGAATCAATTTCAAAACAAAAACAAGAACACAGAAACAATGAAATCCATCTTCACATTTTTAACGATCAGCACGCTGGCTTTTTGGCTGACAGCCTGCAGCGACGCGCACGACCATGGCCACGCTCACGGTGGGCATGACGCTCACGGTGGGCATGACGCTCACGACGGGCATGACGCTCACGACGGGCATGACGCTCACGGGGCATGACGTCACGACGGGCATGACGATCACGACGAGTCGCATGAGGGTGAAATCTCGCTCACTGCAGCGGCGATCGAGCATCACGGGATCACGCTCGGCCAAGCGGAGCAGCGCGAGTTGCGCGAGACGTTTTCAGCTCCGGCGCGGCTGGCTTACAACGAGGACGCCCTGGCTCACGTCGGCACGCTGGTGAGCGGCCGCGTGTCGCGCTTGGCCAAGGGTGTCGGCGACCCGGTTGCCGCGGCCGATTTGCTGCTCGTCATCGACAGTGCCGAGCTTGGATCGGCGCAAAACGATCATTTGGCGAAGCTCGCCGAACTGGCCGCTGCCGCGACAGCGTTCCAGATTGCGGAGCAGTATTTTCAATCCGGCAAGGACCTTTCCGCTGCCGAGGCGGTTTCACGCGCGGACGTGCAACAACGGGAGGTCGCCCTGGGCGTCGCCGAGGCCAAGTTCAAGTCAGCGCAGGCCGGCTTGAGCAGCGGGCGCAACCGGTTGCAACTGTTCGGCATGACCCAGCCCGACATCGCGCGACTTGAGGAGACCGGGGTGATCCGTCCGCAAGCCGAGATCCGCGCACCCATCACCGGCACGGTGGTCGAGCGCGGCATTACGCTGGGCGAGACGGTCAACTCGGAGCAGTCGCACCTGTTTGTCGTGGCTGATCTGCGACAACTCTGGCTGCTCGTGGAGGTGGCACCCGCGCAAGCCGCTGCGCTGAAAGTGGGCCAGTCCGTGACGCTGACCGATCCGGCGACCGGCCGGATTGCCACGGCGGCGCTCGATTATGTCAGCCCGGTTGCTTCGCCGGGCGCGCGGACCATTCGGGCGAGGGCGGTCGTGGATAATCCGGATGGCTCGTGGCGGCCCGGGATGTTCGTCACAGCTAAGCTGCCGACTCGTGCAGAGGCCGCGCGGTCGGTCGCCGTCCCGGCGAAGGCCGTGCAGGACATCGGCGGGCAGCCGGTGGTGTTCGTGCCGGTACCGGGCGAGGCGAACACGTTCGAGGCGCGCGAGGTGGCGGTCGGCCCGGAGATTGATGGGTGGAGGCCGGTGAAGAGCGGCTTGGTGGACGGCGAGGCATTCGTGGATCAAGGCGGTTTCCTGCTCAAGGCCGAGTTGGGCAAGTCAATGGCAGGGCACGACCACTCGCACTAAAGGGAAGTCCGCATGATTGAACGAATTCTAAAATACTCCGTCGAGCGGCGTCACTGGGTGGTGGCGTTGACGATTGTGGCGGCGTTGTTCGGTGCGTGGTCGTTGTCGCAGTTGCCGATCGACGCCGTGCCTGACATCACCAACAAGCAGGTGCAAATCACCGTCGAGCATCCGGCGTTTTCCACGACCGACATCGAGCGGTTGGTGACGTTCCCGCTCGAGACGGCGCTCGCAGGCATCCCGGGGCTGGAGCACACACGGTCGATTTCACGAAACGGTTTTTGCCAGGTCACGGTGGTGTTCGACGACGCGGTGGACATTTATTTTGCGCGACAACAAATCAACGAGCGGCTCACCGCTGCGCGCGAGTCGTTGCCCTCGGGGATCAAGCCGAGGATGGGGCCGATCACCACCGGGCTTGGCGAGGTGCTTATGTGGGCGGTGGAGTTCGATTCGCCAGCGCTTGGCCAAGCGGGCGCCTTCGTTACGCCCGGCGGCGAGCGGCTCACCAACGAGGTTCAACGCTTGGCTTATCTGCGCACGGTGCAGGACTGGATCATCCGGCCACAGATCAAGACAGTTCCGCTCGTGGCCGACGTCGATGTCATCGGCGGCTATGTGAAACAATATCACGTGCTGCCCCGGCTTGGGCAGTTGAGCGCGCACGGTCTGACACTCAATGACCTAGTCGCCGCGCTCGAGCGCAACAACCTCAGCCTCGGCGCGGGTTATATTGAACGCGACGGCTCGGCGGCGCTCGTGCGGGCCAGCAGCCGGCTCGGCGGCTCGGCGGCAATTGCGGACGTCGTGGTTAAGCAGATCAACGGCACGCCGATTCGCGTCGGTGACGTAGCGGAAGTCGCGCTTGGCGGCGAAATGCGCCTCGGCAGCGCCAGCTTCAACGGGCGTGAGGCTGTAATCGGCACGGCGATGATGCTGACCGGTGCGAACAGCCGCGCCGTGGCCAAGGCTGCGGCGGAGCAGTTGGACGAGGTGCGTCGCAGTCTTCCGCCGGGTATTGCCGTCCGGCCCGTGCTCGACCGCTCGCGGCTGGTGAACGCCACGATCGACACCGTGGCGCACAATTTATTTTACGGCGCGGCGCTGGTGATTGCGGTACTTTTTTCGTTGCTCGGCAATCTTCGCGCGGCGTTTCTCACCGCGTTAACCATCCCGCTCTCTATGCTGCTCGCGGCGGCGGGAATGCACCGCGCCGGCATCAGCGGCAACCTGATGAGCCTCGGCGCGATCGACTTCGGGATCATCATCGACGGATCGGTCATCATTGTAGAGAACTGCCTGCGCCGCCTGGCAGGCCGCCAGCGTGAATTGGGTCGCCTGCTCACGCTTGGCGAACGACTCGACGTCGTCCGCTCCGCCAGCCACGAGGTGCGTCGTCCGTTTGTGTTCGGCGTTGCCATCATCACGGTGGTGTACCTGCCGATCCTCGCGCTTACCGGCATCGAGGGGAAACTATTCCACCCGATGGCATTGACGGTGATCTTCGCGCTCGCCGGGGCGTTCGTGTTGTCGCTGACATTTGTGCCTGCGATGGTGGCACTGACCATTCGTGGGCGCGTTGCGGAGAGCGACAACGCGCTCATGCGAACGGCTCGGCGGGGGTATGCGCCGGTGCTGGACTTCGCGCTGCACCGCCGAGGCGTCGTGCTCGGTGCGGCGTCGGCGATGCTGCTCGGCGCGGGAGTCTTGTTCGCAAACTTGGGGCAGGTGTTCGTGCCGCAACTTGACGAGGGCGACATTGCCATGCACGCGATGCGCATCCCCGGCACCGGGATTGAGCAGTCCACCGGAATGCAACTCAAGGTAGAGCGCGCCGTGGGTGATCTTGACGAGGTCGACTTGGTTTTTTCCAAGACAGGCACCGCCGACCTGGCATCCGACACAATGCCGCCGAGCGTCTCGGACACGTTCATCATCTTCAAGCCGCGCGCCGAGTGGCCGAACCCGCGCTTGGCCAAGCAGATGATCGAGCTAAAGGTGAGCGCCGCCGTGCGCGACTTGGTCGGCAATAAATACGAATTCTCCCAGCCGATCAAGATGCGATTTCAAGAACTCATCGCCGGCGTGAGGGGCGATCTTGCGGTGAAGGTGTTCGGGGAAAACCCCGGCGAACTCCGGCGCACCGCCGAGAAAATCGCCGCCGTGATGCGCGGCGTTCCCGGCGCGGCCGACGTGAAAGTGGAGCAAACGACCGGCATGCCGGAACTGACCGTGCGGCCCAAGCTCGGAATATTGGCACGTTACGGGCTCGATGCCGCCGATGTGGTCGAGAGCGTCAACATCGCGATTGGTGGCCGTGTGGCGGGGCAGGTGTTCGATGGCGACCGGCGGTTCGACATCGTCGTGCGGTTGCCCGAGGCCAAGCGGCAGGAAGCGTCCACGCTTCCGGAGCTTCCGATCCTTTTGCCCAGTGACGGGGATGAAAACGCCTCTTTTCCGCCGGTATTGCCCCTTGGCGAATTGGCGGCGGTGGTTCAAACCGAGGGGCCGTTTCAGGTCAGCCGGGAAAACAGCAAGCGCCGTGTGGTGGCGCAGTGCAACGTGCGCGGGCGCGACTTGGCCGGGTTTGTCAACGAAGTTCGCGAGAGGGTCAACTCGGACGTGAAACTTCCGGCCGGGACGTGGCTCGACTGGGGTGGGCAGTTCGAGAACCTTACTGCTGCGCGCCAGCGACTGGTCATCGTTGTGCCGGTTTGTTTTGCGCTGATCTTTTTGTTGCTGCACGCGGCTTTTGGCGCGGTACGCCCGGCGCTGCTCGTCTTCACCGCCGTGCCGCTGGCGTTGACCGGTGGCGTGGCGGCGCTGGCGTTGCGTGGACTGCCGTTCTCCATCTCGGCGGCGGTTGGTTTCATCGCATTGTCCGGGGTGGCAGTCCTGAACGGCTTGGTGCTGGTCACGTTCATAAACCAGCTTCGTGAACAGGGCAGGCCGCTGGAGGAGGCCATACGCGAGGGGGCGCTGACAAGGCTGCGTCCGGTGCTGATGACGGCGTTAGTTGCGTCGCTGGGTTTCCTGCCGATGGCCTTAGCCACCGGCACCGGTGCTGAGGTGCAGCGTCCACTGGCGACCGTCGTGATCGGTGGCATCCTGACCGCCACCGCGCTGACCCTGGTGGTTTTGCCGGCGCTGTGCCAGCGAGTGCTGAGGCGGCAAAGTGAGCGGTGAGCAGTTGTCAGTTGGTGACGTTCAAAAACCCGTGAAATCCCTGTCCAAAAACTGACCCTGTAAATTCTTTTGAATTCTGAAAATCTGAGTCCCGTTTAGGATTTGTTTAGTTTTACGGCTTGGCCGGTTTGGACGGACTGCTCCTCGGCGGCGCAGATTTTCACCGTATTGAGGCCGTCAGCCCCAGAGACACTAGGTGCCTGATCGGAGCGAATACTTTCGATGAAGTGGGCCAGTTCGCCGGCGTAACCATCCGTGCCTTCGCACTCGATGACCTGTTTTTCTTTGCCCTCCTCGAACAGTCGCAGCGGCTCGTCTTCGCGGCCGATGTCGTAGTCGGCGGTGGCCCGCTCGAAGATGATACGGTACGACATGTTGAAGCCCCAGCCGGGTGTCATCGCCCAGCTTCCCTCAGCGCTGACCTTTGCGCCGGACTCAACCTCGTACTGCGTCAGCACATGGTCGATGGCGCCGCTGACCTTGGTGAAGCCGGTCGAGTAAACCGACTTCGGTTGGCCGAAGACGTGTTGCACGAAGTCGGTGTCATGCACGTGCAAGTCGAACAACGCGCCGCCGGACGTTGCGCCGTCGAAGTAGATCGCCTGTCCCCAGGCAGGGGGCTCGGCGATTCGCTGAAAATGCGCGCCAAGCACCTTGCCGAAGCGGCCGCTGTCAACCGCCTCCTTGGCCCAGGCCCATTGCGGCCAAAAGCGCAGGCACATGGCCACCATGAAGTGGCCCTTCGCCTGTGAGGCGGCCTCGGCGATTTCGCGGGCCTCGGCGACGGAGCGGGCGAGCGGCTTTTCGCAGATCACGTGTTTGCCTGATGCGAGGGCCGGCTTGGTCATGCGAAGGTGCGTGCGCGTGGGGGTGCAGATGTCGATGGCATCAATCGACTCGTCGGCGAGGAGGTCGTTGAAATCCTGATACGCCTTGACCTGTGACATGTCGAGTATGACTGGTTCGCCGGAGTCGAGGTTGCCGAGCGCAGCGGTGAAGTCGCCCTTAAGTCGCTCGGGGTCGAGGTCGCAGATTGCCGCTACGTTCACTCCCTCGATTTGGCGGTAAGCGCGGATATGCATCGCGGCCATGAAGCCAAGCCCAACGATACCAATATTGATGTTGTCGTTTGCCATGTTGTTAGAGTTGGGTGACGAATTGATGGGCAGTGCGGATGTCAGCGACGCGTTGGTTGTCGGCTTCGCGCTCGATGCAGCAGTCGCCCTCGTAGTCTATCTTGGCTAAGGTGGCGAAGAACGCAGGCCAATCAACCTCGCCGGTGCCGACTTTGACTTCTACCCCCCACGTGCCGGCCTTCTTGGTTTGGGTGGCGTCCTTGATATGGCACTGCTTTAGGAACGGTGTGAGTGTCTCGAGTGCCTCGATGGGATCGCCCTTGTCATAGAGCAGCATGTTTGCCGGGTCGAAGTTGACGCCGACGCTTGGCCTGTCGAGTTTTTCGAGGAATAATCGCAACGTATCGGCGGTTTCCTGTCCTGTCTCGAAGCCAAGGTCGATGCCGCTGGCATCGAACACGTCGGCGATCTGCATGATGCGGTTGAGTAGTTTGGCAAAGCCGGGGTCGCTCTCCTCGTGCGGCAGGAAGCCGGCGTGGAAAGTGACAATTTTCAGGCCGAGCCTGGTGGCTATATCGGCGACTGCCTGAATGTTGGCCCAGTTGGCTTCCCAATGTTCGTCCGGTACGACACCGCCGGTTTCGCGGATTGTGTCGAGCGACGAGTAATCCTCGCCAATGGTGCCAAACATTCCTGAGACGATCTCGATGCCCTCGGCGGCAAACAACTCGGCAGTTTTGCCCCAGGCACTGGGGTTTTCACGGAGCGGATCGAGTGCGATTTGCACACGCGAGATACCGATTTCGCGGAGTTGAGAGACGAGCGCCTCGGGTGTTTCGGGTTGAAGGGACCAACTGCAAACCGCCAGTCGTGATTCGATATCGTGTGCCATTCCGTGGGTGATCGCTGAATTAGCGCTTGGCAGAGTGTCCAGATTATTTCTGCGCTGACAAGGTTTTAGTGCCAAGCACCAGACTTGGCGCATTGCGCTTTTCTGGTACGCGCCGAGCGGTTAGTCTTCCGCCGGTGTCTTACCAAGTCATAGCCCGCAAATACCGTCCGCAGCGCTTCAGTGATGTTGTTGGTCAGGATCACGTCAGTCAGACGTTGATTAACGCCATCAGCGGGGATCGCGTCGCGCACGCCTATTTGTTCTGTGGGCCGCGTGGCACCGGTAAGACCACCTTGGCGCGGGTTTTTGCCAAGTGCCTGAACTGTACTGACGGCCCGAAGGTCGACTTCTCCGATGACGATTCCAAGTGCATCGAGATCACTGAGGGCCGCTCGATCGACGTACTCGAGATCGACGGCGCAAGCAATAATGGGGTCGAACAGGTGCGTGAACTGCGAGAGACCTGCGTGTACGCACCCGCTTCGTCGAAGTTTAAAATCTACATCATCGACGAGGTTCACATGCTAACCACTGCGGCGTTCAACGCGCTGCTTAAGACGCTGGAGGAGCCACCGGCTCACGTGAAGTTCATGTTCGCCACCACCGAACCGGAGAAGGTGCTGCCGACGATCATGTCGCGCTGCCAGCGCTTCGATCTCCGGCGCATTCCCGTGAACCTGATCGCCGGGCATCTCAAGTACATTTGCGGCGAGGAAAAGGTCACGATCGACGAGGGAGCGCTGTTCGCCATCGCGCGCGGCGCGGAAGGCTGCATGCGCGACGCCGAGTCGGCACTTGACCAGCTTATCAGTTTTTGTGGCGACAACATCACCGAGCCGGACGTACTGTCGATGTTCGGCTTGACGGCGCAGGGGAAGTTGTTCGCGCTCGCCGAGGCCGTCCTCACCGGCGACTCGACACGGACTCTGACCGAGCTCAACGCGCTCGCCACTCAGGGCAAAGATCTTGGCCGGCTGGTCGGTGATCTGTTGACGCACATTCGCAACCGGCTCGTGTTTGTCGTGTCAAAGGGCGACCTTTCACTGCTTGAGATAAGCGAAGCCGAGGCCGCCACTCTCCAGTCCGGGGCGAAGTTGGCAGACGAAAAAGCCTTGGCACGGGTACTGGATGTGCTGACTGATTGCGAGGGCCGTCTGCGCCTGGCCACGTCAAAAAAGATTTTGATCGAAGTGTCACTGCTCAAGGCTGCGCAGGCCAAGGCTGCGCTGGGCATCGACGAGGTGCTTGTTCAACTTCAAAAACTACGTGACACGGAGCCGCCATCCGTTGCCCAAGCGGCACCCGCCGTCGCGCCAAAACCGTTGCCCAAGCCAAGCGCGACGCCCAAGCCTGCCCCTAAGGCCGCCCCCCCGACGACTGTTGACAAGCCGGCGGAGGCGGGCGATTTGCAGGCGGTTTGGTTGCGCCTCGTTTCGGCTGCGAGCAAGGCCAGCCCGTTCATGCAGACCTATTTTCAACAGGCGCACGCTGTGTCGTTTTCAAAAGGCATCTTTGTAATCGGTGTCACCGAAGAGCACCTCGCGTTGGTGGACAACAAGCGGAACCACGTGATGCTTGCGGAACAACTAGCCGCGCTTGGCTATGCGGATGTGCAGTTCCGTTTCACCAGCGAGCCTCCTCCCGAAGGCCGAGCACCGGCCCCCGCGCTCGAGCCGATCGACGAACCGCAGGCTGCGAGCCGCGCGAAGCAGGGGAAGACCACGGCCGTACCCCAACCGGAGAAGCTTGACCCGGAGGAATTCAAAAACGATCCGCTCATTCAAAAGGCGCTGGAACTGTTCCGGGGCCGAATCGTCGAGGTGCGGAAGTGACCTGGAAAATTTAACATGGCGAACATTGCAAAATTGATGAAACAGGCTGCCAAGATGCAGCGGCAAATGCAGGAGGCTCAAGCGCAATTGGCCGACGAAATCGTCGAGGCCTCAAGCGGCGGTGGCGCGGTCAAGGTCACGGCCAGCTGCGACGGCGTGGTCAAGTCGATCAAGATCGACCCCGACGGCGTGGACGCGGAGGATATCTCGATGCTGGAGGACATGGTGCTGGGCGCGGTCAACCAGGCGCTCGATAAGGGGCGCGAAACGCAGTCTGCCGAGATGGGCAAACTCACCGGCGGCATGGGCGGCGGCATGGGCCTGCCGGGGCTCTGATTCCGCCCAATGACCTCGCTCCCCGAACCACTTGCGCTGTTGGTGGCGGAACTCAACCGCCTGCCGGGTATCGGCCCGCGCTCCGCTGAGCGGCTCGCCCTTCACTTGATTCAAGCCGACAACGCTGTGACCAAGCGCTTGGCCAGCGTTTTGATCACTTCGCGCGACAGAATCATCGAGTGCGAGCAGTGCGGCGGCTTGGCCGAGAGATCGCCGTGCAGCGTTTGCTCCAACCCGTCTCGAGACGAGCGAACCGTCTGCGTCGTTGAGCGCGCGGTCGATGTTTTGAATGTCGAGAAGTCTGGCGCGTTCCGCGGTCACTACCACGTGCTCGGCGGCAAAATCTCGCCAATGAACGGCATTGGCCCGGAGGAATTACGGGTGGCTCAACTCGAGCAGCGCTTGGCCAACGGGACGGTCGACGAAGTCATCATCGCGCTGGGCACCGACGTGGAGGGGGACGCCACCGGTCACTATTTGGCCAAGCGCTTGGCCAAGCCGGGCGTGAAAGTGACGCGCATCGCCCACGGTTTGCCGGCGGGGAGCGGGCTGGAGTTCGCCGATGAGTTGACGCTGAGCCAGGCGCTCGAAGGCCGCCGAGAGCTGGATGTAAAGTAATTCATGATTGAACCAAAGGTAGTTGTTTTTGACCTCGGAAAGGTGCTAGTCGACTTTGATTACAGCATCGCCATTCGCCGGTTCGGAGAGCGCAGCGAGGCCGGGTTGGAGGAAGTTCAGCGCTTGCTCGACTCGTCCATCCAGATCGATTACGAGTCAGGCAATATCACGACTGACGAATTTTATGCGGCGATCCGCGATGGGGCCGGGTTTCGAGGCGACCGCGCCGAGTTTGTCAGCATCTTCGCCGATATTTTTTCGCCGATGGAAACGATGATCGAGTTTTTTGAGAGACTGAAACCATTCGGTATTCCGACCTGCGTTTTTTCCAACACCAACGAAATTGCGATCGGACACATCCGCGAGGGGTTTTCGTTTTACAGTCTATTTGACAATTATGTTTTGTCGTTCGAGGAAGGCGGCATGAAGCCGGACGAGGCGATTTACGACGTGGTCGAGCAGCGCACTGGCGAGAGTGGTGCGGCCATTCTCTACATCGACGACCGACCGGAAAATATCGAGACCGGCAAGGGCAGGGGATGGCAAACGATCCTGCAGGACAGCGAGGCCGCCTCGGTGGCGCGGGCCGAGTCGTTGCTTGGGGTTTAAGCGTTCAGCGCGTTGGCGGCGGCTCCGTAGGCACCGGCGAGGTCGCCCAGTTGTGCCGGTAGCAGCTTGATCTCGTAGTCGTCGGTCTTCCAGAGCAGTGGATCGAGGTACTCTCGCAGCGGCACGAAAAGCCGGTCGCCGGCCTTGGCAATTCCGCCGCCGAGAATGACCGCTTCCGGGTCGAGGATGTTTGAGAACGAACAGATCGCCGTGGCCAGTCCCTTGACCGACTTGAGCCAGATTTCCTCCGCCTCTTTGTCGCCGTTCTCAATCGCCTCCATCATTTCCCATGTGTGGGTGAAACGGCCGTTGGATCGTTCCGGAATGCTGCAGTTGCCAATCGCCAACTCGAGGCTGCTTGGGCATCCGCAATCGTCCGGCGGGCCGTCCGGGCCAAGGCTGGTGTGGGCAAAGTGACCGGCTTTGCCGGTGCGCCCGCGCAGCAGCTTGCCCTCTACGAGGGCCGCACCGCCAACGCCCGTGCCGAGCGTCAGCAGGATGACGGTCTGAAATCCCTTCGCCGCCCCAAGCCAAGCTTCGCCAAGGAGGGCGGCATGGCCGTCGTTCAACACCGGGATGGCCTTACTAAAATCAAAAAACTTTTGCCAATTCAAGCCGACAAGCCCCTTGAGCCGTACCGGCATGTGTGTGATGCAACTGCCATCCAGCGCCGCCAGCCCCGGCGCCGAAAAACCCATGTTGCCCGGCTTGCAGTCCTGCTCCTCCTCGATTGATTGAACAAGTTCACGGAGGCGATTGGCCCACTCCATATCTGCCTCGCCGTCGAAGGGCAGATTGTGGTTAGTCAACGTTTTGCCGTCCGGCGTGACGACGACTGCCTTGACACATGAGCCGCCGAGGTCGATCCCGATTGTGTAACTCATTCGATCCCCTCGCTGACACTCCAGCCGCCATCGACCGCCAGCACTTGACCGGTGACGAATTTGGCGGCGTCGGACATAAGGAAAACCGCCGCGCCGTCCAAGTCTTCCGGCACGCCGATCCGGCCGCCATCCAGCGGTTGTTTGTGTTTGATGAAGCTCATGATTTCGTCGTTCGCTTGGGCGCGTCCGGACATCGGCGTGGCAACAAGCGCCGGTGCGAGGGCGTTCACGCGGATGTTTTGCGAGGCGTAGTGCGCCGCCGCTGACTTGGTGAGCCCAACGATGCCCGCCTTGGCCGTCGCGTAGGCGTGCGTAGCGAATTGTTTCGGGGCGGGGGAGTCGGCCAGCACGGAAGTCATGTTGAGAATCACGCCGCCTCGGCCAAGCGCAACGAACTCTCGCAGTGCAGCGCGGTTCGAGTTGAAAACGGATTTGAGATTAAGGTCGATCGTCTGCTGCCAGCCGTCGTCGCTGATCCGGTGCAGCGGCCCGTCGCCCATGCTGCGCCCACTGCCACCGGCAATGTGATACAGGCCGTCGAACCCACCGAACTCCCGCTTGGCCAAGCCGATCGCCTCGGGAGCGGTTTCCGGATCCGTCGCATCGCCGGCCAAGCCGCGCGCCGATTGGCCAAGCGCCGACTCCGCTTGGCTCACGCTGTCGGCATTTCGTCCGACCACTAGCACTCGCGCCCCCTCGCCGACGAACGCCTTGGCGGCTGCCAAGCCTAGCCCAGTCGTCCCACCGACGATGACGATAGTCTTGTTGTCAAGTTGCGGCACGCGGTTAGTTTTCCTTGTGCCAGCGAGGCCGGTTGCGGCGGTTGTGGGGCGATTGGTTCGGTTCCACATAAGCGATCATGTCCTGAATCGCCAGCCGGCGTTCCTTCGGACCCCACGCCCGTTTGCGCTTTAACTCCTCCCGTTGCTTTACGTCGTCCATCTTCTACAGCCCCAGTTTTTTGAAGCGGGACTCGATGTGTTTGTAGTGGAAGTCGGTGGTGCAGATGGACTCGAGTTCGCCCTTTTTGAAATGCTTAGCGACCTCGGGGTCTGACAAAAGTTGCGTGAGGAAATCGGCGTCGTCGCGGCCGTCGTGCTTGGTTTTCCACGTCTCCATCGCGTTGTGCTGGACAAGCGAGTACGACTCTTCGCGGGTGAGTCCCTTGCGGATGAGCGCGAGCAGCACCGACTGCGAGTTCCACATGCCCAGCGATTGGCCAAGGTTTTTGACCATGTTTTTCGGGTACACGATCAATCCCTTGGTGAGGTCGGCCAGCTTGTTGAGCATGTAGTTGAGCAGCGTGCAGGAGTCGGGGAAAATAACGCGCTCGACGGAGCTGTGGCTGATGTCGCGTTCGTGCCAAAGGGCGACGTTCTCGAGCGCGGCGAGCGCGTTGCCGCGCAGCACGCGGGCCAGGCCGGTGAGGCGTTCGCCGGTGATGGGGTTGCGCTTGTGCGGCATGGCGCTCGAACCTTTTTGGCCCTTGGCAAAATACTCCTCGGCCTCGAGTACCTCGGTGCGCTGGAGGTGCCGAAACTCGGTCGCCCACCGCTCAATGCTCGCGCCGACAAGAGCGACAGTCGTCATGAACTCGGCGTGAATATCCCGCTGTACAACCTGTGTCGCGATCGGCGCAGCCTTGAGTCCAAGCTTGCGGCAAACGAACGACTCGATCTTTGGCGAGAGATGGGCGTTGGTGCCGACAGCGCCGGAGAGCTTGCCGATGGCGACGCGCGGCTTGAGGGTCTCGAGTCGCTCGAGCGCGCGGCCAAACTCGTCGAACATCAGCGCCATCTTGAGGCCGAACGTCGTCGGCTCGGCGTTGATGCCGTGACTGCGGCCGATCATCGGCGTGAACTTGTGTTTGCGCGCCTTGGCGGCAATGACTTTACGGAGGCTCTTCACGTCGGCGATGAGAATTTTCACTGACGCGCTCATTTGCACCGCAAACGTGGTGTCGATGATGTCGCTGCTCGTCAGCCCATAGTGGAGCCAACGGCTCGCTGGTTCGCCGATATTCTCGCTGACGTTCGTGGTGAACGCGATGACGTCGTGGTTGAGCGTGCTCTCAAGTTCACGGCAGCGCGCGATGCTGAACGATGCCTTGGCCTTCATCTGCTTGAGATGCGCCTTGGGCACGAGACCCTCGCTGCAGAGCGCCTCGGCTGCGAGCATCTCAATCTTCAGCCAGGTTTCGAGCTTTCGTTGTTCAGTCCAGATGTCCCGCATCTCGGGACGGGTATAGCGTCCAATCATCTGGCGACAGGATAACGGACTTGGCCAAGCGCGGCGAGTGAGATATGTCCCGCGCCGCTTGACCGCGCCGGGCGGCGGTGCCAAAAATGGCGCATGCGCCATTCTCTTCTTGTTGTCGCTGGACTGGCATTGGCCACTTCGCTTGGCCAAGCGAGGGATTACCACATTGAGACTTGGACCAAACACCAAGCCACTCCGCACTTTTGGGCCGAGGGCGGTGCCGCCGGGGATTTTAACCGCGACGGCCATGCCGATCTCGTCGTTGGCCCTTACTGGTACGCCGGACCGGACTACAAACAGCGTCACGAAATTTATGATGCCACCGAGTCGTTCAAGATGAAGGACGCCGGTGGCAAGGAAAGCACCGTGCCCGGTTTCGCCGGTGCGTTGAGTGGGCGCAACGCCTACTCAAAGAATTTTTTGTGCTTCGTTTACGACATCAACGGCGATGAGTGGGACGACGTGTTGGTGCTGGGGTTTCCCGGCGCGGAATCGCCGTGGTACGAAAACCCGAAAGGCAAACCGGGCCACTGGAAGAAGCACATCGCGCTTGCCATCACCGACAACGAGTCGCCGCACTTCACTGACATCACCGGCGACGGCAAGCCGGAGATTGTCTGTAACTCAGAAGGCCACTTCATTTATGCCGAGCTGAATCGGGAGCACCCGGATGAGCCTTGGACGGTTCACCGTGTTACGCCCAAGGGAAGTTGGCAGCGGTTCACGCACGGCATGGGCGTGGGGGATGTCAACGGCGACGGCCGCCGCGACATTATGGAGAAAAACGGATGGTGGGAGCAACCGGCGTCGCTTGAGGGCGATCCGGAATGGGCGTTTCACGCGTTTCTGTTTTCGCCCGGCGGCGGCGCGCAGATGTACGCCTACGATGTGGACGGCGACGCTGACAACGACGTGATCACCTCGCTCGCTGCGCATGGCTACGGTCTGTGCTGGTACGAAAACCAGCCGAAAGACGGCGGCATCACATTCGTAGCACACACGTTTATGAACGCTAAGCCGGAGGAAAACCGGTACGGCGTCAAGTTTAGCCAACTGCACGCGATCGACCTTGTGGACATGAACCGGGACGGCTTGCTTGACATCGTGACTGGTAAGCGTTTTTGGGCGCACGGCCCGCGCGGTGACGCCGAGCCGAACGCAGCAGCTGTGTTGTACTGGTTCGAACTGCGCCGCTCGAAAAAGAACGGCATCGACTGGGTACCGCACTTGATTGATGACGACTCCGGCGTCGGCACACAAGTGATGGCCACCGACATGAACGGCGATGGCTGGCCGGACATTGTCGTCGGCAACAAAAAGGGGGCATTCGCCCACATTCAGTCGCCAAAAAAAGTCAGTCGCAAAGAGTGGCGGCAGGCCCAGCCAAAGCCGCATAAAGCCGATTGACAATCCACGAGCTAAAGACAAACTTTTTAATGTTATGAAAACAACCTGGATAACCTCACTGGCACTGGCGATTGGCTTGTGCGCCTGCGGCGGTTCGAGTGGAACACCCAAGGATGAAGCGCCCGAAAAAGAGGAATCATCTTCAGTTGGAAGTCCATTGACCGCGCCACTTGATTACGTCGGCGCAGTGGGCAAAGCCAAGAAATCCTCCGAGAAAAGGCTCAACTTGGCTAATATGCAGAACGTTATCAAGCAGTTCAAAGTAGTCGAAGGCCGATATCCTAAGGCCCTCAACGAATTGGTGACCGAAGGCTACTTTCCAAGGCCGCCGCGCCCACCTCGCGGTATGCGTTACGTTTACAATCCGAAAACTGGTCAGGTAGGTGTCCGTTAATCACAAGCCCTTGGCCAAGCGGAAGCGATCCCGTTGACATCTGGCCATTGCAGAGGCATTCTCTTGTGACAACGCGACCTTCGTCGCTTTGTTTTTTTTCATGAGTCATAATGCGTTTAATTCATTGCGGTCGTTTGATCTTGGCAACGGTAAGCAGGGGAAAATCTACTCCTTGCCGTCGCTGGCTGAGGCCGGCTTGGGGGATGTCTCGCGTCTGCCGGTTTGTATCCGCCTGATTTTAGAGTCGGTGCTGCGCAATTGCGACGGCCAAAAGGTGACGGAGGAGAATATCCGCCAACTCGCCGGGTGGCAGGCCAAGGCGCAGCGCACGGAGGAGATTCCGTTCACCGTCGCCCGGATCGTGCTGCAGGATTTTACAGGCGTGCCGTTGCTGGTGGACTTGGCTGCGATGCGTTCGGCGGCGGCCCGCTTGGGTAAGGATCCGAAAATCATCGAGCCGTTGGTGCCAGTGGACTTGGTGGTTGACCACTCGGTGCAGGTGGACTTCGCCGGATCGAAGGATGCGATGGACAAAAACCTCGACTTGGAGTTCACGCGAAACCGCGAGCGTTACCAGTTTCTCAAGTGGGGTATGCAGGCGTTTGACACGTTCAAGGTCATACCGCCGGGCATTGGCATCGTGCATCAGGTGAATCTCGAGTATCTCGCGCGCGGCGTGTTGAGTAACGTTGATGGTGTCCATTACCCGGATACGCTCGTCGGTACTGACTCGCACACGACGATGATAAACGGCCTGGGTATCGTCGGCTGGGGCGTGGGCGGCATCGAGGCCGAGGCCGGGATGCTGGGGCAACCGGTTTACTTCCTGACGCCGGATGTCGTCGGCGTTCGACTCGATGGAGAACTGCGCGAGGGTGTCACTGCAACCGATCTGGCATTGACCGTCACCGAGATGCTGCGCGAGGCCAAGGTGGTCGGGAAGTTCGTCGAGTTTTACGGTGAGGGAGCGAAGCAGTTGCCGCTGACCGATCGCGCCACCATCGCCAACATGGCGCCCGAGTACGGCGCGACAATGGGCTTTTTCCCGATCGACGGTGAGACAGTCAACTACCTCCGCGCCACCGGCCGCGCCGAGGAGCACTGCACGACTTACGAAAATTATTACAAGGCACAGGGGCTGTTCGGAATCCCGGTCGATGGGGAGATCGATTACTCGGTGAACCTCACACTCGAGTTGGACTCGATTCAGCCAAGCGTTGCTGGGCCGAAGCGTCCGCAGGATCGGATCGAGGTTCCGAATCTCGCCAGCAAGTTTGAGGAACTCTTTTCCAAGTCGGTCGCCGAGGGCGGTTTTGGTCGGGACGCCGCCGACTTGGTCGGCGTTAGCGCCGACGTGCCGGTGCAAGGCAACGGCACCGCTGCGCTTGGCCATGGCGACGTGGTCATCGCCGCGATCACGAGCTGCACGAACACCTCCAATCCAAGCGTGATGCTGGCCGCCGGGCTGTTGGCGAAGCACGCGGTCGAGCGAGGCTTGAAGCTGGCGCCGTTGGTGAAGGCGTCGCTCGCGCCGGGCTCGCGCGTGGTCAGTGATTACCTCGACAAAACCGGCCTGCAGCCGTACCTCGACCAGCTTGGTTTCAACCTTGTCGGCTACGGTTGCACGACGTGTATCGGCAACTCTGGCCCGCTCGATGCCGGGGTCGAAAAGGCGATTCTCGACAATAATCTCATCGCTGCTTCGGTGCTCTCTGGCAATCGGAATTTCGAGGCGCGCGTGCACCAAAATGTGCGTGGCAACTTCCTGATGTCGCCGCCGCTCGTGGTGGCTTTCGCCTTGGCCGGCCGGGTGAACATCGACTTGACGAGCGAGCCGCTTGGCCAAGCGGAGGACGGGACGGATGTGTTTTTGTGCGACCTTTGGCCAAGCCTGGACGAAGTGCGTCAACATATGCAAACGGCGCTCCAGCCGGAAGTGTTCCGCAAACTTTACAGCAACTTCGCTGATCAAAACCCGAAGTGGAACGAGATTCCTTCGAGTGTTGGCCACGCTTACGAGTGGGACGAGTCGAGCACTTACATTCAGGAGCCACCGTTTTTCGAAGGATTCGGAATGGAGGCCGGAGCGATCGACGAGATCGTCGGCGCGCGGCCGCTTGGTGTGTTCGGCGACTCGGTGACGACAGACCACATTTCACCGGCGGGCGCGATCAAGCCCGACTCGCCGGCGGGACGTTATCTCGTCGACAACAGCGTAGAGCAGACAAGTTTCAATAGTTATGGCTCGCGCCGTGGCAACGACCGCGTGATGACTCGCGGCACGTTCGCCAATGTGCGCATCAAAAACCTGATGCTGCCCGGCACCGAGGGTGGTGTGACCCGGCACCAGCCAAGCGGCGAGCCGATGGACATTTTCGACGCAGCGGCGAAGTACCGTGCCGAAGGCACGCCGCTCGTCGTCATCGGCGGCAAGGAGTACGGCACGGGCAGTTCACGCGATTGGGCGGCTAAAGGCACGCGGTTGCTCGGCGTGAAGGCGGTTGTCTGCGAGAGTTTCGAGCGCATCCACCGGTCAAATCTGATCGGCATGGGTGTGTTGCCGCTGCAATTCAAGGACGAAAGCACCGGCGTCGTCAGTCTGGAACTCGACGGCACAGAGCAATTTGACGTGCTTGGTTTGGGTGATGATCTCAAGGCGCAGCAGGAATTGACGCTGCGAATAATCCGCGCCAACGGACCTGACGAAGAGGTGCCTGTGCTGTGCCGGATCGATACGGACATCGAGGTTGAGTACTACCGGCACGGCGGGATTCTCTCATACGTGCTGCGGCAATTAGTGGCTAAGGGCTGAAGGAAATTCTATTTTCTTGCTGTATTTGCTTGCCTTTCCCCCTTTTTCTGCAATTGATTCCTGCCCTGTTTATGAGCGAGTCGAACGAATCAGATATCATGTACCACGGCGCCGAGTGGTTTGAAAAAAACAAGAGCAAATTATTGTACGGCGCGGTGGCTGTCATTATTGCTGCTGGAGGGATCCAGTTTTATAGGAGTGACACGGCACAAACGAAGGCTGCCTCCGAGTCGGCGCTGTTCGCTGTCCAGAATTCGGACACGACGAACTTGGTGGAAATAGCCGAGGCTTACGCGAACGTGAGTACCGATCAGGCGGGGAAACCGGTCGCAGAGCGGGCGTTGATCCTGAGCGCAAAAACGTGGCTTGAGGCGGAGGACTACGACAAGGCGCAGGCGGCATTCAAAAGCTACCTTGCCCAACACGGCGATGGGTTTTGGGCGGATGAAGCCAAGCTTGGCCATGCGATTTGCCAGGAGGCCACCGACGCCGAGGCGGATGTAATCAGCACGTACCAAAGTTTGACCAACTCGGCCAAGGCCATTATCAAGGTTCGAGCGACGTCGCTGCTTGAGGCGGCGCAAAAAAAGCTCGATCCGCTTGTGGCAAAACCTAAACCGGCACCGTTGCCGCCGGCCGAGGTTGCCAAGCCAGCGGTTCCCGTTGTACCGCCGGCACTTGCTGCCCCGGACAACAAGTAACCCCCCCAGAATTGTGAACATCGCAATCGTCGGAACAGGCTATGTCGGCTTGGTGACTGGCGCTTGTTTCGCCGAGGTCGGCCACAATGTCATCTGCGTTGATTGTGACGAAGCCAAGGTCAAGTTGTTGCAGGGCGGAGGCATTCCAATCTTTGAGCCGGGCCTCGAGGAGATGGTCAAAAAGAATGTGGCCGAGGGGCGGCTCATATTCACTGCGAGTACGGCGGAGGGGGTGGAGAAATCGGATGTCGTTTTCATCGCCGTGCCGACACCCCCACTCGGCGACGGGTCGGTTGATCTTAGCTTTATCGAGCGAGTGGCCCGCGACATCGCTGATGCAACAACCACCTACAAGGTTGTCGTCGACAAGAGTACCGTGCCGGTCAAGACCGGCGAGAAAGTCGCGGAGACGATCAAGCGCTACTGCAAGGTGGATTGCGATTTTGACGTTGTTAGTAATCCGGAATTCCTGCGCGAAGGCTTTGCGGTGGAAGATCTAATGAATCCGGATCGTATCGTGGTTGGCACGCGTTCGGATAAACCTGTGGCGGCGATGCGGGAGATTTACGAGCCGTTCAACGCGCCGATTATTTTCACCGACATCAACTCGGCGGAGTTGATCAAGCATGCCGCCAACTCGTTCCTTGCGATGAAGATTTCGTATATCAACGCCGTGGCGGCCATCTGCGAGGCGACCGGCGCGAACGTCGAGGAAGTGGCAACCGGGATCGGCATGGACGAGCGCATTGGCCGCCGGTTCCTCAACGCGTCACTTGGCTTTGGCGGGAGTTGTTTCCCGAAAGACTTGAGCGCGTTCATCCGCATCAGCGACGACCTTGGCTACGATTTTGGGTTGCTGAAAAAAGTGCAAGAAATTAACGCAGCGCAGATGGACCGATTCCTTAAAAAGATCACTGACACGCTGTGGATTTTGAAGGATAAAACCATCGGCGTGCTGGGTTTGGCGTTCAAGCAGAACACGGACGATGTCCGCATGTCGCCGGCGATCGAGGTTTGCCAGCGCTTGCTGAAGGGAGGGGCGACACTGCGCGTGCACGATCCCAAGGCGATGGAGAAAGCCAGGGAGTTGCTGCCGACGGAGGGGGTCACGTATGTCGATGACATGGACAGCGTAGCTGAGGGTTGTGACGCAATTGTAGTGGCGACCGAGTGGCCGCAGTTCAAGGAACTGGACTTGGCCAAGGCGCGGGAGGCGATGACGTCGCCGATCCTGTTCGACGGACGAAACCTTTTTGACCCGGCGGAGATGGACCAACTTGGTTTCACCTACAAGAGCATTGGCCGTTAAGCCCATCGACGTCGCTGCCGGGCTGGTTTTTCACCAGCAAAAACTTCTCATCAGCCAACGCCTCGAAGGCAGTCACTTGGCTGGCTTGTGGGAATTCCCCGGAGGCAAACGTGAGCCGGGGGAGACGTTTGAGGGTTGCCTTGTTCGGGAACTTCACGAGGAACTGGGCATCGAGGTTGCGCTTGGCCAGGCGTTTGAGGAGATCACCCACGACTACCCCGGGAAAACTGTTCACCTGAAATTCTTCCTTTGCCGATTGGCTAAGGGCGAGCCGCGTGCCATCGGCTGCGCCGCGTACGAATGGGCCACGAGAGAGCGCTTAGCAAAGCGCGATTTCCCTTCGGCCGATGAACGGCTGCTTGAGCGCTTGGTTGGCACTGCAGCACTCTGGCGGTAGATACCTCGCAGCGATCAAAAGTGTCTTCACAGGCCAAGGTGAAAGGTGGACCCACTCCGGCTCTGGAACAAAATACCCAGAACTTATCGAGTGCTCTGAGTACTAACAGAGCGATTGAACTGGGCTTGGAGGCCTGAGATTCTAACGGGTTTGATGAAAATCAGCCTTGATCTGGACAACTTTAAGTCCAGATCGTTAAGCAGACTGTGCTTCAATTGGGTGCGATGACGAAGAGTGGAATGAGCGATAGAGAATCGGTATCTCTTGATCCAGTCTTCTACCGTTTATACTGATGGGTCGCATCACGACCAAGCTGCTCTACCAGAATACACACCGGGCGTCTGCGTATGCCCCAATGCCTCTTCACCACGACTTGAAATCTAAAAAACCAAGGGAACAGCAACGGCCCCATGAGCAAGCGAACGAGTTGTATGAGCATTTTGGGGACATTGGAAACAGTTCCATATGGATAATCAGTGGTTCGAACTTGAAGGGGTTTCGTCCAACTACGACTTGTCGCGCATTGGGGCGCATAGTTTCTATAACTTCGCCGGGGATCATCATTAGCTTGAGGTTTGCAGCCGGGTTGGGTATGGCCATGCGCCCGATTTGTGGAAGGCCAAGCGTTCAAACTTCATTCACCCTTCGAGCCGGCGGGGGATCAGCCCGAGGCTATCCGTAAACTGACCGCTGGTTTGCTAGCTGGCGAACCACACCAGACGTTGCTTGGTGTGACCGGGTCCGGTAAGACTTTTACCGTGGCCAACGTCATCCGTAATCTCAACCGGCCGACACTCATCATCTCCCACAACAAGACCTTGGCTGCTCAATTATACGCCGAGTTCAAAGGGTTCTTCCCGGAAAACGCCGTCGAGTATTTTGTAAGTTATTTCGACTACTACCAGCCGGAAGCCTACATTCCGCAGACCGACACTTTCATTGAGAAGGACTCGAGCATCAACGACGAGATCGAGCGTCTGCGCCTTTCGGCGATGAGTTCGCTTCTCGCCCGGAGAGATGTGGTTGTCGTCGCAAGCGTCTCGTGCATTTACGGTGTCGGTGAAAAAAGAGACTTCGAGGAAATGGTCATTCGACTCGGCGTCGGTGAGAAGTTCGGTCGGCAACGCCTGCTGGCGCGCTTGGTTGAGATTCAATACGAACGTAATGACATTCAGTTCGAGCGAAGCCAATTCCGCGTGCGCGGGGACACAGTCGAGATTCGTCCGGCCGAAACCGAAGAGGGGATTCGCGTTGAGTTTTTCGGAGACGAGATTGATCGCATCACCCAATTTGACCCGCTCACCGGCAACACACTCGAACCGTTGCCTGGCGTTGTTATCTTTCCCGGCAAGCAGTTCGTCACGCCGATGGAAAATATTAAACGCGCCCTCGTGACCATTCGGGACGAGCTTGGCCATCGCGTCGCTGAGTTGGAGAAAAAAGGGAAACTGCTCGAGGCTCAGCGCATACGGATGCGTACTGAGTACGACCTCGAGATGATGCTTGAGATGGGTTTTTGCTCCGGCATCGAGAATTATTCGCGCCATCTCAATGCCCGCCCTCCCGGTTCCCGCCCAAGTACGTTGGTCGACTTTTTCCCGAATGATTTCCTGCTGGTAATCGACGAGTCGCACGCCACAGTCCCGCAGATCGGGGGGATGTTCGCCGGCGATCGTTCCCGCAAGACGGTCTTGGTGGAACACGGTTTTCGCCTGCCCAGTGCGCTGGATAATCGGCCACTGAATTTCACCGAGTTCCAGTCCCTCCAAAACCAGACGCTGTACCTCAGCGCTACGCCTGCCCAGCGCGAGATCGAGTGGGCCAAGGGCAACGTGGTCGAGCAGATCGTCCGGCCGACCGGGCTTATCGATCCGAGGATCACCATCAAGCCGCTCAAGGGCCAGATCGACGATCTTATCGAGGAGGCCCGAAAGTGTATCGACGCGGACGAGCGCGTCCTAGTGACCACGTTGACCAAACGCACTGCCGAGGAGTTGACCGACTACCTTGCTGACATCGGCGTTAACGTTCGTTATTTGCACAGCGATATTGGCGCGATCGAACGGGTCGAGATTTTGCGAGCACTAAGGCACGGCGAGTTCGACGTACTCGTGGGCATCAACCTGCTGCGGGAGGGGTTGGATATTCCGGAGGTGTCGCTGGTTGCTATCCTTGATGCTGACAAGGAAGGATTCTTGCGCTCGACGACTAGCCTGGTGCAAACCGCCGGCCGTGCGGCGCGACACTTAAAGGGGCACGTGATCCTTTATGCCGACAAAAAAACCCGGAGCATCTGCGAGTTCCTGCGTATCTGCGAGTACCGCCGCAAACGGCAGATTGCCCACAACGAAAAGCACGGCATTACGCCGCAGAGCGTAAGCCGCCCGATCGAGGAGCGACTGGGCGACCGCTTTGGCGGTCAGCAGGCCAACGCGGCGACACTGCGCGAGTCAGTGGGCGACCTCGACGTTGTCGAGACCATTCGCGAACTGGAAAAAGAGATGCTCGAGGCCGCGGAGAAACTGGAATTTGAAAAAGCCGCGCTACTTCGCGACCAGGTGAGCGAACTCAAAAACCTAACCGGCGACCGGGCGGAAAACAGCCCCAAACCAAGCGCCGTCACCTACCTCCAAAAAAAGAAAACCAAGCGCAAAAACTGATCTTAGCGATTGGGCAAGCACTAGGTTTAAGCAGAAGCATCACTGTAAACCCGCTTGGTCAGGGAATGAGGCCAGCACCATGCACTGGGTGGTGTCGAATATTCGCGACCCCATGCAAAACCATTCCTCGCCGGATAACGCCATCAAGTGATCACGCACCATCTGCTTAACTTCAGACAGTGTGTCGTTCAAGGCTTATTCTACTATTAGCTTACGCTTTGGGGTAAACCTCTGCGCCTTGGTTGGTGAACTCGGCGGACTTTTCGCGCATGCCTTTCTGCAAGGCCTCGTCCTCGGTGTAGCCATTTTCGGCGGCATATTTTCGGACGTCCTCGGTAATTTTCATCGAGCAGAAATTGGGGCCGCACATGCTGCAAAAGTGCGCGGTCTTGGCGCCGTCGGCAGGGAGGGTTTCGTCGTGGAATTCCCGTGAACGTTCTGGGTCGAGACCGAGGTTGAACTGGTCCTCCCAGCGGAACTCGAATCGGGCCTTGCTCAGGGCGTTGTCACGGAACTGTGCGCCGGGGTGGCCCTTGGCCAGGTCGGCGGCGTGCGCCGCGATTTTGTACGTGATGACGCCTTCCTTCACGTCCTGTTTGTTCGGCAGGCCAAGGTGTTCCTTGGGTGTGACGTAGCAGAGCATCGCGCAGCCGTACCAGCCGATCATCGCCGCGCCGATGCCGCTGGTGATGTGGTCGTAGCCGGGGGCGATGTCGGTCGTGAGTGGGCCGAGCGTGTAGAATGGTGCCTCGTCGCACCACTCGAGCTGCTTGGTCATGTTGTCGTGAATCATGTGCATCGGTACGTGGCCGGGGCCTTCGTTCATCACTTGCACTCCAAGCTCCCAGGCGCGTCGGGTCAGATCGCCTTGCACCTTGAGTTCGGCAAACTGCGCCTCGTCGTTGGCATCGGCGATGGAGCCGGGGCGGAGGCCATCTCCGATGCTGAAACTCACGTCGTAGGCGGCGCATATTTTGCAGATGTCATCCCAATGCGTGTAGAGGAAGCTCTCGGTGTGATGTGCGAGGCACCACTTGGCCATGATCGAGCCGCCACGGCTGACGATGCCGGTCAGGCGCTTTGCAGTCAGTGGCACGAAGCGCAGTAGAACGCCGGCGTGGATGGTGAAGTAGTCGACGCCCTGCTCGGCCTGCTCGATGAGTGTGTCGCGGAAAATCTCCCAAGTCAGCTCCTCGGCTTTGCCGTCCACCTTTTCGAGGGCCTGGTAAATCGGCACGGTGCCGATCGGGACGGGTGAGTTGCGGATGATCCATTCGCGGGTGGCGTGGATGTTTTTGCCGGTGGAAAGATCCATGACATTGTCGGCACCCCACTTGGTTGCCCATCGCATTTTCTCGACCTCCTCCTCGATGCTCGACGCGACGGCGGAGTTACCGATGTTGGCGTTGATCTTCACGAGGAAATTGCGGCCGATGATCATCGGCTCGGCTTCAGGATGGTTGATGTTGGAGGGGATGATGGCGCGGCCGCGGGCGACCTCATCGCGGACGAACTCAGGCGTTATTTCGTCGGGGATGTTTGCGCCCCACGGGTTGCCGGGATGCTGGTGGGCCAGCGAATTGGCCGGTGCTTGTGTGTCCTCGCGGAGCTTAGCCAAGCCCATGTTTTCACGGATAGCGATATACTCCATCTCCGGCGTGATGATGCCTTGCTTCGCGTACCAAAACTGGGTGACAGGATGGCCGGCGGAGGCCCGGAGGGGCTTGTGCTTGAGCCCGGGAAACTCGTTCAACCGGTTGGCCTTGTCGCGCTGGGTGGCATGGTCGGCGTGGACGCTTGAGAGGTAGCCGTTGTCGAGCGGCTTGGCTTGGCGGCCGTCATATTCCTCGACGTCGGCGCGGTCGCGGATCCATTTGTCGCGCAGGGCAGGGAGGCCTTTGGCGACGTCGCCGTCAAAGTCGGGGTCGCCCCATGGGCCGCTCGTGTCGTACACGCGCACCGGTGAGTTATCTTTGACGTCGCCGCTCAGCGACTTGGTGGGGCTTTGGGAGATTTCGCGAAACCCCACGCGGACGTCGGGATGGATTGTGCCGTTGACGTAAACCCGTTTTGAGTTGGGTAACTGGTCTTGGCTTGACGGCTCGAAGGAATCGGTTGATGCGATCATTTTACTCGGTGGTAACGGGAGGGACTCCCCTTTCACTTGGGGGAAAGTCCGCGCAGAGTCGGGCACTGTCAAGAAACTACCAGCTTGGGTGCTCCGGTAGGCTAGCGTCGAATTCGGTGAACAATTTCGCCTCGTAGTCGCCGGCGAACGTGCCGGCGAAAAAGCGCTCGAGCGCTTCGGCGTGCAACCGCTCCCATGACGCTTCTTCCTGGCCGGGGAGGATGGGGTAAAACAGCGCGGCGTTGGCCTTGGCGGCTTTGTGGTCGCCCGGCGCATCGCCGATCATGAGCACTTTTTCCTTAGAGTACTTGCCTACGGCGGCAAACTGGAGGTGCTCGGTCTTGGTCCCCATTCCCTGTCCGGCGATTGCCTTGACGAACTTGGCGATGTCGTGCTCGTCCCACTCGCGCTCGAGGGCGTCGCTGGGAGTTTGCGAGATGACCATCATGTCGGCTCGCCCGAACGCTTGGGCAAGGCACTCGCGAACGAGCGGGAAAGGCGGTACGCCGTGGACGATGTCGGCAATGTGTGCATTGACGGCATCCGACCAATCCTTGATCGGAGCCAAGTCGTCGTTGCCGCCCGTGACCTCGGCGGCCAGAGTGGCGTTGCCGAGCTTGGTTTCGCGTGCCATCCATTCGTCGAGTGCGGGGTGTCTTGGAACGTTGACGTTGCGGGCCTGGACCTCGGGTCGTTCGCGTAGCAGTTCAAGCGAGCGGACCATGGCAGGGAAGCGGTTGGTACCGCGAGTCTTTGAGTAGAGGTTCACGAACTCCCATACCTGCCGTGCGTATTTGCTGACTGCCTGCAGGCCGTTGTGTTTCACGAACATCGGCACGAAACATTCCTTGTGCTTGATCTCCATTGAGTCAAACACACAGCCATCGGAGTCAATGCCTATGAAAAAGTCGCTGCTAGGCTGGAAGTCGCGCAGGACTTGTGCGGGGTCGCTCATGATCAAGCGTCGTAAGTGGAGGAGGAGACGTTGCCGCCGCGGCCGGTCCAGTTCGTGTGGTAAAACTCGCCCCGCTCGCGGTCGATGCGCTCGTAAGTGTGTGCGCCGAAATAATCGCGTTGAGCTTGCAGCAGGTTGGCAGGGAGCGTCTCGCTGCGGAAGGCGTCGAAGAAGCTGAGTGCGGTCGAGAAGGCGGGTGCCGGGATGCCCTTCTTGGCGGCAGTGGCCACGACGTTGCGCCAGCCGCGCTGGTTCTTGCGGATCTCGCGCTTGAAGTGTGGGTCGAGCAGCAGGTTCGACAGCCGCTTGCGCTTGTCGAATGCCTCCTTGATTTTGCCGAGAAACTGACTGCGGATGATACAGCCGCCGCGCCACATGAGGGCGATCTCGCCGTAGTTGAGCTTCCAGCCGTACTCGGCTGCTGCTGCGCGGAGCAGCATGAAGCCTTGCGCGTACGAAATGATTTTCGAGGCGTAGAGGGCGCTGCGGATGTCGTCAATGAATTTTTCGCGGTTGGTCTTGATGATCGGCTTTGGGCCGCGGAGCTTTTTCGAGGCGATGACGCGCTCATCCTTCATTGCAGAGATGCAGCGTGAAAAGACCGCCTCGCCGATGAGGGTGATTGGGATGCCCAACTCGGCGGAATTGATGACTGTCCATTTGCCGGTGCCTTTTTGGCCGGCAGTGTCGAGGATCTTGTCAACCAGCGGCGCGCCGTCGCTGTCGCGGTAGCCGAGGATGTCGCGGGTGATCTCAATGAGGTACGAGTCGAGGTCGCCCTCGTTCCATTCGGCAAACACCTTGTGCATCTCGTCGGCGCTCATTCCCAGGCCGTCCTTCATCAAGTGGTAGGCCTCACAGATTAGCTGCATGTCGCCGTACTCGATACCGTTGTGCACCATCTTGACGTAGTGGCCGGCGCCGTCGTTACCGACCCAGTCGCAGCACGGCGCACCGTCATCGACCTTGGCCGAGATGGCTTGGAAAATTTTCTTCACGTGCGGCCAGGCGTCCGGGTGGCCTCCCGGCATGATCGAGGGGCCGCGGCGCGCGCCTTCCTCGCCACCGGAGACGCCAGTGCCGACGAAGAGCAATCCGCGTGCCCGCAGGTACTCGGTGCGACGGATGCTGTCCTGATAGAGTGAGTTGCCGCCGTCGATGATGATGTCGCCCTGCTCGAGGTAGGGGATGACACGGTCGATGAAGTCGTCCACCGGTTGGCCGGCCTTGACGAGCATCATCACGCGGCGCGGTCGCTTGAGGTGGGCGACCATTTCTTCGATCGACTGGGCCCCGATAATGTTGGTGTCCTTGGCTGGGCCGTTCATGAAGTCGTCCACCTTGGACACTGTACGATTGTAGGCCACGACCGTGAAGCCGTGGTCATTCATATTGAGGATCAGGTTTTGGCCCATGACAGCCAATCCGATCAATGCGATATCTCCTTTGGGTTCCATTACGGTTGCTTGTCTATGTTACCAACATATTAGCCGTGAAACTGCAGCCTCTCGTCCTCGGCCAGCAGGGTGTCCAGATTGCCCCAGCGGTTTTCGTTTGAGGCGTTGAAGGCAGTCAAGTAAACGGCAACCAATTCCTGTTCGTACTTTTCAATCAACAGGTCAACGGCGGCGTTGAGCACTTCATCACTGATCGATTCAGGCAGATCATCCACCATTCCATCCTTGTGCTCAATGCCCAGTTTGCCAAGGAATACGATGAGAACGTCCTTGTGCTCCTTGAACAGCCAGCCACGGATCAGGTTACCGGAGTGCTCCTCCGAGCCGGCACGGGAGAGTACCTGGACGAAACCCTTGTGCCTGCGTTCCTTGGGCTGGCGCCCAATGAACACCGGGCGCATTTTCTGCGCTTGCGCCATGGAGGCTACCAGCGCCCGGTAAACCTCGCGGTTGTTCGTCTGCGTGTCTTCGAGGATCTGGTTCGCCATCTTGGGCGACATGAATCCGATCAACTCGTGGAAGGTGAGCATGTGTTTTTTTTGTAATGTCCGGCTACGGAGCGACCGTGGTCACGGTAATCCCATTCGCATGGCTTAGGGACTCCACTTCCTCGCGCTCCAGCAGGATGGTCTTGGAGGATTCAACCGCCAGGACGGCGATCTTGGACGCGGCGCAGGATTCCAAGGTTAACTGCCCAATGCAAGGAATATCAAAGCGCATGTCGTGGTTCTCCTTAGCAACCTTGACAGCCACGCCCCCACCTTTGGGCCCGGCCAGTTCGCCGCCGCGCCGAAGGCAGGCATCGGTACCCTCAAATCCCTCGACAGCCAACACCGTGCCTTCCTTGACGATGACGGTCTGCCCAACTTCCAGTAGGGAAATCTCCTTGGCCAAGCGGTAGCCGAGGGAGATGTCTTCACGCTGTTGCTTCGTCAACTTTGGGCCAAGCTGGAAATTCGGGCCTGGCATCGCTTGGCCAAGCCATGGGATTGCTTCTATCAGTTTAACGCCGCCCTTGGCTAGTTCGTCCCCGATTGCGCCAAAAATCGTATGTGCATTACGTTCCTTAAGACGAAAGAGCATTGCGGCTGTTTTTAGATCGGGCCGAAACTCGAACAGGTTTTTCGGCGCAATCTGCCCTGCCATCACACAATGCAGCACGTTGCGGTTGCTGAACGCCTTGATCAGTTTGGCTAATTGGCCGACCCGGAGCCACTCGACCTCGTCGGCCACAGACTCGATTTCAGGAGAAGTTTCATCCTGAAACGCCACCGCGACGATGTGCGGCATGCCTTGACGGCGAGCCTCGCGGGCGATTAGCAATGGCAACTCGTGGCTTCCCGCGATAATGCCTAGTGACTGGATGTTCGATGTATCCACAGGGGGGCACAGGGTATGGGCTTGGCACCATTTCGCAACAGCAATGTGAGCGGCCGCTTGACCAAACGCGGCAATTGGGTGCGAAAGCCGATCCATGACTGGATAGACCAATACCCGCTCGAGGTTGCCTCAGAGCGCGACGACAAGGTCACAGACAAGTCCTGCGAAACCGAGTCACACGACTGGAAACGGACCGGTACCCGTCTCCGGAACGAGAAACCCTCTATTACCGTGAGCGGTTCCATCCTCAGCATTCTGCCAGATATGATGCTGTGGTCGTAATTAATCCGATGGTCGATACAGGCTGCTTTTGACTCGAAAATATGCTTATCGCGTTACGAAGCTTCATTGTAACCGTTGCAGGAATTCATTCGCCAGA
This sequence comes from uncultured Verrucomicrobiae bacterium, assembly GCA_937770485.1. Taxonomy (GTDB): domain Bacteria; phylum Verrucomicrobiota; class Verrucomicrobiia; order Limisphaerales; family UBA1096; genus UBA1096. The sequence continues at coordinate 3,206 of CALJHX010000021.1, read as the reverse complement.
AAAAGACGCACCCGATGAGCTTAGTGTGAAAATAGCTGTTTAAGCACTGAAAGCAAGGGGCTTAGGCACGCAGATTCATTGAGTTTATACACAATCCCAACTAATATCCAGTTACAGCTGCGCAACGGGTTAAGTGAGTGAAAGTCATTTTATTTTAAGTCATTTTATTGGTTGACTTTAAGCTCGGTTTCTCGCGAATATCTGAATTGAATTGGCTGTGCCAAGATAATTTTACCGTTTTGCTAAAAACTACTTTCACCAAAAGCTTAAATATGAAAAACAAAACCTCCTTAAAACTGGGCTGTTTATTTGCTGTTCTTCTGATGCCGATAGCAAGCTTGTTTGCTGACGATCCTGTAGCATCAAACCAGAGCGAGAATGTCACTGTAGAACTGTCGAAAAATATAATCCTGAGTATTACAGACAATGATGGTGACAATGTTGAGGTGAAGATTACCGATTACCCATCTAACGGCACAATAGGCGGGGTCATCTACAACGCATCGCATACCGCATCACTTTACGAGGCCTATTTTAAGACAGGTACGGAATTTGGTGATGAGATTGATTTAGGGACTGGCGGTCGTCGGTTGAGCGAGATTAGCTTCGAAGCTTATGCAGAGATTAGCGCTGCTATATCCTCACCCACTGCGATTCTTAGAATCTATGCTAATGATGGGGCAGATTACCCGGGAACAGGTGGAACGCTTGCCTCGTCAAAGGCACCTAGCACTTTGTTGTTTACTAGCAACACAATCACATTGTCGGAAGGCTTTAAAACCTATCAAGTGGCCAACATTGCGGATCTGGACCTGCCTACCAACTCCAAACTGACTTGGACGGTAGAGTTTAGTGGTGTGAGTGGCAGTGAAGCATCTGCGAACAACCGTGCGGCTCTGATCCTTGGCGGGCAGGATGTCACGGGCAGCAGTCTGGATGATTTCTGGCAGAAAGATGGATCGGATTGGAAATTGTATCAAACGAGTGATGCAACACAGCCGGATGATTTCACTGCGAAAGTCACGGCGTATGACAAAGATAGTGTGGTGGTGAAGTATACGCCGGCCTCAGGCTATACAGGATCAGATGACTTCACCTATGAAGTCACCGATGGTTCGGGAACAGACACGGCTACGGTGAGCATCACGGTGGCGGCCAACAATGTGCCGGTGGCATCGAACCAGACTGAGAATGTGACGACCGATGCGCCTAAGAACATTACATTGGGAGTGACGGACAATGACGGTGACGATGTAGAGGTGAGGATCACGACGTTCCCGACCAATGGTTCTATAGGCGGGGTTATCTACAACGCAACGCACACGACTTACGAGGCGGTGTACGATTCGGGAGTTGAGTTTGGTGATGAGATCGACTTTGGGGATGGTGGCCGGCGGTTGGGAGAGTTTGCTTTTGAGGCATACACGGAGTCAGTCAGCGGGAGCACAGCCAAGGCGACGTTAAAGATTTACGCAAATGATGGCACTGATCCGAGTTCAGGTTTTGATTCCGGTGCTTATGGAGCTCAAGAGCCTGGGACGCTGTTATACACAAGCGCGCTGATCTCATTGTCTAGCGGGATCAACACGTATCGGGTCAATGATATTAATGTGGATTTACCAGCGAAGGTGACCTGGACGGTAGGGTTTAGCGGTTTAGCTTCCGGTCAGGAAGCGGCGTTGATCATGGCCGGAGGGGATGATGTGGGGAGCAGTCTGGATGATTTCTGGCAGAAGGACGCATCAGGATGGAAGTTGTACCGGTCTGGCAGTTCGAACCAGGATGATGATTTCACAGCGAAGGTGACAGCGTATGACAAGGACAGTGTGGTGGTGAAGTACACGCCTAAGAGTGGTTACACGGGTTCTGACAGTTTTGTGTATGAAGTGATCGATGGTAACGGTGGCAGTGACACGGCTACGGTGACGATCGCGGTGGCGGCCAACAATGTGCCGGTGGCATCGAACCAGACTGAGAATGTGACGACCGATGCTCCTAAGAACATTACATTGGGAGTGACGGACAATGACGGTGACGATGTAGAGGTGAGGATCACGACGTTCCCGACCAATGGTTCTATAGGCGGGGTTATCTACAACGCAACGCACACGACTTACGAGGCGGTGTACGATTCGGGAGTTGAGTTTGGTGATGAGATCGACTTTGGGGATGGTGGCCGGCGGTTGGGAGAGTTTGCTTTTGAGGCATACACGGAGTCAGTCAGCGGGAGCACAGCCAAGGCGACGTTAAAGATTTACGCAAATGATGGCACTGATCCGAGTTCAGGTTTTGATTCCGGTGCTTATGGAGCTCAAGAGCCTGGGACGCTGTTATACACAAGCGCGCTGATCTCATTGTCTAGCGGGATCAACACGTATCGGGTCAATGATATTAATGTGGATTTACCAGCGAAGGTGACCTGGACGGTTGGGTTTAGCGGTTTAGCTTCCGGTCAGGAAGCGGCGTTGATCATGGCCGGAGGGGATGATGTGGGGAGCAGTCTGGATGATTTCTGGCAGAAGGACGCATCGGGATGGAAGTTGTACCGGTCTGGCAGTTCGAACCAGGATGATGATTTCACAGCGAAGGTGACAGCGTATGACAAGGACAGTGTGGTGGTGAAGTACACGCCTAAGAGTGGTTACACGGGTTCTGACAGTTTTGTGTATGAAGTGATCGATGGTAACGGTGGCAGTGACACGGCTACGGTGACGATCGCGGTGGCGGCCAACAATGTGCCGGTGGCATCGAACCAGACTGAGAATGTGACGACCGATGCTCCCAAGAACATTACATTGGGAGTGACGGACAATGACGGTGACGATGTAGAGGTGAGGATCACGACGTTCCCGACCAATGGTTCTATAGGCGGGGTTATCTACAACGCAACGCACACGACTTACGAGGCGGTGTACGATTCGGGAGTTGAGTTTGGTGATGAGATCGACTTTGGGGACTGGTGGCCGGCGGTTGGGAGAGTTTGCTTTTGAGGCATACACGGAGTCAGTCAGCGGGAGCACAGCCAAGGCGACGTTAAAGATTTACGCAAATGATGGCACTGATCCGAGTTCAGGTTTTGATTCCGGTGCTTATGGAGCTCAAGAGCCTGGGACGCTGTTATACACAAGCGCGCTGATCTCATTGTCTAGCGGGATCAACACGTATCGGGTCAATGATATTAATGTGGATTTACCAGCGAAGGTGAC
>CALJHX010000020.1 GCA_937770485.1 uncultured Verrucomicrobiae bacterium | reverse complement strand
AACAGCGTGCTCGGCAAAGTCGACTGCACGCCTAGTTTCGGCGGCGCTTGGTTTGCGGTGTAAAATAGTTGCGTAAATCTGATTTGCTGATTCGGCAAAATCGAGAGCTTTTGCAGCACGCTTAGCCAGGCGCTCACTGGCCTTGGCCACGAGATCGTGGTTCATCATGAACAACGCCTGGGCTGCGTTGACTGTGCTGCTACGCTGGCCTTGGATAACGGCGGGATCGCCAAAGTCGAATGCCTGCAGCACGTCAAATGTGCCACTACGAATCACCGGCAAATAGACCGTGCGACTGGAGCCGTAAAAGTACGGGTGATTGTTTTGCGAAACGTACTGGCGTGGATCGTACGTCATCAATTGCCCCTTCATTCCCCAGTCGATCGAACCGCCAGTGAAGAGAAGTGAGTCACGAACTTCCTCGGCATAAAGGCGTCGACGGTTGAAGCGCCACCAAAGTTTGTTGTCTGGATCCACCGCATACGCCTGCTCATTTTGTTGCGAGCTCATTTGGTAGGCAGCAGAATTCATGATAATACGGTGCATGTTTTTGATCGACCAACCGTTGTCGACAAATCGAATCGTCAACCAGTCGAGCAGCTTCGGATGAGTTGGGCGTAGGCCGAGTTTGCCGAAGTTATCCGGAGTGCGGACGATTCCTGCGCCGAAATGCCAGAGCCAAATTCGGTTCGCCATCACTCGAGCTGTGAGTGGGTTTTCGTTTGATGTGAGCCATTCGGCAAAACCTGTCCGACCGCTGGCATTCATGGAAGGGGTTGTAGTTTGTTTGCTAGTTATAACACGCAGGTAACCGCGTGGCGCAAGTTCGCCTTGTGTCATGTAATCGCCACGAAGGTGAACCTTTAAGTCCTCGGCATTTCCCTCCTTTACCGCCATCGCTTTTGGCACTTTGGGATATTTTTTCTCAGTGTCGCTGAGCTGTTTTTGGAGTCGCTTTAGTTCCTCCTGCTCCGTTTTGTGGAAAAAGTTTTTCGATGTCCTTTGGCGTTTTGAACGGGCCATTTTTGTCGTGAATCAACGAGTGCAGAGAATCTCTTTCATGAGTTGCCGCAAAACGCGAACGGATGTTTTCGATTAGTTTTTCGTCGATTGGCTCGCGTGGGTTTTCGATATATTTACGCCATTCATCGAGGGGCGATTTTTTGTCTTTTGAGATCTGTTTCAGATGCGCAATCCATTGTTGCGTGAAAGTGTTGTGGAGGTGAGCCAAGCTGTCCGCCGCCGGGTGATCAGATTGATCACTGGGCAGAACCAAAATTTTGTCGATGTGTGGCGTGGGGGTGGCCCAGTCGAGCTTGAGGACATTTATTCCAGCATCAAGTTGGAAGGTGCCTTCCCAGAACCACTTTTGAGAGTCGGGATACCAAGTGCCGGTGACGCTGCCGGTTGCCATCTCATTGATTAATTTGTTATTAATGCTCAATTTGGCTGGGCGCGAATCGGCAGCAGCGTAGCGCATATGTAATGAATATTTGCCGGCCTTTTCGATTGGTAAATCGAACTCAATCTGAGTGGGGCCGCTGCTCAGCAAAACACCGATGTCCTTGCCGTAGCCATCGAATGTTTTTAACCCATTCCCTCTGGTAAAATTTTCAGCCTCAATGAGCAGCATGCCCTTGGTTTTTTCTTTCGGTTGCTCTTCGAGTTCTTTGAGGGTGAATTGAATGCGGGCTTCTTTTCGCAGCTTAACCAAAGCACCGATAAGATAATCCGCTGCAACACTTCGCGCTTGAGCGGTGATGGATTTGGCGGACTTCGGATTTGAGACTCTCAATTGTCTGTTTTTGTTTTTTTACCTCCTTGTCTACTAGTTCGCGTTTGGCGCGCAAATCTGCTGAGCCAAGTTCCACCTCGTGCCACTGGGCGACAACCTTGTGGTTATCCATCGTGTGGGTGCTTTTGAAGATGCCGGCAAGTGAGTAGTAATCCCGAGTGGGGATCGGATCGAATTTGTGGTCATGGCAACGGGCGCAGCCAATTGTCATTCCCATGAACGCTCGGCCAAGCGTGTCCAGTTGTTCGTCGATGATGTCCATTTCCATTTTTCGACCATCATCTTCAGCAAGCATCTTCGCGCCTACGCTCAGAAACCCCGTTGCAATCAGTCGGGAGTGCCGTAACTCATCCGGTTCGTTTTTGCTCAAAGGAAGCAAGTCTCCCGCAATTTGCTCTTGGACAAAGCGATTGTAGGGCTTGTCTTCGTTAAACGAGTTAATGACGTAATTCCTGTAACGAAAGGCGTTGACGTAAGCCAAGTTTTCATCGAGGCCATTACTGTCTGCGTAACGAGCAACATCGAGCCAGTGCCGTCCCCATTTCTCACCGTAGTGTGGAGAGGCGAGCAGGCGTTCTACGGTTTTGCTGAATGCATTGGGTGATTTGTCGGATAGGAAGGCTTCGATTTCAGCAACTCGTCGGAGGCAGTCCGGTGAGGTCGTAGGTGGCGCGGCGAATGAGGGTGCGCTTGTCCGTAGCCGGGGCGAGGTCGAAGGTCGTTTTCTTCCAAGCTGTGATAGGATGAAGAAGTCGAGAGTCCTCCCTTGGCCAAGCGCCATCTTTGAACAGTTGGCAGTTTGGGCTCGTTTGGCTTGCGGAACGGACCAGAACTTCCTGCGCCTCTTCGAAGTTGATCTCCTTCGCTTCGGCCTGGGCTAATGTGTCCATCTGCGGGGATCGGTTGCGCCCATTTCGATCCACTGCTTGAAGTCGGCGACGACCGACTTTGGCAAGCGGCTCTTAGGCGGCATGACCAGTTCGGAGTCCAGATAGGTAATTGCCCGGTACAGGTTGCTTTTGTCTGGATCACCTGGGACGACTGCCAGCCAGTCCCGATTCACCTTTGCCTCGGATTCCCTCACGGAAATCGAGCCGCAGCTTGCCCTTAAGTTTTCCTTTTTTTTCGGCTTCGGCGGAGTGGCATCTGTAGCAGTGCTCAACTAGGGCTGGTCGAATTTTTTTCTCAAAAAAGTTCAGCCTGTCCTCCACGGATGCGAATGCTCCCGGCGCGGTCAGCAGGCCAGCCGCAAACGGAAAACAAAGGGCTCTGGCGATGGGATGCAAAACGGGAAAAAGTGCTTGGCAGTCTGGCCGGGTTATTTCTCCACGAACCAGATATTTCGAAACTGCAGCGGGTTGTCGTGGCCCTGAAGCCTGATTGGGCCAGGCCTGCCCTCAGGACCGCTTCGGCTTCCGGGGCATTTGCTGTCGATCTCAATGTTATTGTGGATGACGATTCCGTTTAGGCGGATGGTCAAGAGTGTGTTTTTGAGCTTTCTGCCATCCTTCACGACGGCGTTGGTGAAATCGACATCGTAGGTCTGCCACTGCAACGGCGGCAGACAGGCATTCACGTCGCTGGCCCGCTTGGTGTAAATGCCACCGCACTCGTTGTTCAACCCTTCGAGGCCAAACGAGTCCAGTATCTGCACCTCATAATCGTCCACCTGATAAAAGCCGCTGTTGCCCCGGCCCTGGCCGCGGGCCGCCGGCTTGTATGGGAGCAGGAACTCGATGTGCATGTGGTAGTTGTTGAATTTGCGTCTGGTGCGGATGTCTTTTCCATCCGTGTTGAGCAGGCCGGTTTTGGCATCGACCCGGCCGCCGGTCCATTCGTTTTTGTTGCTGCCGTCAAACAGCACGATGGCTCCCTGGGGAGGCTTTTTGCCCAGCGTGCCGCTTTTGCGGACAACGTGCTCCAGGCGGAATGTTTCCCCGCCGGTGTAATGACCCTCGGCCACGCCGCTGTCGGTGGTCATCCCGGCGGCTCGGTGGCCGGTCGGCGGGAACTTCCTTGTGGCGCTGAACTCATCGGCCGGCTTGGCAAGGTAGCGGCGTTTCCCGCTGGCAGCCTCGAACTCGCCGCGCCCCTCATCGACCCAGCCCTCGAGCAGTGACTTGTTTTTGCCGTCCCACCCGGCGCCGGGCAGTCCGCCGGGCAGGAGGATTGCCTGGAATTTACCTCCCCCGAGCGCGATCACCTGAGCGCCGAGCTTGTTGCCGGCGGAAGTTTTACCGACGTATTCGCCCTGGATTTTAAAATCGACTGGAAGCGTAGAATCTGACGGATTGGTCCATAACCCATTAGCGGCCTGCGTGGAGACCAAGCCAATGGCCATCGAGAAAAGGAGGATTGTAGCTTTCATGAAAACGAATGCCGATAACCTACCCGCTTGGTCAAGGGGAGGGAAGTCCTTTGCGTCACCTCCGGCTGCCTAGCGGCCGGGCGCGGAAGTTGCGGAATCGCACGACCCCGCCGGAGCCGTGATGCTGGATGCCGAACCGGCCCCGCAACGAGCGACCATCCTCAAGGTCGGAAATCAGCCGGCCATTGATCCATGTTTGAATCCGCGGCCCGACGGCACGCACGCGGAATTTGTTCCACTTGTCGTCGCGGAACAGCCCACTGTTTTTTTGCCTCATCGCAGCGGTTTGCTTTGCGCCCTTCGGGAACAGCCAACCGCCCAGCCCGATGCCGTAAACGCCGCCGTTTTTGCCGGCGGATTCGCGCTCGACCTCGCACTGGTAGCCCTTGGGCTTTCCGGTTTCACCGAACAGCCGAAACCCCAGCCCGGAGTTGAAATGGTCGTCTTTTGCGGCGGCTTGCTCGGGGAGTTTCACTTCTGCCTCAACCTCGAAGTCGGCCATCTGCACATCCGAAACCACCCAGACATTCGCCGTGGAGAAGAGATGCAACTCGCCGTTGACCGCCTCGAGTCGGTCCGCCCGGCCGCGCGGCGTCCAGCCCTTGGCCGACTGGCCGTCAAACAATGGCACCCAGCTGCCCTTGGCCAGGGGGGCGGTGGCTGGGTGGTGGCCGGCGACGTTCATCGGGATGCGGTACAGGCCGCCGCCGGCTGTGACGTACAGCACGTTGGCTTCCGTGCCGGTGCCGAAGCAGCAGTTGGTCGGCAGCGTCTCGGTCGGGATGTAGGCCAGTTCCCGGCCGGTGGCTGTGTAAACCACGATGCCGAAGCGGCTCGCGGAACGCACGGCGGCGTAAATGTTTCCCTGCACGTCGACGGTCATGCCGTCGATGCCGGCCTCGGCGCCGAAATCAACGAGCACTTTCTTCGATCCCAGATTACCGTCGCCGAGAAGCTTGAACGCATTCAACGTCATCCGGCCACCCGGGGCGTTGTTGGTCTCGGCGACGTAAAGCGTGCCGCCGTCCGGCGACAGGGCCAAGCCGTTGGGCTTCTCGACTTGATCCGCGCTGATGGCTCGTTTCACGGAACCGTCCGCTGGGTTGTAACGGTAAACTGCCATCTGGTGCTGTTCCTCTTTTTCACTGCCTACGTAGCGGGGGTCGCTGAAGTAAATCGTCCCATTGGGCAAAATCACGAGGTCGTTTGGCGAGAGGTAGCGTCCGCCGTTGAATCGCCCTGTGAGCACTTTCAGTTTTCCTTCGGGCAAAATCTCGCACAGCGCCATGAGGCCGTTGTTCGCGCCGCAGCAGGCGATCAGCCGCCCGGCACTGTCGAACATCAGCCCGTTGCTCTTGCCGGACGCCGCACAGTGGACGCTGGTTTTGCCGGTGTTGGGATCGAACTTGTGAACTTGGCCGGTGGTGCCTTCGCCGCTCGGGATGTCGCTGAAGTACACCGTGCCATCGGCAGCGACCGCGACGCCCTCGGTGAACTCGCCCTCATTCCAAAGTTCCTCAAGCCGGGAACTCGACGGCAAAATGGATAGGCTGCCACTTGGATTGGCCGGCTCGGCATTGGCCAAGCGCGCGGAGCCGGACAGGGCCAGCAGGAAACAAGTCACAAAACGAATTGGCATGCGGAAAAAATGACAGGCCAGACGCGCGGAGGCAAACTCGCAGCGGACGTCACTCTGCCTTTTGCGGTTGCCAGCGTTCGTTGAAGAAACCGGCCGCCGCGATGCAGTCTGGGTTGCCGGCGTTGTACGGCTGGCGCATGTCCGCCAGCGCCCAGTCGGGCAGCTTGGGCGTTTGCGTGGCGTTGCTCGAGTGGCCGAACCGGCTGAAGGTGAAGCCGGAATTGAGCACGACATACCGCTTGGGGTTGAGCGGGTTTGGGAAAATTAAAACCGGCGCGTGCGTCGCCGATTCCGCTGTCGCCTGGCCTAGATTCACTGTTGTTTCGTTCCACTTGAGCGGCAGTTGATCGATGACGCGGGCGATGGCCGAGTTGCTTTTTGGGTCGCCCCAAAGGATGAGGTTGCAGTCGGCAATGTCCGCGGCGGTCAAGTCGATGTCGTCTTTAATCAGCGGCTTGCCGCGGAGCTGCAGTTCCCAGTCGGACAGGGCTTGAGCAAGTTGTGCCTCGGCCCACTGGGCGGCCAAGAGGGTCATCGCCTGGCCAGTCGGTCGGATCATGAGAAAGCGATCCATGAATGCATCGTCGATTGGTCCCTGGAGGCCCGGGCGCTTGGCTAGGCTGGCGAATTCAAACCGGCCGACGGCGCGCCATCTGCCGAGTGCGTTGACGAAGAGCGACTCCCACGAGCGGTCGGTGCGGACGCGTGCGCCGGTCAGTTCATCTCCGTCGATCACGACGGTGGGATGGCCGTCGAGCTGCAGCGGGCAAAGCCCGGAAGGCATCGACAAAACGAGGCGCGAGACGTTGTCGGTGGTCAACTCGACGCGTTCGTTGCCGGCGATGCGGGCCTTGATGCTGGCCGGTTTCCAGTGCGCCTTGAGTCCATCAACCTGAACCCAGGCTTGGCGGTTGTAGCGCAGCGTCCGTGTCACGAGCCGCACCTCGGTTGGCACGGGATTGCGGCCCTTGGCGGCGGCGGCGTTGATACGTTCGTTGATCTTCGCCTTGGCGGCGGGGTGATATTTGTGGCCGGTTTCCGGGCCGATCACGTGGTGCAATACCAGGCCTTCGTCGGCAAGGTGGCGCGTCATGATATCCGCGGCTTGCTTTTGTTTGTCGATCTCGCCGCTGTACGCGACGGTGGTGGTGTTGAACAGGTTGCCGGCGTATTTCGTGGCGTCGTAAAGTCCCCAAAGCGCCTGCTCATGGGCGGGTGGCATCGCGTTTTTCCTGTCCAAGCCAAGGTACTCGAGCGACTCGGCAAAACCGGCTCCCGGTGCTACCGCCACCCAGTCGCCAGCGAGGTGGGCCCCCAAGTGCCAGCAACCGCCGCCTCCCATCGAGAAGCCGCGAATGCTCACTCGGTTGCTGTCCACGGGATATTGTTTTTTCGCGTGGGCGAGCGCCTCGAGCACATCGGCCTCGCCGGCGAATTTGAACGCGTTGCAGAAGCGGCCGTACGGGTGGAGGACGATTGTGTCGGGCGGGGTGAACTGCCCGGGGGAGGTTCGGCGTTGCTGGATGAATTTCAGTTCGGTCAGCTTATTGTCGCGGCCGTGCAGCCAGACGTCGAGGCGGCGTTTGCGCCACGGGTCGGTGGAGACCGACTGTGGGATCACGAGCCCGTACGGCTGCACCGAGTCGTCGAGCCGGGAGATGTAGCCGCGCACGATGAGGCCGGTGGCGCGTGTCCACGGCGTTTTACCGTTGGCCAATTGCACGGCCCGTTCGCTGCCGGCGACGAGTAACTCTTCGGCGGTTTTGAGTTCGCTTGGTTTGAAAAAGATCCGGTGGTTTAGCGCCCAGTCAACGGCCTTGTGATAGACCTGCACGTCGGGGAGGTGGCGTAGCAGCGGCGGCGTATCGGCGTGTTGCCGGGCCAGGGCGTCGATCGCTTGGCCAAGGGTGTCGGTGTGTGTGCGCAGCTGGGTGCGGGCGTCATCGGGAAGCTCTATGCCGACGGCGGGAACGCGGGGCGTTGTGGCGACGAGCGGCTTGGCCGGTTCGTCCGTTTGGCCAAGCGCGGCGGCGGCGAGGCCAAGCGCCATGATGATGCTAGCCGGGATGCTGTGGGTGATTGAAAAATCAGTTGATAGGTTGGATGACATCGCCATTTTTGATTGTGCCGGATTGAACGACAACGGCTAGAATACCCTGTTTGTCGTTTGTCATGCGTTCACGCAGGCCGGGTGCGATCTCGTCCATCTTGTGGCAGGGATCGCGCGGCGCGGCGATGTGTAGTACCGCCCCTCCGACGCGGACATCGCGGCCGGCCAGTGGCACGAGGTTGATCCCTTCGGTCTCTATATTGGAGCGAACCCGGCCGGCAGCGATGCCAGGCAGGCCGAGTGCGCTGGCGTGCTCTGCAATTTGTTCCCGTTCAATCAGGGACACCTGCCGCTGGGTTGGCTGGTTGCTGGCGCGGGATAGGCGTTTCCAGTAGCGGGTGTTGCCAACGATGCCGGCGTCGGTCTCGACCGCGATAGAGTCAGCCGGCAGCATTGGTTCGCCCGCGACCGGGGGATGCATGTGCAGCGAGGCCACGCGGCCGCGAGACTGATTTTCCGGATGGGCAGCCACGCGGGGGAGTGTGGCTGCTAAGCCGCTTGGGCGCAACCGGCCAGAGTCGTGGCGTTAGTTGAGGATGCGGCTGCCCTCGGAGAGGAAGATGCCCTTGAAATTCATCTCCAGCGCCTGGGCGTTGGTGGCCTTCTCGAGGGCCTCCTCTTTGGTGATGATGTCGTCCTTGACCAGTTGGAAGAGGGATTGGTTGAAGTTTTGCATGCCGTCGTCGGTGCCTGTCTCGATGGCGGCGTGGAGTTTTTCCAGGCGGTTTTCGTTAATCAACTTGGAGATGGTTGGAGTGTTGATCATGATCTCGATGGCGGGGATCACGGTGCCGTCTTTTCGGACGGTCATGCGCTGCACGATAATGGCCTTGAGAGTGCCGATCATCTGTTTGCGCACGGATTCGCGTTCCGCAGCGGGGAAGAAGTCGAGCACACGTGAGATGGATTGCGGCGCGTCGATGGTGTGCAGGGTGGACATGACGAGGTGGCCGGTATCGGCCGCGCTCATCGCGGCGCGGAAGCTGATGGCGTCTCGCATCTCGCCGATCATGATGACGTCGGGGTCCTGTCGCATGACGTGCTTGAGGCTGTGCTGATACGACGGCGTGTCGAGGCCGACTTCGCGCTGCTCGATGATGGACTGCTTGTCCTTGAACACGTACTCGACCGGATCCTCTATGGTGATGATGTGGCGTTTTTGGGTGGAGTTGATGTGATCGATCATCCCGGCGAGGGTGGTGGACTTGCCGCAGCCGGTGGTTCCGGCGACCAACACGATGCCACGGTGCTCCTCGGCGATGGACTTGATGATCTCGGGCAGGCCGAGGCTGTCGATTTTAGGAACCTCGGCGACGACGTGGCGCATGGCGAGGCACCACTTGCCGAGATGCTGGTAGCAGTTTGTCCGGAACCGGCCAATGCCGGGTACGTTATAAGAAAAGTCGATTTCCCGATCTTCATCCAGTTTCGGCTTGAACTGGGTCGGGAACAATATTGTCGATGACATTGCTCAGCCATTGCTCATCCGGCTGCTGGCTCATCTCGGTCTCCACCAACTGGCTGCTGATCCGGTAGACCACCGGCGCGTTCGGCTTGATGTGGACGTCGGAAGCGCCGCCTTCGACGGCGGTATTCAGGATTTTGTGAAACAGTTCCATCTCAAAAAGGGCTGGAGAGGCAAACAGGAAAGCAGCGGCCCGACAAGCGCCAAAACAGCGCCTGGCCAAGCGGGGTTACCATTCGATGATGGCCGCGCCCCAAGTCAGGCCGGCCCCGAAGACCAGCAGCAGTATCAGGTCGCCGCGCTCAACTTTGCCTTGCTCGACGGCTTCGTCCAGCGCGATGGCTACAGAGGCGGCGGAGGTGTTGCCATAGCGCTCCAAATTGCTGAAGACCTGGTCTTCACTGGCACCCAATCGATCGCCTACGGCCTTGAGGATTCGCATGTTGGCTTGGTGCGGGATGATGCACTTGATGCGGTCTATCTCGAGTTCGCACCGGCCCAAGGCCTCGCGGGCGGCGGTGGCCATCGCGTTGACGGCGCTTTTGAACACATCCTTTCCGTCCATCCTGAGAAAGTGAAGGCGGTCGGAAACGGTTTTGGCCGTGGCCGGGTGCAGGCAGCCGCCGCCGGGCTGTGAGAGGATCGATGCCTTTCGGCCGTCGGCCCCCATGCAGGCGGTGAGCAGGCCGTGGGAGTTCTCGCGGTTTTGCAGCACGGCGGCGCCCGCGCCGTCGCCGAAGAGGACGCAGGTGTTGCGATCCTCCCAGTCCATGATGGAGGAGAGTTTCTCCGCGCCGATCACCAGCACGGTGTCGTACGTGCGGGACATGATGAATTGTTGCCCGATCTCGAGTGCGTAAACGAACCCGGAGCAGGCCGCCTCGATGTCGAACGCCGCCGCGTTGTGTGCGCCGATTTTTTCCTGCACAAGACAGGCCGTTGCGGGGAATGGCATGTCCGGCGTGATGGTGGCGAGGATGATCAAATCGACATCGGCGGGATCGACCTCGGCCCGCTCAAGCGCGCGCTTTGCCGCGTGGGCGGCCATGTCGGAGGTGTGCTCGTCGTCGGCGGCGATGCGGCGCTCCTTGATGCCGGTGCGTGTGGTGATCCACTCGTCGGTCGTGTCTATCCGTTTCTCGAGGTCGGCGTTGGTCAGCACTTTTTCGGGCACGTAGGAGCCGACGGCGGAGATGGAGCAGGTGCGCCCGATGAAGTCGTGCTTGGCGCGGGGGTTTTTGATTTCGGGATTGGTCATGCCTGAGCGGCGGTGGGTTCCTGTTTGGAGTTGGCCAGCTTGGCGTTGGCCTTGGACACGGCGTCGATGATGTGTTCGTTAATGTGATGATCCACCGCCTCGACGGTGTGTTGCACGGCATTGCAGATGGCCCGGGCGCTAGATGAGCCATGCGAGATGGTCACGACGCCGTTCACCCCGAGCAGCGGTGCGCCACCGTAGTTTTCGGTGTCGATCCGGTTTTTCAGGGCGCGAAACGCATTCTTGGAGAGGGCCGCGCCCAGTCTCCGGATGGGTGTGGCGGTGAGTTCATCCCTGAGCCAGCCCATCATGTGCAGGGCCAGACCCTCGCAGGTCTTGAGGACTATATTGCCGACGAAGCCATTACAGATTACTACGTCGAGTTCCTCCCCAAACAGGTCGTGCCCTTCCACGTTACCGATGAAATTTAGGTCGAGCCCTTGACATCGCTTGAACGTCTCCAAAGTCAGATCGTTGCCCTTGGCTTCCTCGGCACCGACGCTCAACAGTCCCACTCGTGGCCGGCTTTTTCCGAGCACTTCCCGGGCGTAAATATCTCCCATGATGGCGTAGTGCATCAGATGCCGGGGCTTCCCCTCGACGTTGGCCCCGGCGTCGAGCAGGACGAAGTTGCTGGTCTTGGTGGGTATCACGGTGGCGATGCCCGGCCGATCCACGCCGGGCAGCGTGCGCAGCTTGATGCTGGCCGCGGCGACCATCCCACCGGTGTTGCCGGCGGAGAGGACGGCGTCGGCCTGGCCGTGCTTGACCAGATCCGTGGCCATGGCGAGGGAGCACTTTTTCTTGCGGCGCAACCCCACGACCGGCTTTTCCTCCATCGAGAGGACTTCCGGCGAGTGGACGACCTCGATTCGTGGGGCGAGATGCCCCGCTTGGCCAAGCGAGGCGCGGATGGTTTCCTCGTCGCCGACGAGGTACATCGTCCGGATGTGGTCGTGATGCTCGAGCGCCTGCAGCAGGCCGTCGATAATGACGGCGCAACCACCGTCTCCGCCCATGACATCTGCCGCGATTCTCATAAAAAAAGCGCGACTCGGCTGGTTGCGCCCAGAATTTGGAGATGAATCAGGCGCCGACCTCGACGCTGATGACTTGTTTGCCCTTGTAATGCCCGCACTCGGGGCAGGCGCGGTGGCGTTGGTAGCCCAGATGATCGCACTGCGGACAGTTGTCCAACTGCGGCGGGTGGAACTTGCTGTTGCTTGCCCGGCGCTTGCGGACGCGGCTCTTGGATGACCTGATTTTTGGTACTGCCATAAAACTATCCTCTATTCTAAGTTCAGCTGGTCGAGTTCGGCCCAGGCTGAGGCTTCACTGTGGTTGCCGGAAGCCAGTTTGAGGGTGGGTGGTTTCCCGTCAACACCGGCCTGGGGCGACTCGTCGCACCCCGATTCACACAACGGATGTTGCGGAAAAGAGAGGAACGTATCTTCGCGCAGATAAGGCGTCAAGTCTGCTGAATCGTTGATTAACTCGATATTTCCCTCCCCGCTAAGGGGGAGGAAACAACTCCAGTCCGGCAATTCAACTCGGTACACGAACGGCTGGAGGCACCGGGCGCACTCGCACTTTAGTCGCATGCCCATGCTGCCTTGGAGGGAAATGTTGTCCCCGGCGCGTTTCGCAGTGAGGTCGTATTCCAGCGGCCCGCCGATCTCGATCAACTCGTCGAGCGACTCCATTTGCAGCTCATCCACCGCAAGCTCGCCCCTGAGGTGCACAGGGCTCTTGGCTAGGTTTTCAATTTTCAGGAGTAGTGGCATGGCAACGGTTCGGCAATGGCACGTTTGGCCAAGGGTATCTGACAACCACACAGGCGGAGGGTTCAATTTACGCCCGCTTGACCAAGCTTCGCTGCCAGTGCTTCCTTCACCTCGGGGCTGACAAACGCGGATACATCCCCCCCCAAGCCGGAGATCTCCTTGACCAAGTGCGAACTAAGGAAGGAATAGGAGGCGCGCGGCATCATGAATAGCGTCTCGATGTGCTCGTTGAGTTGGCGGTTCATCAGTGCCATTTGGAACTCGTACTCAAAATCAGACAACGCCCGCAGTCCGCGAATCACCGCGTGGCCGGACTGCTTTTCCACATACTCCACAAGCAACCCCTCAAAGAGGTCTACACTGACATTGGGTAGATCGGTGGTGGATTGCTCGATCAGCGTCCTTCGCTCGGCGGGGGAGAACAGCGGTTGCTTGCTCCCGTTGCGTGCCACGGCCACCACCACACGGTCAAACAAACGGGCCGCCCTCTGGATGACATCCAGGTGGCCGTTGGTCAGGGGGTCGAAGCTGCCGGGATAAATGACCGTTCGCACGCGCGAAACCGTAGCAGAGCCGGGACAAAAAAAGAACCCGGACAATCGTCCGGGCTCTGAAAGTTGAATTTGTGAAAAAAACCTCCCGTTATCACCCCCCGGTGATCAGGGAATCCTCCGGCGGGGTCGGGGGCACTACGATCGGAGGAGGAGGGATTGCGCCTTCTACAACCTCTACCGGCGGCGGTACGAAAGCAATTAAATCGACTTTGCCTAGATTCGCATCGGGATTCTTCGGCTTGATGACCACCTCGACCCGGAACGGGGTTGATTTATCGCCTGTTGGCAACACGTTGGTGATGATATCCACCTCGTCAGCGTTCAGCGTCTCGCCATTGATTTCAAAATTATCAAGATCGCCGAATTGCTCCTCTATGGTGGCGATGTAGGCGTCAGCCTCGTCCGCTGTGAATCCATCGGTCGTGATGTTGATCGACTTGGCTGAGCCGGTATCATCTATATTGGCAATCAGACTGGGTGCCTTCATCGGGGCCACCAGATCGACATCCACGGTTACCGAGTTGCCACCTGCCGTCGGGATGGCCACCGATACCGGCACCGCGTTGGCTCCGCCAACATCGGCTGCAGCGAATGGATTGCCCGCTTTGGACTTGATGACCAGCTTTTTGCCTCCGCCGGCGGCTTGCTCGACCACGATTATCGCATTATCATCGCTGATGACTCCGCCGCCCACGCTCAATTGCAGATCGGACGGCTTCAATTCCTGGCCAACCGTCAGCCCGCTGCCAGCGGAAGCGTCAAGGACGATTTCCAACTTGTCCGGAGCGAACGCCGAGCCGGAGCGAACCACCAAGTCGCCGAAGAAAGTGGGAGTGGGCGAGATAAACTGGGTCGGGTCGATTGGGCCAGCCCTCTGATCTTTTGCCTGATTTTCCCACACGCCCTGCCTGAGGGGAACGCTGATAGTGAAGCTGGGGAAGCCAGTTGAATTCGTTGGGGCAGCGGATGCGGATTCAGCTCTCTCGTCGTCAGCTGCCTTCATTTCGCGACCGCCAACATATTTCCCTCCGCTAGCAACAAGAACTTCTTTGCCGTTGGTGTTGTCGGTGTATTTGACCTTGCCACTGACCACGACCAACTCGCCGTCGGCGTTGATGTCGTAGACGGTGCCTTTGACTTTGGCCTCGCCCTTAGGCGTCTTGATCACGTAGCTCGAGCCCATCGGCAGTTTGCGGACGTTGCCGATGATCCGCCCGCTGATGAGTTCCATCTCGGTCTGGGCGATCGGCTCGATCGGCGATTGTTCGATGGTGAGGCGGGTGAACTTCAACTCGGTGTTTGCTGCCAAGCGAAGCATTGAGCCGTTTATTCCAAGAAATAAATCGGCTTGCGACTTCGCGCCGGTCTTAACGACGGCGCCGCTCTTGAGCATTTCGCCAGTCTGCAGCGGCAGCCATTTGCCGCCATTCGCCAACATAGTGACTTCGCCACTAATCGATTGAACGAGAGCTTGGCCCTCCCGAGCGTTGGCTTGTGCTGTAAACAAAAGTCCAGCAACAACCAACCCAGCCGTGAATGATACGCGTTTCATTAGTTTGTGTGTGTTCTAAAAAGGCTAAAAACGTTTTAAGCGCCCGAAGCGTAGTCCCGCCGACAGCAATGTCAACCGCTGAATCGCATTTTTTTAGGACTTCGACATGGCTGAGAATGGGCATATTTCCAGAAAAAAGAAGCAAAAAATCGATCGATTACCATCAAAATTGGGTGCCGGGAATATTGATTCAGTCAATGGAACCATTGATTTTATCAATGCTAGGCTTTTTTGTGTTTGGGGTAGAGTCTCCCCGGAGAACTAAGCCACTTGGCCAAGCCAACTTAAATAAGACAAGAAAGGATCGAATTAAGATTATGATGGAGCTGATTTGCGGGGGACTGGTTTTGATTGTGCCGATCTTCGCCCTGATCAAAGCCTCTGGGGCGGCGAAGGATGTGGACGATCTCAAGAAAAAAGTTCACCGACTCCAGGACCGGCTGAACGAAATGAGCGATCAGTTCGCCCCCGCCAAGCCGCTTGGCCAAGCGGAGCGACCACCCGAGACCAAGCCGAAAGAATCCGAGATAAAGCAGGCCGCCTTGGCCAAGCCGGAGCCGAAGGACTTCACATTGCCAAGCGACTTCAAGGAGTCGCGAGAGGCGCGCCTGGCCAAAAGAAGAAGACTCGCCGCCGCAAGATGGCGTCGGTTCCTCCGCCGATCATTCAGTCACCCAAAGAAGTAACCAGCCGTCTTGCCTTCATGTCGGCTCCTATTGTCGAGCCTGCGGCCAAGCCAAGCGAACCGGCCAAGCCGGAGAAGGTTGCCGCCACCGCGCAAGCCGGGATGCCTCGTCTGCCCAAGGTGGATGCCGAGTCGATCGAGATGAAACTCGGCACTTACTGGTTCGTTCGAATCGGCGTGATGCTGTTGCTGACCGGCCTCGTGTTTTTGGCTTACCGCTCGAAGGGTTGGTTTGTCGGTCTCGAAGACTGGGCCAAGGTGAGTTTATTTTATTTACTCAGCGTAGCGATGGGCGGCGTTGGCTTTTGGCTTCAACGCACGAAAGAGCAGTTAAAGAACTACGGTCAGGTGCTGCTCGCCGGCGGCTTTGCCGGGGTGTATTTCACGACGTACGCGGCGCATGTTATTGAGCCGGTTAAGATCATCGACAATGCGACTATCGCGCTGCTGCTGTTGTTCGCGTGGGGAGGCTTCATGGTTTGGGTCGCGGATCGTCTCAAGTCGGAGACGATCGCGCTCTTCGCCACCGGCGCCTCGTATTACGCCACCTACGTGCCACTGATCCACTCCGGCGACGTGCCGAACGACTGGGTGATCCTTTTCTCAAACCTTGTCCTCGCGGTGGCGGCGGTGGCGTTCATGCTGCGCAACCGCTGGCTGAAGATGCCGGCGCTGAGCCTGTCGGCGTCTTACGCCGGTTTTCTTCTATGGCGGCTGCGGGGTGGTGATGATTCGTCGCTCACAATCGCCGTGAGTTTCGCCGTGTCGCTCTGGGTGGTTTACACGGCGGCGGTTTTCCTCTCGCGCAGCGGGGCGTTTAGTGACCGCCAGCGCGCCGTGTTCCTGACCGCCAACAACGCGGCGATGTTTGCCCTGCTCACGGTGGACGTGCTGAAAGACCATGAGGCGAAATTCTGGATTTTACCGATGGTTGTCGGCGCGACGCTGCTCGGGTGCGCATTGGCGGCGGCGCGTTGGCTCGAAGACCAGTCGCTCTCGCGTAAGAGCTACCTCACGCAGGGGCTGGTGCTGGTGACGCTCGGCCTGATGACGATGGGGATGGCCGACTCGTACAAAGGGCCCATCCTCGCCGCCGAGAGTGTCGTACTGCTTTTCATGGCGATTCGCCGCAACAACTTCATCATCCAAATCGGCTCGCTTATCGTGGTGGCCATTGCGGCTGTCTATGCGCTTCGCGATACCCTGTTGGGTAGCGAAGATTTTTTCCTCGCCGGCTTGTTCACAGGTCTCATCTTTTTATTCAACGCCCGGCTTTGTCACGCGCGAATCGAGTCTGCGGGCGAGTCCTTGCTGCGGCCGCGGGTGAGTTACCTGACCGGGCTGGCTTTGGTTGTCGGCTTGTTTGCCTATCTGTCCGCACACTTCTACCTTTCCGAAGTTGTGCCATCGGGGGACTGGGTTCCCGCGATTCTTCTGGCAACAACCGTATTGTTCACGGTTTCTGTTTATCGGTTGAAGATTCGGGAGTTCGTTCTGCTTGGCCAAGTGCCAGGTGCAATTGGATTGTTGTTCGCGCTTGGCTTGGCTGGAAAGACCAGTGAATTCACTTGGCCGTTGTTCTGCGCGTTTGTGCTAACGCTTGGCCAGGCGCATTGGTGGCGCTGGCAACGAGACCGATTGGTCGAATGTTGCCCGGACGGTCCATTGTCCAAGCGATTGCCTATGATCATCGAGGCGGTGTTATCAGGTGGCTTTGTTTCGTCATTGCTCGTTTGGTTGCACGTCGGTGTCGAACTTGGTCACTATTGGCTTTGGGTGGGAGCGCTCGTCTCGGTCGGTATGACGGTGTACGCAGTGTTCACCCGGGCACGATTCGTCGGTTTGTTCTCGCAGGTTTACTTGTTGATGTCTTGTTGGGTGATGGTCGAGTTGTGCGCTCGGAGCGATAACGAGTACGCAACCCTTGCGCTGATCCCGATCGCTACGATTTACTTTATGAATATTGGTATCCCGGTTGCCATCGCGCGCATTGGACGGGTGCCGGAGATGATATATTCCTGGGTTGCTTGGATCCAGTTGGTCTACCGCATCATCGCCGCCGCGCTGGGCTTGTTGTGGATTGGCAATTTCGTTCCTGATGAGTGGCGGGTGCTTGTGTTCATCTCGGTGGGCGCGGTGTTTTTCGCCATGCAATTCCTGAGGCCGGCCCGCGAATGGCAATGGCTGGCGCTGGCTTATGCGGTGATAGGGTACCTCGTCCTTGCTGGCCAGTTCATTGATCGCAATGCGTTCTGGCTAAGTCTGGTGGCGATCGTTGCGCTATTTGGCGTTCAGCAATTAGGGCGACGTCTCGCGGTTGACGAAAAAGTGCCCGAAAAAATCCACCAATGGCTGATCCTCGTCGGCGGTGCGCTGCTGTTTATCTGGCTGTCGATCAGGGTTTCAGATCTGGCCGGTGATGGCTTGCTCACGATCGCTTGGACAATTCTCGCGTTGGGCTACTTCGGGCTTGGCCTTGGATTGAAGGAGCGGTGGTATCGGTTGATCGGCCTGGGCACGCTAGCGCTCGCGTTGGTTTCACTAAACAACGAGTTCATAGGTGGAGAAGCTTACTGGAAAAATCTGTTGGCGATTGGAGTTTTGTTCGGAGCGCAGCAGTTTTCACGTCGGTACAAGGGCAAAAAAACGCTGCCTGATTGGGCGCATCAATGGTTGATCCTCGTGGGTGGCGCCCTGTTGTTCATTTGGCTGTCGATCAAAGTCTCGAATGAGATGGGCGGTCACGGTGCACGCACGATCGCGTGGTCGTTGCTCGCGGTGGTTTACTTCGTCGCCGGCCTAGGCCTGCGGGAGCGGTGGTATCGCCTGATGGGCCTGGGCACGCTGGCGATCGCGCTGGTTTCGCTTGCGCCGATTATTTGGGGAATGTCCCTCAACTCGAAGATCGCCAGTGTCTTCGTGATGGGCTTTGTGTTCCTCGGGCTGGGTTTCGTCTACACCCGATACCAGGAACAACTCAAAAAACTGCTTTAAATCTGGCCAAGCGCTTGGCCAGGCGGTGGTCTAGAAAAACGGGTTGACGGTGAGTTGCTCGGCGACGGTGGTGATGGGGCCGTGGCCGGGGCAGAGGATGGTTTCGGCGGAGAGGCTAAGGATTTCTGATTGCACCTTTTCACGCGCAAGCTGGTAGTGGTTTGGTGCGCCACCCATCGAGCCGGCAAAAATCGCGTCGCCGACCATCGCCACTTTCGGCGCAAAACCGGGGAAGTTGCCGATCACGTAGGTCACCCCGTCGTCGGCGTGGCCGGGTGTTTCGCGGGAGGTGATTTGCAGGCTACCCAATTCGACGACTTGGCCGGGCTGGTTGCGTTGGCCTTTCGGAGCGTTGGGCGAGCTGGAGTGCAACGCCAAGTCGGGGAATTGTTTGCGGATCGGCGTAAGTGCGGCGACGTGGTCGTGGTGGGTGTGGGTGATGAAGAGTCGCTTCAGGGTGAGCTCGTTTTCCTGCAGCAACGCCAGAATCGGATCAGCGCTCCAGCCGGTGTCGAACAATGCCGCCTCGCGGGTGGCAGCATCCCACACGAGATAGCAGTGCACCTCCATGCCCTCGTTGGTGGTGATTTGCCGGACGGTCTTGTTGGCATCGAGGTCAGCGGCGCGAGGACGCCAGCCGGTGGCGATGGTGGCGAGCTTGTCGGCGTCAAGGTGAAGTAGCGCGCCGATTTTCTCGAAGTCGGGCAGCTCGTCGAAGGTCCCGTCTTCTTCAAACCTGCCGTAACCCTCGGCTGTGAAGCTGCCTGCCTCGGCGATTTGCCCGGGGCTGATGCCCAGCCCTTTGCGGGCTTTGCCAACGACATCTCCGGCGTGGTCTTCAAGAGTCATCGGCGATGACGCTATTGAAGGGGGGGGCGGAACACAAGCCGCTTGGACCGGGCGGCAGCTCAAAAACGCAGCACCGTGTCGGCTTCGCCGATGAGCCTGGCCAAGCCGGCCTCGTCGGTGTGGCACAGGATGCCGTCCGGCTCCTCTGGCGCACGGGTGAACAGGCCGCCCGCGGTTTCGCGCAGTAGACTGATGTAGCGGCGCAGTTCGCCGTCTTCCGCTTGGCCAAGAGCCGGATCGTTGGCCCGGGTGAAACAGAGGGTGGGCCTGACCTTGCCCCAGACACCGGTGCCGGCGGCGATGCGCAGCGCCTCCCTGGCCCGGCGATCTTCCAACGGCAGACCGTCAATGATGAACAGCGCATTCATTGAGTTGCAGTGCTTGGCGCCTGTTCAGGCATTACTTGGTTTTGTGGGAGAGGAACCACTCATACAGCTTGGGGTTGTCGTATGACTTGGTCCAAGAGTCGTGATTGGCCTCGGGGTAGATGGTGAACTTCGGCTTACCGCCGCGTCGCTTCAAGGCGTCCACCATGCGCTGGGATTCTTCCAACGGGACGACGCTGTCCTTGGCACCGTGAAACACCCACACCGGCTTCTTTCCGATCTGGCGGGCGTCTGTGCGGTTACCACCACCGCAAATTGGGGCTAGTGCTGCGAAGCGTTTCGGATTTTGTCCACCGAGAGCCCAAGTGCCGTAGCCGCCCATGCTCAGGCCAGTGCAGTATATGCGCGATTCGTCGACGGCGTGCTTGCTGATGAATTCATCAAGCAGCGCGTCCAGACCCGCGGCATCCCACCAGCTTCCCTTGAGGCACTGCGGGGAGATGACAATGAATGGGAATTTTTTGCCCTTCTTTATCAACTTAGGTGGTCCATGGACTGTAACAAGGTCGAGGTTGTCTCCTCGCTCACCGGCTCCATGCAGGAAAAGCAGTAGCGGAAATTTCTTTTTGCCGTCGTACCCCTCAGGCAGATACTTGAGGTATTTGTATGCGAAAGTCTTGGTGACTTCAGCGGAGAAAACCTCCTTTGTCTGGTTGAGGTCGGCGGCACTTACGGTATGGTTAAAAAGAAAACTGGAGACGAGAGTCATGACCAGTTTTAGCCCCGTTGAATCGAATAGTTGCAAGGTCATAGACGGGTGAGCCTGACAGAAAAAAAGGATGATTCTAGCAGGATAACTTCCGCCGGTCACTGGGCATAGTTGGGCCTCGGGCTGAGGTTGCTTGCGGCGACCTCGCCTGGCATGCGCCAGTATCCCCACCACTGCCAGGGCTTGAGGTGCATGGCCCCGGTCCACTGCTTTGCCCAGCTGTCTTGTTGCCAGCCTGGGTTGGGGCGGGTGGCGCGGTCCTGCATCCAGGCGATGTCGGGGTTGTCAGGACTGGAGGCAAGGCCGTTGCCGGCTTGGGGATCAACTGTGGATTTCAGCGTGTCGCTGTGCCGCCATTTCTTGCGCTCGGCGTGCCCGTCGGCGAAGGAGATGGTGCAACCGTTGTTATGCCACGAAGCTGGCCAATCCTGCCGGAATCGATATAGCTTGGGTTTGTTGGGCCAACCAGCCATGTCCACGCGGTAGTTGCCGGCGTTGATGCTTTCGTCGTCCATGTCCATGAGGACGAACCGATTGGCCGGGTCGCGGAAATCCGACTGCTGTCGGTAAATCTTCCACATTTGATCGCCCTCAAAAGGCCAACCCGACCAGCCACCGGCATAGATGTTGATGCTATAAGAGCGCACCCTCTTGGGCCATCCCTTCTCCTTGGCCACGCCGAAGTTTTTGTCCTCTGGACAATGGAATACATCCCTGCTTTTGCCCGCGTAGGGATAAAGCACAGAGAGTTCCAGGTGATCCTTGGGTGGCATATTTGGGCCAAGGTATTCTGAGGCGCACCATGAAAAATCAACCGTGGGTTCGTATTTCAGGCCATTGGGATATACGTAGTTGGGAAAGTGCCAAGCACTGGCGTAGATGATGTGATCGTCGTTATCACCAGAGAAATTATGCCATGCGATGAGTAACTGCCGATTGTTGTTCAGGCAGGCGATCGAGGTGCCGGCCGCTTTGGCCTTGGCTAAGGCAGGGAGAAGCAGCGCCGCGAGGATGGCGATGATCGCGATCACCACCAGAAGCTCAATCAGTGTGAATGCCTTTTTCACCTGAAATCTAAATTAGCCTGATTCCTGTGTTAAGTCAAACACCTCGCTTGGCCAAGTGCCAAGTTATTCCCCAGGAGATTTCCAGTAGCCCCAGTAAGGATGGTCGGCCAGTTTTGCTGTGTAGGCATAGGCCGGCCCGGTGTATTTTCTTTGCGGGGATTCCATCCGCGTCGTGCGTTCCTGCATCCAGTACATGTCCTTGTTGTTCGGCGTGGAGATCTTGTTGTTCGGGATGTTTCCAGCCGCGTCTTCGGGAGGGTTCTTCGTGCGTTCATCCAGCCAGCGTTTCTTTTCGCAGTGGCCGTCGGCGAACGAAAACATCGTGGCATCGATGTGGTATACACCGGGGTAGTCCTGCCAGAACCGGTGCAGTTGCGGCTGGTTTGGCCAACCGGACATGTCGACGCGATAGTTGCCTGCGTTAATGCTGTTGGGCCGCATGTCCAGCAGCACGAATCGCTCGGAAGGATTCCCGATACCCTCGAGCTTGTGGTAGACCTTCCACTGTTGATCCCCCCAGAACGCCCAGCCGGACCAGCCGCCCATGAAGATGTTCATGCTGTAGCTACGTTCGCGCTTAACCAGGTTGCCCTTGTTGTTCTTGACCATCGAGGTGTCGGCCGGGCAGCGGAAGACGTCGTCTGAGTTCCCGACGTATTTGTAGATCACTCCCTTGGAGATGTAATTCTCCTTCGCGTTGAATGTCGGGTTGTTGACCGTCCCCACTGACCACGAAAACTTGACCGTCGGTTCCTGATAATACGCGCTGGCGTACGGGATGCGTCCCTCGTTGTCGGTGGCGAACAAGTTCCACGCGAGCATCAACTGCCGGTTGTTGTTCATACACGCAATGCCTTGGGCGGTCTGCTTGGCTTTGCCGAGGGCGGGCAGCAGCAGCGCCGCGAGAATGGCAATAATCGCTATCACCACCAGCAGCTCAATCAGCGTGAAGGCTCGCTTCGTTTTAGCTTTGGACAATAGCTTCACGGGCAGAATTTGGCACTCCCAACTGGGTGCTGCAAGCGAAATGACCGAAAATTTGCCCGGTCAATTGACCGCAAATTGCAGGATTCGCGCCGCCGTCCCCTTGGCCCCATCGCCGGACGGCTTGGCCAGCCGCAGCCGGATCGCGTGTTTGCCCGCCGCAAGGTCGGTGGCGAACATCACCGTGCGCGGGTAATGTAGCCCTCGGCTATAGTGATGATACAGGTTCGTCGGCTTGTATTCCCCACCGTCGATGCTTACCTCCAGTACCCCCGCGTCCGGCCCTGCCAGCACGTAAACTCCTACGCCCTTACCCTCAAACTCAAAGGACACCTCGCCGCCTGCGCGCCCGCCGCAGAGCAACTTCAGCCCGGCGAATGTCTCCCGGAAACTCCCCGGGATTTTCCTCCACTCCGGCACATGCCAAGTCCAGCCGTCGCCGCGCTTGGCCAAGCCGGGCGAAAGGAACCGGCCATTAAAAAAACTTTCCGCGTCGAGTGGCTTGGCCGGGAGCATCGCCGCGCCCTTGGCCGCGTTCACTGGCAGCGGCTTGGCCCAGCGGCGGTTCAGCAGCTCGCCGATTAACTCGGCCGCCACTGCGTTTCCGGCCGACTTCGGATGCGTGCCGCCGTACTGTGCCCACGTCAGTTTGTCTGCGGCGATACGGTCAGCCACCTCGCGCGCCAGATACACTGACGACACGTTGTAATGCCGGAGCACATCCTCGTGCGCCTTGATCGCCGCCGGCACTTGGCCGGATTGAATCTGCTCAAGCATCGGCGGATTGACGAAGTGCGTCACCACCAGGTCGCACAACGGCTGCCGGAGCCGTGCCTGCCGGATAATGCCCTCCATTCCGAGGATGCAGCCGCGCCGCGAGTGCCGCGCGTCCTGGTCGTCGTTCACCGCGAACTCTACAAACAGCAGGTCGATTCGACCCTTGGCCAGCACATGGTCGCCGAGCCGGAACGCCCCCGTCTGCGAGTCCGTCGAAGAGATTCCGGCATTGATAAATTCAAATTGGGTGTTAGGAAACCGTGCCTGCAGCCAGTCGCTGACCATCGGTCGATAGCCGTTCATCTGCGTGATCGATCCGCCGATGAACGCGACGCGCCCGGTCTTTTTTTGCTCAAACTGGATGCGCGAGTTCTGCAGCCCTCCACGCAGTTTTACGTTGCGGTTGGCCTCCATACCGGCCGTTTGGCCAAGGCCGAGCGTGAACAAAAAAATGATGACGGAAAAAACGGTGCGAGTCAGTTGAATCATGCGGCTGCTGACGCTATCCCCACGCCTGCCCAAGCGCAACGCGAGACCTTTGAAAATATCAGGAAATGGGGAGCGCACGCGTCTCGCCGGAATCTTCCCAGGAGGTACGAGCTGCACCTCGTCCCAAATTAACTTCTAAAATGGGGCAAGGTGGAACTTGCCCCTCCCTTGACCAAGTGCAACGAGCATTCACTTTGGAGCCGCCTTGGCTTTCTGCTACCTTGCCTCAACGGAGTGGAACACAAAGTAGACATTGCGATTGTGGGGGGCGGTTTTGGCGGGGCGCTGATGGCGATGGTGGCCCGGCGGCTGGGCCGCTCGGTCGTGCTGATCGAGCGGGGCACGCATCCGCGCTTCGCGATCGGCGAGTCGTCCACGCCGCTGGCCAGTTTGCTGTTGAAGCAACTCGCCGAGGAACATGATTTGCCGCAACTTTTGCCATTCCGCCGCTGGGGTGAGTGGCAGCGCGAACACCCGGGAATCGGCTGCGGCCTCAAGCGCGGATTTTCCTTTTTTCACCACACGCTTGGCCAGTCGTTCAGCGACGATGAGCAGCGGCGAAACCAACTTCTCGTTGCCGCCAGCCCGCGCGACGAGGTCGCCGACACGCACTGGTTTCGCGCCGACTTCGATCACCACTTGGTCAACGAGGCACAGCGACTCGGCGTCGAGTATTTCGACCAAACTGAATTGACGAGTTTTGACGAGCAACCGGACGGCGTGACGCTTTCCGGACGGCGAAACGGCGGGTCGGTGCGGTTTCACGCCGGCTTCGTGATCGATGCCACCGGGCCGCGCGGTTGGCTGCACCGCACACTTGGCTTGGCTAACCGCGAGTTGCCGCTGATACCGGCGACGAGCGGATTGTTCGCGCATTTCAAAAACGTCGGCGCTTGGCCAAGTGAGGAGGGCGCGCCGTATCCGGTGGAGTCGGCGGCTGTGCATCACGTGTTCGACGGCGGCTGGGTTTGGGTGCTGAAATTCAACAACGGCATCACCAGCGCGGGGGTCGCGGCAACGGGCGAGCGCGCCGCCGAGTTGGGCTTGGCCGAGGGTGCGTCCGGCTGGCAACGGCTGTTGGCCAAGCTGCCGTCGTTGGCCAAACAGTTCGCCGCCGCCGAGCCGGTGGGTGGGTTTGTGTTCGCGCCCGAGTTGTCGTTTTGCAGCGCTCAAATCACCGGCGCACGCTGGGCGCTATTGCCGTCGTCGGCGGGGTTTGTGGATCCGCTGTTATCAACCGGCTTCCCGCTGACGCTGCTCGGGATCAAGCGCTTGGGTAAGCTGCTCGGCGACGAGTCAAGCACGTCGGCGTTGGCTGGTTACGAGCGTCGAACAGTGACCGAGCTTGCCCAAGTTTCGCGGCTGGTCGGTGCGCTGTATGCGAGCATGGGTGACTTCGGATTGTTCGCGGCGCTCACGCAGGTTTACTTTGCCGCGGTGAGTTTTTCGGAGACGGCGCATAGCTTGGGTAAGCCGGAGTTAGCCGAGTCGTTTTTGCTGTGCGAGCATCCGGAATTCGGCCCGGCGACGCGAGAGATTTGCGAGTCGGTCGTCCGTCTGGACAAGCGTGACGAACTGTTGGCGAAAATTCGAGATGTGATCGAGCCGTTTAACGTCGCTGGGCTGGCCGATCCGGCCAAGCGCAACTGGTATCCGGTCGCGACAGGAGACTTGTTCGCGGGGGCGAGCAAGCTCGGCTCGAGCACGGACGCAATTCGGGAGATGCTTCTGCGCGAGCAGTTGCTATAGTTGGCGCCGCAATGACTTGGTTGATGGTGGCATTGGGTGGCGCGCTGGGCAGCGTGGGGCGGTTTGGCCTTGGCCAGGCGCTGGCGCGGTTAGACTCCTTCCCGTACGGTACGCTGCTGGTCAACATCCTCGGCTCGCTCGTCATCGGCATTTGTGCCGGATTGTTCGATGCGGAGCAAAAAAGCCGGCCGGCAGGGTTGTTTTTGATGGCCGGTTTCTGCGGCGGCTTCACGACGTTTTCCACCTTCAGTCTAGAGACGTTTGAGTTGATGCACCAACAGGCCTGGCTCAAGGCCGGTGGGAATATGCTGCTGTCGGTCGCGCTGTGCCTGCTCGGCACATGTCTCGGTTTCCTGCTCGGCCAATCACTCCGTAAAACTGCCTGACCGGGTAATTTGTGTGAAGATTCGACTGCGAGCGCGGCTTGGTTTACGTTGTCGCCACTTGGATGCCGAAGCGCACTGACATCAACACAGTTTTAATCATTGGCGCCGGCCCGATCATCATCGGGCAGGCCTGCGAATTCGACTACTCCGGAACGCAGGCGTGCAAGGCTCTCAAGGAGGAGGGCTACCGCGTCGTGCTCGTCAACTCCAACCCGGCCACCATCATGACCGACCCGGATTTCGCCGATCGCACTTACATCGAGCCGATCACGCCGGAGTGCGTCGAGAAAATCATCGTCCGTGAGTTGGAAACTATTGAGCAGAGCGGAGTGGGAGGGAAGCTCGTCCTGCTGCCGACGCTCGGCGGGCAGACTGCGCTAAACATCGCAATGTCGTTGCACCGCAGCGGTGTGCTTGAGCGCTTGGACATCGAGATGATCGGGGCCAACGCCGAGGCGATCGAGCGAGGTGAGGACCGCCAGCTTTTCAAGGACGCCATGATCCGGATTGACCTCGACGTGCCGTCCAGTGGCGTAGCGCACACGCTCGAGGAGGCGCTGGAGATCGCCGGGGACATCGGGAAACTCCCGCTCATCATCCGGCCGGCCTACACGCTCGGCGGCACCGGCGGCGGCATCGCGTACAATCGCGACGAGTTCGAGGAAATGATCAAGCACGGCCTCGATTTGTCGCCGGTCACCGAGGTGCTCGTCGAGGAGTCGCTGCTTGGCTGGAAGGAATTCGAGATGGAGGTTATGCGCGACCGTGCCGACAACTGTGTGATCATCTGCTCGATCGAAAACTTCGATCCGATGGGTGTGCATACCGGCGATTCGATTACCGTTGCCCCGACGCAGACACTCACCGACAAGGAGTACCAAATCATGCGCGACGCGTCGTTCGCGGTAATCCGTGAGATAGGTGTCGAGACCGGCGGTTCGAACATCCAGTTTGCGGTCAACCCGGACAAC
Organism: uncultured Verrucomicrobiae bacterium; assembly: GCA_937770485.1. Classification (GTDB taxonomy): domain Bacteria; phylum Verrucomicrobiota; class Verrucomicrobiia; order Limisphaerales; family UBA1096; genus UBA1096. The sequence goes on along the minus strand of CALJHX010000020.1, from coordinate 110,400 downwards.
GGACGGTTGACGATCATCGAGATGAACCCACGCGTTTCACGCTCTTCGGCGCTGGCCTCGAAGGCGACTGGGTTCCCGATCGCCAAGTTCGCGGCCAAGCTCGCAGTCGGGTATCTGCTCGAGGAGATTCGTAACGACATCACCCGCGAGACCCCGGCCTGCTTCGAGCCGACCATCGACTACGTTGTCGTCAAGGTGCCGCGGTTCGCGTTCGAGAAATTCCCCACCGCCGACCCGACGCTGAACACGCAGATGAAATCGGTCGGCGAGGCGATGGCCATCGGTCGCACATTCAAGGAGTCGTTGCAAAAGGCGCTGCGCTCACTCGAGGTCGGGCGATCCGGTTTGGGTGGCGACGGCAAACCATGGCGAATTGGCCAGGACGTGTACGGCGACCGCGACATCCTGCCGCGCGAAGTCATCACGCAAAAACTCAGTGTGCCGAACGCCGAGCGGGTATTCTTCCTGAGGCACGCGCTGCGTGCCGGTTTCAGCATCGACGAGATATTCGACCTCACAAAAATCGACCGCTGGTTCCTCACCCAGATCAAGGAAATCGTCGACTTCGAGGAAGAACTGGCCAAGTCCGCCTGAGCGCTTGGTCTTAGAGGATTTTGATTAGGGCCTCGGCCATTTGGGAGGGGGTCTCTGCGACGCTGATTCCGGCGTCTTCCATCGCTGCAATCTTGGCTTCGGCGGTACCTTTGCCTCCGCTGATGATGGCTCCGGCGTGGCCCATGCGCCGGCCCGGAGGTGCTGTCGTTCCGGCGATGAATCCGGCGACCGGTTTTTTGCAGTTTTCCTTGATCCACTCGGCGGCTTCCTCCTCGGCGGAGCCGCCGATCTCGCCGATCATGATGATGCCGCGCGTGTCGGGGTCGTCGTTGAAGAGTTTGATGATGTCGAGGTGTGTGCTGCCGGGGACGGGGTCGCCGCCAATGCCGACGCAGGTCGATTGGCCGAGATCGTTGCAGGTGAGTTGCCACACGGCCTCGTAGGTGAGTGTGCCGCTGCGGCTGACGACGCCGATGTCGCCCGCCTTGTGGATGTAGCCGGGGGCGATGCCAATACGGCAGCCGCCGTGGGAATCCTTGCCTGTGCCGGGGGTGACGACACCGGGACAGTTCGGGCCGATCAGTCGGGTTGCCGATCCGTTGATCGCGGCTTTGACTTCAATCATGTCGCGCACGGGGATGCCCTCGGTGATGGCGACGACCAACTCGAGCCCGGCATCGACTGCCTCGAGGATGGCATCGGCGGCGAAGGGCGGCGGAACAAAAATCGCGGAGGCCGTGGCACTGGTTTCTTTGACAGCCTCGGCGACGCCGTCGAAAATAGGAACGGTGTCCTCGAATTTTTGGCCGGCTTTTCCGGGGGTGACGCCGGCGACGATTTGCGAGCCGTACTTGAGGCTTAGCTGGGTGTGTCGACCGCCGAAGCTGCCGGTGATGCCTTGGACAAGGACTTTGGTGTCTGGTTTGACGAGAATTGCCATGTTGTTGTGAAATCCAGGTTGGAGTTATGCAGCGGCCTCGGCGACGACTTTTTTGGCGGCGTCGGACATGCTGTCTGCACCGATGAGTGTGAGGCCGGAGTCGGCGAGGGTCTTGCGGCCGGCGGCGACGTTGTTGCCTTCGAGACGGACGATGAGCGGCAACTTTAGATGGGTGGTCTCCGCGGCTGCGACGACGCCTTCGGCGATGGTGTTGCAGTTCATGATACCGCCGAAAATGTTGACGAGGATTGCTTTAACGTTGGGATCTTTGAGGACGATCTGGAACGCAGCTGTCACTTGCTCTGTTGACGCGCTGCCACCGACGTCGAGGAAATTTGCGGGCTCACCGCCGTAATGTTTGATGGCGTCCATCGTGGCCATGGCCAGACCGGCGCCGTTGACAAGGCAGGCGACGGAGCCGTCGAGTTTGATGTAGTTGAGGTCAAACTTGCTCGCCTCGACCTCAAGTTCAGCTTCCTCGTTGAGGTCTCGCATCTCGGCGATGTCCTTGTGCCGGTATAGCGCGTTGGCATCGATGGAAATCTTGGCATCGACGGCGGCGATTTTTTGAGAGCCGTCCGGGCTCTCGACGATGCAGAGCGGGTTGATCTCGACCATCGAGGCGTCGCACTCCCACCACGTTTTGTAAACGCCGGCGATGAGCTTGGCCCCGGAGTGAATGAGTTTGCCGCTCAGGCCAAGCGCCTTGGCCAAGTTGCGGGCCTGGAACGGTTGCAGGCCAAGTAGGGGATCGACGTTCAGCTTGACGATGGCGCCGGGATTGGTCTCGGCAACCTCCTCGATGTCGACGCCGCCCTCGCGACTGGCCATAATGAGAGGCTGGGAGGTTTCGCGGTCTAGCAGCACGGCGAGGTAAAATTCATCGACGATCTTCTCGCCGCTGGCAACGAGCAGGGTGTAAACCTGCCGCCCAGCCTCGCCGGTCTGCTTGGTGACGATGGTGTTGCCGAGCATGGCCTTGGCTTTTTCGTGGACGTCGTCGGCCGACTTGCATAGGTGCACGCCGCCCTTAAAGCCGTCCTTGAACACGCCCTTGCCCCGGCCGCCAGAGTGAATCTGGATCTTGAGCACGACCATTTCCTGGCCGGCGGCGAAGAGCCCCTCGGCGATGGAGCGCGCCTCGCCGGCGGTCGTACAGGGTTGGCCCCCAGGGACTTCGACCCCGTGGCGCGCGAGCAGTTGCTTGGCTTGGTATTCGTGAAGGTTCATTTCTCCCAGTCGCCGAAAAGGCGGTCGTAATTATTAAGGTAAAGAGGTTTGGGAATCAAGTGGATTTAGCAGTAAGTTAGATATATGAAAAATGTATTTGTATAATGAAAAGAAAGTGCTAATTTTAAATCTGTTGAGGGGTTGACGAATTAGTAATAAATCGCAATAAACCTCTCCCCTCACGGGAATGCGTGTATATTTTTATACACTAATATTAAATAAAACTGAGCACTGAGCAATGAGCAAAAAAAAACAACTAGCAAGTGAAGAATGGGATTTTTCCGTTTTGGAAAAAGCCCCACGAACCTTGGTCCATCGGGCCATGCAATGGGAATTGGATCGTGAACTTGGAAGCGGCAAGGAGCCCTTTCTGAAATCTGCCGAGTGCCGCAAGGCCTTGGCCGCCGGTGGCAAAAGCCAAAAGGGCAGTGCCTCGGGCATTGTCGAACTAGGCAAGGCCAGTGGCAAGGCGATGCCATTTGAGGAACCGCACAACTTCCTGATCGACTGGTCTCAGCCGCGCGAGGAGTTGATAAATCAGTTTGGCGGCTGGCTCGACACCCAGGAAAAGAACGGCAGGCTCCTCCGCAAGCCGGCGCTAGGCAAGCCAAGGCAGCCGCTGACGATGCTGCGTAAGATGTCGATTGTCCGGCTGAAGGCCAACGGCTATTCGCTGCGCAGCGCCACCGCCCAGTTCACGGACAAGAAACGGTTCGTGGAGAGCCTACACAAGATTAACTGGACCATGGCATCGCGAGAGGTAGACAATGCGCTGACCAGCCGCCGCAGTAACCTCAAGTCCATTGAGCGGACCATGGGCGGGAAAAACTGGAAGACAGGCGTTTACCAGGGTTAGTCGGCCCGTCATCACACAACGCTTTTGATGTCCGCTGGGGGAGGTTCCCCGGCGGACATTTTTCTTGCTGCAACCACCCAGCCAAGGCAGAGGCGGCGCACTGGCTTGAAGAGGTTGATCGCCGAGCAGGCGTGGTTGACCGCGAGACTCACCATCGTCGAGTAAAGTCTTTCCGGCAATCGCTGGCCGAGGTTGCCGAGCTGCGTATCGAGGAACATTTGCGCCATTGTCGTCCAGTTGTTGCCCCGGCGGATCTCGTCGAGAATCTCGAAGTCGGCTTCCTTCAGCAAATGCCGCAGGCCGTGGAGGGTGTACCGATAATAATCGAAGGGCTCCTCGTGCAGCGGCCATGTCATCGGGGCGGAAAGAATCAGGATGCCGTCCGGCTTGAGGACGCGGGCCATTTCCGGAATGACGATCTCCGGATGCCGCACATGCTCGAGCATCTGCGTGCTGATGACCGTGTCGAATGTCCCCTCGCGGAACGGGAGCACCATGCTATCCGAGAAAAAATCGGCGCGGGTCAAGTCGCCGTACGAGCCCTCCATCGACACGGGCCAGTCGGTGCCGTAGTAGCGACTGCCGCGCTGCGTCAACAGGCTCTCGTAAGGCTTCATTCCGCAGCCGACGTCGAGTAGCCGCCCCGGTTTCACGCGGTGACGCAACTCCCTGATCGCCTGCACGATACTCACTCGCTCGAGGTAGTGCGGTCGGCGCTTTGAGGGGTAGAGAAACTCCCGCTCCACCGCCGCATCAGTCTGCTGTAATTGATCATTCATTGCGTCGCGTGCAGCCGCTTGGCCAAAGGCGCGTCATTAGACCAAAGGGCAGCCGGTCAGAAAAGTAAAACGGCCGCTTTGTCAGGCGCTCCGCCGCCACGGGCGGCTCGTCGTCGATGCGATGCACGAACTCGTCGAATGTGCGGAAGTACCCGGCTTCGCTGTGGCCACAGGTGAGTGCGCGAGCCTCGGCTCGCGCCTGGGCAAGCGCGGATTCCGGCTTGGCCAAGATGAACTTGAGCTTCGCGGCCGCTTGGTCAAAGTCGAAGGCGTCCCAGACAAACTCGTCGCCTAGCTTGGCCGAGTACTCGTCGCCGCCGCAGCCGATCGCAGGGCAGAGCGGCAGCACCCCAGCGCTAAACGCCTCGAGCATTGAGATGGGCAACCCTTCGTAGTCGCTGACGCTTGTGATGAAGTCCCACCCGCGCAAGACTGACGCGTAATCGTCGCCCGACTTGCGGCCGTGAAAAATCGTGCGGCCGCTTGGCAACTGCTGCTCGAGCCAGGGCTGTCTAGGGCCGTCACCGAGCAACTCGAATCGAAAGTCGATGCCGGCCGACTCGAGTGCCTTGACCAACGCCGGCAAACGCTCGACCCGTTTTTGCTCCGTTTGCATCCGGCCGACCCAGCCAATCACCACCGTGCGCTTGGCTAAGGGCGGCCGCTCCGGGATCGCCGCCAAGCCGTCGATCGGGTAGGAGATCAACTGGACGCGGTTGGCCTTGGCCAAGTCCGGCAGGCAGTCGGACACCAGGTCGACCAGTGCGTTGCTCACGCACAGCACTCCGTCGAGTAGGCCGCGCTGGGTCTCGAGGTGGGGCCGCAGTTCGGTCCAGTCCGAGTGCAGCAGTCCGACCCGCCGCTTGGCCGGCATGAGGTCGGCTAGGAATTGCAGACCCCACATGTTGTGACAAACTGCCACCGAGTTGGTGAAGCCGTGGGTGTGGTTAGCGAACTTGGCGCGCATCGAGTGGATGGAGTGGCCGCCGCCGAAGCCAAGCCCGGTGATGTCGGGTTCGTCGAAATCGTTCGACTCAAATGCGAACATGAAACCAGGTTCGTGGCCCCGCTTGGAGTCCGAGGTGTGATGCCGCTTTAGAATGGACTGCACGCCGCCCAAGGTTCGGTAATATGTGAAGAAATGTGAGAGGCGCATCACGGGGCCAAGCGCTTGGCTTGGCTTGCGGATGGTCGAGGCGAGGCGTTGATGAGTCAACCGAAACCGCCCGAAGCAGCGAAAACAAGGGGAAAAATTAAGTTTCCCGCCAGAACAGCCCCCAGAATTTTTTTAAAAAACGTACTGACAATGTATTGACAATGTATGTTCAAGGCGTATTTTTTGGTTAGCGGAGATGGAATTCAACTGGGTTAACATGCCGTTTGAGTGGGAAGGATTGGTTCCGAAGGATGTGGAGGAGTCCTTTGAGGATCCATTTTCCTGCAAGCTTATGCCTGACTCACCCCGGTACGCCGGTGAGTCGCGATATTTCAACCTTGGCATGGCGACGACGGGTTACGGGATTTTCAGCGTTTACCGAACCAACGGCAAACAGATTCGTGTGGTGATGGCTCGAGGATTCACGGAGGATGAAACCTTTTTCTATCAGCGAAAAATGAACCAAAAGATCGGTTAAGGCATGGGACGACGATTGAAACAAAACCGGAATGAACCAGATCAGCGATTGGGAACAAGTGCCGCAGTTCGACGACGAAGCGGCGGAAGCCGCCTATTGGGCGAACACCGGCGTTGCGCCCCGAATGATGGAGTTGGCCCTGGCGCAGAGCGGGGAGGGGATCGAGTCGATCACCATATCGTTGCGGATGGATCCCCGGATGTTGTCCAAAATCAAGCGCCTGGCTCGGTCGCGGTACCTGGGCTACCAAAGCATGATCAAGCAGTGGTTGAGCGAGCGAATGGAACAGGAGACAAAAGACTAATGAAACATTTGACGAGGAAGAGAGGAGGCAGGCGCGGATTTACGCTAATTGAGTTATTGGTGGTTATCGTGATCATCGGCATCCTGGCATCTTTGGTGGTGGGCTTAAGCGGCACGGCAAGCCGCAAAATGCGCGAGTCACGCACCCGGGCAGAACTTGCCGGAATCGGCACAGCCATAGAGTCTTATAAGGCCAAGTTTGGCCATTATCCGCCAGACAATCCAAAAGACCCGGCCCTGAACTCGCTTTACTACGAGTTGACCGGCTGCCTGTTTGATGGGAAAACATTCAGCGATCCCATGGTTGGAATGCCCATGGAAGTGCAGGCGATCAAGGAACACTTTGGAGTAGAGGGGTTCGTCAACACCGCACGAACTGAGAGGGAGCTAAAAAAATTCTACGAACCGACCGCAAAGACCGTCAGGCATATCAGCGAAGAACACGGTGACGACGATGATGGACATGGCCATGAAATGCATCATGCGGATGAAGTACATATCCTTTGCGCGCCAGTGCCGTGGCCGCTGGACCGGGATGACCACCCTGTTGAACATCATGGCAAAGTGGCGAGGGGTGTCAACCCGTGGCGCTATGTGACAGGCAAGTCGGTCGTTCACAACATCGGCAAGTATGATTTGTGGGCTGAGATTGTTGTGGGCGACGAGGTGTTGGTTATCAGTAACTGGCGTAAGGAAACATTTTCCCGCGAGCAACTTTCTAGATACTATAAAAAGAAAAAGCGTTAATTTTATTTCAGACAATAAAAAGACATGAAAACGAAGACAAACAATTCCAACAATGCAACGGCCAGGCGAGGTTTCACGTTGGTTGAGTTACTTGTGGTGATCGGCATCATAGCGATCCTGGCGGGCATGATTTTACCGGCGTTGAGCAAGGCCAAGGACTCTGCCAAGAAGGCGCAGGCAAAGAGTGAGATGCAGAATATCTCCGGTGCAGTTCGCACCTACGAGGCGGAGTACAGTCGCTACCCTATCCCTACTCAGATAACCCAGCAGTTGAAAACCCCAGACTACACTTTTGGCACCTTGCATATGACGGGCAACTCATCTAGGCGCCTGACCAATCCGAAAGGCGAAATATTGCCGTCAATTGCCACTCCGGGCCGAGTGCAGGTGAGCAACGCCGAGTTGGTGGCGATTCTCCGGGCGCAGGAAAAATTTCGAAATAATCGCTCAACATCGAACCGGAACCACAAGATGAATCCCAAGAAGATTAATTTTCTCAATGCCAAGGATGTTACTTCAACGACGCAGGGCGGAGTGGGCACGGACGGTGTATTCCGTGATCCGTGGGGTAGTCCGTATATTGTCACAGTGGATGCAAACTACGATGGTAAAACGATTGACGCATTTTACGGCCAGAGTTCCGTATCCGCTATGGAAGGGAACGAAGGATTGGTGGGCTTGAGTCGTGTAAAGGGTGGTTATCAAGCCAACTCACCCGTGTTGGTCTGGTCCCTGGGCCCCGATGGGGACGCTGGGACGGATACCAACGCGATCGAGGGCAGTAATAAGGACAACATCTTGAGTTGGCAGTAAGCTTGGAGTGTGATTGGCCGGGGCATGAAAAAATTAAAAACCAACCGAAGAGGGCATGGACCGCTTGGCCAAGGCGGGTTTACATTGCTTGAATTGCTGGTGGTCATAGGGATCATCGCCGTGCTTACCAGCATCACGCTGCCGGCGATGAAGGGGCTCGGGCGCAGCGCCACCAACAAGGGCGCGACGCGTCAGTTGGTGGAGGACTTGAGGTTTGCCCGGCAGGTCGCGCTTCGCAACCGCTCGACCGTGTACGTCGTTTTCACCCCCACTAACATTTGGGATATAATTAAAAACGTGGACAAGGAGATGTTGCCGCCGCGAAAGAAGGATCCTCGATTGCTTTCGCTGACCAACATGCTGGAGAAGCAGTTCAGCGGCTACGCCATCATGTCGATGCGCTCGGTCGGCGACCAGCCCGGGCAGAGCCACCCCAACTACCTCACCGAATGGAAAAGACTGCCCGCCGGGATGCTCATCGCGCCCTACAAATTCATGGCGTGGCGCAAGGGGGAGAATGAGTACAGGCGAGGCGACGAATACACTGACGGCTTCCAGAAGGACCATTTTTTCGGCCACACGCCGCAGATGCCGCTGATCCCGTTTCCGCTGGCGGACAGTAGCCCGGCGCGGCTGCCGCATGTGGCCTTCAATTCCCGAGGGCAACTGGTTAAGCGTAACGGTTTCGGCAAGCTCGTGCCGGCGGGTCGGAACGAAATCATCCCGTTTGTCGAGGGCAGTTTGTTTCATGATCGGGACCGTTTTGGCAACTACCGCTCCGGCCGGCCAGATCTGCTGGCCACTGGCGGATTTGATGACGAGGCGCGACTTATTGAAGTTTGGAATGACATGCCATCTGCTGAGAAACAGGGGATGACTTGGGATCTGTTCAGACGCAAAAACCGGTACCACTCCAAGATCGTGGTAAACCACATCACCGGTCGTGCTCGGGTGGAGACGGCAGCGGCGGCGACGGTCGATTCGAAATGAAACTGCGGAACAACAAAGCGGCATATCTTCGGGGCCGGGGCGGGTTCACAATGGTTGAGCTGGCGATCTGCCTCGGCATCATTGCCTTCGCGCTGGTTGCCATCATCGGCGTGCTGCCGATCGGCATCAACGTGCAAAAGGACAATCGCGAGGAAACCATCATTAACCAGGACGGCATGTACTGGATGGAGGCGATCCGGAGCGGTGCCACAGGCATGAACGAGCTCGCTGAGCACATTACGTTCATTGAGATACGAAGTTCCAGCTCACAGGTTTATCGATGGGAGCCGTTGCCGGCTGGGGCGGGAGACGGTCACATGGAGTTGCCAAGGGGCGTGCAGGGGGCGGCGATTGTCGGGTTGTTGAGTATGCCGGTGCAGGCCGACTTGGTGGGGCCGGTTACGGTCAGGAACTGGCCGCAGGTGGATACCCGATCCGGCGAGTACAACCTGATCCGGGCCAAGGTTCGCGCGATTAGCGGCAGCGCGGTGGACAAGGGCGAAGCCGCCAAGGAGATGGCTTTTTCCTATCGACTGACTTCCGAGGTGAGGCCGATCCGCACGTCGGGGGACTGGGGGGATCTCACCGGCCGGGTGTGGGACAACATCGGTGACAAGCTCGAACTTGATGCGAACCGGTTCAGCAAGCTGAATTTTTACGAGATCAAGCTGACCTTCCAGTGGCCGGAATACAAATTTGGTGACGAGGAGCGGCCGGGGCCGAACAAAAAGGTTTTCCGCACCGTCGTTGCCGGCCGCCTGGTCAACCGCAACCTGAACCTGCTCAACCCGCTGGACATGGCGACGGGTCAGTTTCAGGAGGATGTCACTTCGCCGTTTTTCTTTTTTGAGCCAAACAAGTTCAGCGTCCCCAAGGTGGTCCGAAGTCAATGAACAGCAGACACGACAACGCCCGCTTGTGGGCCAGCAGCCGCCGGGCCTTCACCATCCTGGAGCTGCTGGTGGCCGTGTCGGTGATGACGCTCGTCATCTACGTGCTTTATGCGTTGTTCAACCAGACGCAAATGGCCCTGCGCAAGAATGCCTCCCAGGTGGACGTGAACGAGGGCGGGCGCGCCGCGATGGAGATGATTGTCCGCGAGCTGTCGCAAATGGAGGTCAGCGGTTACCCGGCCATCACCGATTTGCAGACGAAGCTCACCTACTCCGGCAGCAAGAGTTTCTTTTCACGCGTCACGCCGGGTGAAAGCGTTGCGCTGCGGATGGCGTACCAGTCTGATGCCATGCCGCCCGTGAGCGATGCCTGGGCCATTGAGCAGGGGTTTCGGACGAACATCCTGCAGGACTTCACCTTTACCAGCCGCGGCGATTCCGGGTTTCATGTCACCAGTTACCGGGTGATCGATGTGGACAGCGGCGTCGGCACGCTCGCCCGGTACCGCACCAACGGCACGCTGCGAGTCACCGCGCCTGGCCAAGCGCTGCTCAATAAGACCGGGATTTTCAACCGTTTTTACTTCGAGCCGGTCGCCAACACTTCCGCCGAAGCGTTTGAGCCGATCACCGACGGGGTGATCCACCTGCGCATCACGCCGTACGACCAGTTGGGGCGTCCGCTTGGCCATGGCCGAATCTTTTACGATCCACTTGGCCTGAATCTCGATAGGCGCGGTGCGGCTGGCCAAGCGCTGTTCCAGATGAATACTAACCGGCCCGTGGACGGGACGCTGATGCAGGACCGCTACGCCCAGAGCCAAGCCCAGTTTTATGGGGCGTTGCCGAGTTATTTCGACGTGGAAATGGCGGTGATTGCACCCCGGGTGCTCAAGCAGGTTCGGTCACTGCCACCGAATCCGGAGGTGCGCGCCAACTTCCTTGGTCGGCAGATTGGCAAAGTAACCCTGTTCCGGCAGCGGGTTCCCATCAGAGACACGAAGTGAATCGATTCAGGACACAACAAGGCGCGGCGCTGGTTATCACCCTGATCATGCTGGGGATGGTGACTGCGATGACGGTGGTGTTCCTCGGTATCAGCAGCCGGGAGCGGGCCTCGGTGACAGTTGTGTCTGACCAGATCAGCGCCAAACTCATGGCCGAGACTGCCGCCGCCAGCGCGTTGGCAAAAGTGGTTGGCCAGATGGTGGCTACGCAGGATCCCTTGGCCTACGACTTCTCGGTCTCGACAAACTATTACAACCGATTTGGATTCGTGCCCGGCAAAGTTTCGCCGACGAACGTCAGCTACGTGTACCCGAACGGCAGGTCGCTCACGCCGGATGACTTGCTGATCAATCTGGCCAACCTGCAGGAGCTTGCGAGGCCGCCGGTGTATGTGGACACCAACGCGCTTGGCTGGCGGCCCAAGAACTACAGCGTGGCTGAGGACTTCCGGTTCTACCTCGACCTGAACCGCAACCGAGCCTATGAGCCGAGTGGGTTGCTTGGGGTGACCAACTGGCAGGGCCGCCCGCTGGTGGCCTCCGATGGCCGGTTTGCCACCGACCACTTCATCGGTGACCCCGAGTGGATCGGCCAGTTGGAAAGCCCCGCCTTCGCGCACGGTCCCACCAACCGCTTCATCGGGCGTTTCGCCTACATGATCCTGCCGACTGGCCGCTCGCTGGACATCAACCACATTCACAACCAGGCACGTGAGCCGATGAACCCGAGGCTCGACACACCCGCGGGTCGGGGCAACCAGTACCTCTACATGCGCAACCAGGGGGTTGGCTCATGGGAACTGAACATGGCCGGATTTCTGCGGCAGTTGAATCCGATTCAGTGGCAATACTTCTACGACTGGATTTCGCGCCCAATCAATCCCAAGGGATTGGATTTTCCGAGAGCCGACCGCTGGTCCTTTTCCGACGCTCGGGATATCATGATGCACCGCTACTACGGATCTCGGCGCAATCTCTCCGGGATGATCCCCTCTCTTGGCCTACCATCAAGCGAGGCACCAAGGCTTGGCTACAATCTGGTGGACGACTACTCGGACGGTCCACTCGTTCTAAACAGCACCCCGACGTTGGACAGCGAGGATGGGTTGCGCGTCGACCCGGTCATTGCCCCTTGGCCCGGTGCTGAGAATCCGCGCCGCTTCACCGATGTGCAGCAGTTGCTATCTTTCCAGCCCTATGCCGAGCAACCTCAGCGGGCGAACAACTTCGTGTCGCGCTTGCGTCAGGCAATGAACGTCCAGCCCAAGTCGATTTACACGCGCAAGCGCCTCGACTCCTACGAACGCCGCACCTACTACCGGCTGTTGAGCCAGATGGGTGTGGACTCCGAGCCGGCGTTGCGTGGTAAGTTGAACATTAATTATGCCAATGACTGGTTCACGGGGCACAACTCGCAGACCAACTGGACCGCTGACGAGTTCATTAACAGGGCTGCCCACGCGATGCTTAGGGCTAGCGTGGTTTCGCAAAGCGCAACCGATCCAGCCACCGGGAACACCGCCACCGGATATTTCATCGGCGGCAAGGTGGTGAACCCAGACATCGGCATCGCCGGGTTGCAGCATCCGCTGTTCCCGGTGCCGCAAAACCAGGGCGTGTTCAACCCGACTAACGGCGTATCGAGCGGCATCCAGCTTTTTCCGGCCAACGCCTACACGCCGGAGGTGCACCGGTTGCTGCAGGTTGCGGCGAATATTTACGACGCGACCACCAATCAACTGGTTTATCCCAACCCGCCGACGGTCATGCGGCCTGTGTTCCGCAAGTACGCCAACCCGGCCGGTGGCTCCGGCGTGTTCATTTCCCGTTACACGGAGGTGACCAATGACTGGCAGAGGATACGCCGGCAGAGTTTCATGAAGCTCGCCAATGTGGTGCTTAGACCGCAGTTTCAGTTCGACACCGATCTACACATCAACATTCACGGCGTGCCGTGGATCGTCGGCGCGAAGAAGGGCCTACCCAACTTCAACGAATACTCGGTGGAATCGATCGTGCAGGTGTCGCGCCGGCTCGAGGTCAACAAGGGCACCTTGGCCAACGCTCCCCCGGAAATGAGCCGCAACTGGCGGACGAACCAGATGTACACCCTTGGCATCACCAACGTGTTTGGCATCGAGGGCTGGAACTCCTATACGAACGACTACCCTCGCCGGCTTGCCATGGACATTCGGCATCAATACCAGATCGGGCTGTGGGACCACAGTGTCACGAACAAGTCAGGCGTCGCGTTACCAAGGTTGCTCACGAACCTGGTCTCCGCTCCGTTTAACAAATTTACCAGGCTGCAAAAAAAATGGCGCGGTCGCGAATTCAAGGTGCCGTTGAATGCGGCGGCGACCACCATTACCAACTCAATCTACAGCACCGACCTCAAGCGCTTCTTCCCGGCCAACCGCGCTTTCACCAACGTGTTCGAAGCAGGGTTCGCCGTGCCGGACTGGAAGCTGCACATCACCAACCGTGTCCAGTATTTCCTCGTCGATCTCGAATTGAACCGCGTGGTGGACGCGGTGAACCTCGATAATCTAGTCACCTCGATGGATATCACGCAGTTGACCACTGGCCAGACAGGTGCCGCGTCGAGCTTGTTCGGCAGTGGTAACCTGTCTGAGGGAGCTTTTTGGGAAACCAACCGGGTGGACTCCAGCGAGGGCAACCGTAGCCCGACCTTTGGAGTTATGAACCAGATTCAGGTGGCCCGTGGCCAAAAACCAGTGAGCACGGCGTTCTGGCGCAGCTACAACAGCGACCCCTATGCCGGCCGGAACAAGGCCAAGGCAATTCAGGATTTCGACGACTTTCTGCGTGGTCGGAACCGTCCGCGCCGCCCGTCCGACATGATTCGCAAGCAGGCGCCTTTCACCCCGACCCGTAAGATTTATAAGCGCGCCTCGTGGCAGGCCAACGACCCGCTCGTACACTACACGGTCAACGACCTGACCGACCCGATTATCACCGACCGGTTCAGCACGAACAACGTGGTTTATCTGCGGCCGCCTAACACACCGCTGCCCGGGAGCAACCTTGGGCTGATCAACGAGCGGTACCGGCCGTGGGGCGGGGGAGGGCAGTTGACCGATGTCAACGCCTACAACTTTTACGCCAAGGATCCGCTCATTGTGAACAGTGACGCGTGGCAGTTTCCCGATAACAAGTTCCCCGGTATCGGCTGGCTGGGGCGGGTGCACCGCGGCACGTCGTGGCAGACGATGTATCTCAAGTCAGGGGTGGCATCGCTCACAAATTGGTGGTCGTGGTCCGGCAGCTTCGGCACGCACAACCTGATGAAGGGCTTCGACCGCGACCGGGACGGCATGCCCGATTATTGGGAAACTCTTTACGGCCTCAATCCACAAAAACAGGATGCTTACCTCGATCCCGACATAGATGGCCTTGTTAACCTCCAGGAATACCGAGCTGGCACGCATCCGCTGTTGGCGACGTCGCTGCTTGGGCTGAGCACCACCCATCCGACGAACGACTGGCGGTTGCTGCAACTCTTCACCACCGCACCTAACGCCAGCGCCGCCACCGGGCTGCTCTCCGTGAACCAGACCAACGCCGCCGCATGGTCGGCGGTGTTCAGCGGATTGACCGTTTTGTCCAACTCCCTGCCGGACAGCCCGACCCTTGGCGCGTACGTTGCGGAGATGGGCACGGCGGAGGAGGCGCACCTCATACAGCCGACCTCACCTCAACTGGATTGGATCCTCAACGGTACGCACGGGCAGCAGACAATGTGGATCAATGGCCGCTCCAATGTCATTTACGGGATGAATCAGGCACGCCTGGCCAAGGGTGGGTTCCGTACGCTTGGCGATGTTTTGTCGACGCCTACGCTGACCGAGTTTTCGCCCTTCCTGAACATCAACCCGATGGAGATGGCTTTGAAAGGTGTTCCGACCGAACAGCAGAAGTACGCCATCCACGAGAACGTGATGGAATGGATTCCGCAGCAAATATTGTCGCTCCTCAAGGAGGACGAGCCGAGGATCACCGTTTATGCGTTCGGCCAGGCGCTCAAGCCGGCGGAGAACTCGATTGTGACCCGCCCCGGACAGTACTATCAAATGTGCACCAACTACGCCGTTGTGGGTGAGGTATTCACCAAGACCACTTACAAACTCGAGGATCAATGGGAGGGCACCAATAAAGTGTTTCGCGCAGTGATCGAGGATTACCAGGTGTTGGCAGAGGAATAGCGTAGGATGAAAAACAGGCAAACACTCTCCGCGGTTTTGTTGACGGCACTCATTGCCGCGTTGGCCTACATTGGCATCAGCCGCGGACCGGTTGCCCGCGAGGCATCACCTGCCGGTCTGGCGCTTGGCCAGGCGCCAACGAACCAGTCCGCCCGCTTGGCCAGTCCGCCCGCAGTTGCGCTGCCGGTGCCGGTTGCCGCGAATACCCCGTTCCCGTTCCGGCTCAAAAACACTGACGCGCCGATCGGCGAACTCGTCCGCAACGAGACGGCGGTGCTGCTGCGAAACGCCTTCATCGACACCGCGCTTGGCTCCAGGCTGGCAATCCCAGCTGAATTAAAAACTACCGGCGATCCGCTGACGTACATCGTACAGTCGCGCGGTCCGGCCACGGCGGCGTTCCGGCGGCACATCTCCGCGAGCGGCGGCAAAATCATCTCGTACATTCCGAATAATGCCTACCTCGTGCGGGTGGACGCCGTCGGCGCGTCGCGTCTGGCCAACTGGTCCGGCACGCAGTCGGTGCTGGCGTTCGAGCCATATTACAAGCTGGAGATGAAACTGCTTGAGATGGCGCTCACCGGCCAGGCGCTGCCGGAGAGGGCGTTGCTTAATGTGGTGTTGTTCCCGAACAGCGAGCCTGCCGCGGCCAAGCGCCTGGCCAAGCTAGGTGTCGAGGTATTGTCGCAGGATCGCACGCCGTTCGGGGCCAAACTCGTGGCTCGCGTGCCCGCCGACAAACTGGCCGCCTTGGCCCGTCTGACCGAGGTGCAGGGACTTGAGCGACATCGGCAACGTCGACTGGCCAACGACCTCACTCGGCCGCGTTTGGGTGTCGATGTTTTCAACGCTGAGACCAACGTCGATGGCGAAGTGACCAAGGTGTGGAGCACGAATCACCTTGGCCTGACAGGCAATCGTATTTACGTCAACGTCAACGATACGGGTGTGGACGGTAGTCACGCCGCGTTTGGCAAGCGGATCAAGGGCTCGGGCGAGGGCAAGGACCCCGACGGCCACGGAACCTTTGTGGCCGGCATCATCGCCGGGGACGGCGTCGGCTCGGACACGATCAAGACCAACCCGCCGCCCGGCTCGTTCGAGGATCCCGATTTCAAGGGCATGGCGATCAAGGCCAAGCTGCACGTACTCAAGTATAGTGATAGCAACGTGAATAATCATGTATCTGATCGCTGGCTGCAGACCGAGTCGGCTGATTACCATTACTTCCAAAGTCCCAAGCAAAAATACACGCTGATTTCAAATAACAGTTGGGAATACGAGGATGAAAGCGATTACACGTGGGCGGCGGCCAGCTATGACGCCGCCACCCGAGACGCTCTGCCGGAGCAGCCCGGCGATCAGCAGGTGATTTATGTGTTCCCGGCCGGCAACTCCGGTTCAGGCACCGACAACGGCCTCAACGCCAGCCCGAACACCATCACTGCGCCTGGCACGGCCAAGAACGTGATCACCGTTGGCGCGATCGAGACGCTTCGCGAGGTCGTCGCCGAGTCGTACACCAGTGTCACCAACACTGTCACCGAGACCGACGAGGATGGCAACGAGGTCGAGAAGGAGGAAGTCACCACGACCACCAACACGCCGTTCGCTGGCATGTCGGATTCTGACAATCAAGTCGCTGCATTCTCGAGTCGGGGCAATGTCGGCATCGGCATCGAGGGGGCGTTCGGCCGGTTCAAGCCGGATCTGGTCGCGCCTGGCACGTTCATTATTTCCACCCGTTCCGCCGACTGGAAAAACTCGATCACCTCCACCAACGCGCAGGCGGACGCCGACGCGCTGGAGAAACAAAATGACGAACTCGGCGACCAGTACCGGTATGAATCCGGCACCAGCGTGGCCGCCCCGGCGATCAGCGGCATGCTGGCCTTGATGGAGGAATTTTACCACCGCCGCCTCACTGGCCGCAACAAGCGGACCAACAGCCCGGCGTTGATGAAGGCGTTGCTGATCAACAGCGCGCAGTCGGTCGATGCCCGGTACGATCACAACGTCCGCGGCACGGTGAACCACCAAGGCTGGGGCCTCCCGAACCTTGGCCGCGCTGTGCCGGCTCTGGCTGATGAGAACCCCAACGACGAGGCCGCTTGGCCAATGCAATTCATCGACCAGAGCCTGACCAACGCGCTGGCCACCGGCGAGAGCCGCTCGTGGGAGATCACCCTGGGCACCAACGCGATGCACTACCCGCTGCGCTTCACGCTGGCGTGGACCGACCCGCCCGGCAACCCCAACGCCGCCGTCAAGCTCGTCAACGACCTCGATTTGATCGTTACGCCGATCTCGGATTCACCGCTTGGCCAAGGCGCCCCGCTGGATCCCGTCGACCCCGACGACGAGCCGGCGGATACAACGACCGACACCAACGAGGTCTATTACGGCAACAACATCGGCGCGTCCGTTTACAGCACGATGGGCTTGACCAACGACGTGATCAACAACGTCGAGAACGTCTTCATCGAGGAGCCAAGCGCGGAGAAATACCGCATCACCGTCTACGCGCGCCGGGTGAATGTCGATTCGTTGTCGGCGTTTTACGATGCCGACACACGTGCCGACCACGTTGACGTAGTGCAGGATTTCGCGCTCGTGATGTCCAGCGCCAACCCGGAGGTGAAGGATGCCTTTCTGCTTAAGGAGGACAAGCCGGAGGAGATCGAGCTGCCAGCCATCACTACCCTGACCAACGGCATGCCGATGCTTAACCAGCGTGTAGGCGCCAACTCTCCCCTGGCGAAGACGAACGACCCAAGCCACACCGTGTTCGCCAACCGCCGGGGGATCACCAATCAATGGCATTTTTACACCTTCACTAACGCACCGCCGGAGACGACGAATCAATCAGGCACCACGCCCGGCGTCCCGGCGACCGACGACGATGATGATGACAATAACCAGCCAAGCTTCGGCCGGCATGTGGCATTCATCACCTTCATGTCGCCGAATCTGTCCACGCCGCGTTACCGTGAGGCGGACATCGACCTGTACGTGTCGCGCGACTCGAACCTGACCAATCTCGAGCCGGCCGTGCTCGACGCCGCATTCCGCTCGACCGGGCGCGGTGGCACAGAATACATCACCTTCGACGATGCCAAGGTGGGCAAGGACGAGGTGTTTTACATAGGCGTCAAGTCTGAGGACCAGATGGCGGCCGAGTTCGGTCTGGTCGGTTTGTCGACCGATAACGCGAACGGTTTCATGGACGAAGGGAACCTGTTGATGATGCCGATGCCGGCGATCATCCCGGACGGCTCGGCGGCCAACCCGGGAGGCGTTTCAGTGTTCGGCATCTACACAGGTATGCCTTACGACACCGTCCGCAAAGTGACGGCGACGAGCATAATACATCACGAGGAGGTTGGCGATTTGTGGGGTCAATTGAGCCACAACCGGGACGCCGTCGTCCTGAATAATCACACTTTGGCCGAACTCGTCACCGGCAAGCCGTACCCCACCGATTTCGTGTTCATTTACGACGACGAGTCGGTTCCCGCCAGCGTTATGCCGGGATCCATCCCGACAGATGGCCCGGGCAGCCTGAATGATTTCAAGTGGCAACCGGCCATGGGCGTATGGCAGTTTGACATCGTGGACAGTGCATTGTCCTTCACAGGCCTGGTGCAGCATCTCAATGTGAATGTGGATGCAATTCCAGATTTAAGCCTGATCGGAGATCGTGGCATTGATGTTCACCTTGACCCGGATGAAAGTAAGGATTTCCTGGTGGAAGTGCCGTTCAATGCCACCAACATGATCGTGCAGTTGACCGAGATGACCGGCCCGGTGGATGTTTACATCCGCAAGGACATCGAGCCGGATTTGGACAAAAAAGAGTACGACAAATCTACAGTAGATGCTGCAATTTTACCTGGCCCGGACGGAGAGATTGGAACTGAAGACGATATCGTTGAATGGGACGGTAGCCCGCCACGGGGTGAGCTGCATTACGGGCTGAACGACTCGCCGAGGGGCATCGAGGGGCGCTGGTTCGTCACCATCGACAACCCGGAGATCACCGGCGTCGATTTCCACCTCAAGGTCATTTTCGAGTACGACATCTCGCTGGACAATACGATCAATCTGGTCAGCGACGGGCCGGAGACGATCGATGACGACATCGTCACCACCTCGCGGCTGACTGTGACCAACGATTTTTTAGTTGGCTCCGCCGAGATTGGTGTACGGATCGACCACCCGCGCCTTGCCGATCTGGATCTGCACCTTGTGAGCCCGCAGGGCACTCGACTATTGCTTGCCGAGAACCGTGGTCACACCAACATCGCCTACGGTATGATGCTCACCGAGGAGACCGGAACAGTTCCGGTTTTCGAGGACGGCTTCGAGTCTGCGGACAACGATTTCATCGACGACTCGGCGATGTTCCACTCTGGTTGGGAACTCGAAAGCGGTGAGGTGTACGCTTACCGCTCGGGCGAGGTAGCTGGCTTGAAGGCGCACTCAGGTGTCCAGTTTCTCGAGATGAACGGTTTCGAGCCTGGCACCATCTCGACCAATGCCCTGACAGAGGCGGACAAGACGTATCGCCTGCAGTTTGCCTACGCCAAGAATCCTGACGCCGATGAACCGCTGGAGATGAAGGTTTTCGTCGGTTCTGTGACCAACCTGACGGTCACCGCGTCGATCGAGGCGGCTAACAACACACTCTCATGGCAGATGCAGGACGTGGTGTTCACGGCCAAGTCGGCCAACACGCAAATCCGATTCCAGTCACTTGAGCCTGACGTATACGCGGTGATGCTCGATAGCGTGCGTTTAGACGAGGTCACACCGGCCAATCTTTACGCTGTGTTTTCCGAACTTGAGAACTTGGCCAAGGCGTCTATGAAGTTCGGCCACGCGCCGTACGCCAAGGAGGAGGAGCAGGTGCTCTTCAGCGGGTTTGAGGGTGAGACAGTCGGATTGGTTAAAACGAATGACATCGTCGATGGCTGGACAGTAATCAACTCAAAGGTGCGAGTAAGCCAGAGCATCGGGGCGCACAGTGGCAACTACTACGCGATGCTCTCCTACGACAGCGCTTCCGAGGCGAAGGAGGGGGGTGCCATCTGGCGCGATCTGCCCACTGCGGTTGGCCAGGACTACAGACTTAGTTTCGTTACCCACGCCGCCGGAGATGACGCCGAGTACTTGCTTGGCGGTGTGGTCACCAATCGTGTTGAGGGCGCGATCAGCCTGACCAACGCTATCCCGCAAAGCGCTGATTGGGTCACCAACACGGTGCGCTTCACCGCCGCGCGCTCTTCCACGCCGCTGACGATCCGCACCGAGAGTGCCGCTGTGCGGCTCGACACGGTCGAATTGATCGGGCCTGGGCCGCACAACCTTGCCGAGGAGGCGCTTGATGTCCTGAGCGGCGAACGCGCCATGGGTGACTGGGTGCTTGAAGTTCGGGATCGCCGGGTTGGCCTTGATGATACTGATACTGAGATCGAGCCGATGCTTATTAGTTGGTACATCAAAATTATGGGCAGTGAGGTGGAGGACACCGAGGTCACCCCCGAAGGTGGCAAGCCATACACTCGTGACGACACAGCCGAGGCACTCAAGGAAGGTAAAAAAGTTCGTGGCAGGATTTATGACAACGAGACTCACTACTGGACCGTCGAGACGTGCAGCGACTCGAGCAAGCTGACTGTCGAGTTGTCCTCCGTGAAAAAGCGTAGAAACGCCAAGGTCTCCCTGCTTGCCAGCTACGGCGGCTTCCCATCCGGGGACACCAAAGCAGACGATTACATCCAGGTGGACATGAACGACTCCTATTTTGCCAATCTCGTCATCGGCGACACCGGCCATCTGCCGCTGCAACCGGGCGAGTTGCTCTACCTTACAGTTCAAAAAACAGATACCAACGTCACCGAGCGCGCCTTGTACGACATTGTGGCCAAGTGGGACGGCGACTGCGGCGGCGGTTCTCCACCGAATGCATCCGGCGACATCATACGATTGGCCAACGCTACCGGCAGCGAGTTATTCCAGTCCCAGCCGGGCACGCCTACACGCTTTTTGTGGAGCATCCCGGCCGGCACCCCGGCGGCGTTGCTCGAGGCCACCGGCCTCACTGCCGATGCTGACATCGAGTTGATCAGCACCGACGGCTTGCACTACCGCAACAGCATCCACCTTGGCCCGGCACCGGAGCAGATCGTTCTGCGCGAAGATGACACCATCCCAAGCCTCGAGGGCGACTGGGTGGTGCAGGTCAACACCGTCGGCGACGCGCCAAGTGAGTTCACCCTGTACACTACTTTGGCTGACGAGCAGGATCACTTGATATCCCCGCTGCCGATCGAACTGGAGATCGAAAGCCAATTCTGGCCGCCGACTGTGCGCCTCGCTTGGCCAAGCGTGCCGGGCGAGCTTTACGTGCTCGAGTCGTCCAAAAACCTTATCGACTGGGTATCGGTGCACGAGAAAAGCGCCGGTTCGTCCGGGGTGGTCTTCCATGCGGAGCGGTCATGGTTTGGCGAGCGGTACTACCGAGTGAAACAGATCACCAACGGCCGCTGATCGATTCGGCCAGCCACTTGGCCAGACAGCGGTGGTGTCACCGATGAGAACACAAACCAACCGAATTCGACAAACGCTGGGGTGGTTGTTGAATTTCCCGGCGCTGCTATGTCTCGCCCTGGCCAGCGCCATCCTAATTTCGTGCACGACGACTCAATACGCTCCCGTGACCCTGGCCGCGCCGCCGCAGATTCCCGGGGCGAAGTTCGTCGGCAACAAGGCCTGCGCCGAGTGCCACGAGAAAATCCATGGCGACTTCCCCAGCAGTGCTCACGGCCGTTTTTATCGCGGCGACGACGCTCACTGGGCACAGGTGGCCGGTTGCGAATCGTGCCACGGCGCCGGCAGCAAACACGTTGAGACCGGCTTGGCGGCAGACATTGTGAATCCGCGCCACGACCCGCTGGCCTGCCTCAAGTGCCATATCTCGACCCACGGCGAGTTCACGATGCCGCATCATCACCGCGTACTCGAAGGGCGCATGACCTGTATCGATTGCCACGACCCGCACGGCCAAAAAATCCACCAGCCCGCCGGCGGGCTGGGGCTGCAACAGCGCGACGCCGTCTGCGTCCAGTGCCACAAGGAACAGTCTGCGCCGCATGTATTTGAGCACGAGGCGCTACGCGAGGGTTGCATGAGTTGCCATAAGCCGCATGGCGCAATGAACCGCGGCCTGCTCATCCAGCGTGACGCCAACCTCTGCCTTCGTTGCCACGCGCAAATCCAAACCGGCGGTGCCGGGGTGTTCATTGGCAAGACGGATCACACCGGCTTTCTACGTGGAGGCACCTGCTGGTCTGCCGGTTGCCACTCGGCCGTGCACGGCTCCAACTTCAGCCCGCGCCTGTTGTACTGATGCGAACGCTGTTGGCTATCCTTTTGAGTGGCGTGGGCGCGGGGGCACAGGAGCCGATTGATATCAGCAAACTGCCGATGCCTGCCGAGCGCAAGGTCGATTTTGCCACTGACATCCTGCCGTTGCTGGAGCGTTCCTGCCTTAAGTGCCACGGCGACAATCGGCCTAAGAGCGACTACCGGATGACTAGCCGCGATTCGGCGCTCAAAGGCGGCGAACTCGGCGTGGCGATCCTCCCCGGTGACAGCGCCAACAGCTCGCTCGTCCATTACATCGCCGACTTGGTCGAGGATTTGGAGATGCCACCGGAAGGCAAGGCCCCTACCCTGAACCGCGACGAGATCAGCTTGATTCGCGGCTGGATCGATCAGGGCGTGGCGTGGTCAGAGCCGACTAAAACGGTTTTCACTGCTGCGCCTATGGCGCGCTACATCACGATCAGCGGCAGCGAGGAGTCGTTCCGCCAACACTGGGGAATGACCGGGGGACTCTCGCTCGGGCTTGGCCAAGTGACGGCCACCGGCCAGACCAAGAGCGGAGCAAACGTCGAGTTCGATGGCCGCTTCATTGGCGGCGATGAGGATCACCTGACGCGCCTTCGCATTGAACGCCCCGGTTTGGATTACGTGGAGGTCGGCTATGAGTCATGGCGCGAGTTCGGGCTCAGCTCCGGTGGCTGGCTCGACGGCATGGAGCACTCGCCGTTCAGCTTGGCCAATGCGCCGCACCTCGACCACGATCGTGTCTGGTTCGCCGCCGGATTGGCCAAGCTCGACGCGCCGAAACTCGATTTCACCTTCGAAAGCCTTGGCCGCAACGGCCGCTTGGCCACGCAGCAGTGGGGCGGCGTGCCGGTCGGCGAATTTGAGACGCGCGCCATTTATCCGGCGACCAAGTCCGTGAATGAGACGATTCATCGCCTGTCGCTCCGTGCCGAACATGAGTTCGATGACACGCAGATCGAGGACGCGTTGACGATCGAGTTCGGTGAGTTGGCAATGGAGCGTGGACATGCCGAGTTTTTTAGTTTGCCGGCGACCGGGGCCAATCCGGACTACCTCACGCAGATCGGCGAGGAGCGGGAGTTCGAGCGCGGCGCGAACTCGCTGCGGCTGACGCGGCAGTTGAAGGATTGGTGGCGTGTGTCGCTGGGTCACCACTTCACCAAGTTTGACGGTGCCGCGGGACTCGAGGTCGTTTCCCTGTCGCCGAACGACCCCGGCGAGGCGCCGTGGATGGGCGACCGCAGCAACGCCATTCGCACAAAGCAGCGTTCGCATCTCCTCAACGCGTCGACGCTGATGGGGCCGTGGCGTAACCTCACGCTGAGTGGCGGCGTGCAGGGCGAATCAACCCGGCGGGAGGGCATCGCCACCGGCTTAGCACTGGGGTCGTCGCCGGCACGATTTGCGTCGGGACAGGATCGCACCGGCGTTGAGGGCAACATGCAACTGAGCTACACAGGCCTGAATCACACCGTACTCACGCTCGGCGCGCGCCTGCGACAGGAGAGCATCGACCTGCGTGAGGACGGGCACATCGACAGCGAGTGGGGCGCGGAGGGGTTCATGCGCGAGACCGACGAGATCGGCCGTCTGGCACAATATCGTGCCGGGTTCGCGTGGTCGCCGAGCACCGAGTGGCTCGTGCGCGGCGGCTATAAGTGGCGCGACTCGCGCAGCGATTATGAGCATCCGCTTGACTCCGATCTGTCGGACGAATCCGGCAACGGCTATCCGGCGCACATTAACCGCCGCCGCGCCCGTGGTGACGTGATCGACCTTGGCTTCACTTGGCGGCGGTTCCCGAAATTCCTACCCGGCTTCCGGTGGGAGCGGCATCGCACCGACTACGAGTTGGACACGCAGTCGTTCAACGAGCCGTGGGGCGGCCCGAGCCGCGACGGTGGCCGTCATTGGGCAGGTAAACACGAGTCGGACGTCTTCAGTTTGTCGATCGTCTCAATCCCACACTCCCGCTTGGTTGCCACCACAAGTATCGGCTACACGGATACGTGGTCCGGCACCATTGAGTCGCCGGCGCTTGGCCTGCAGCCGTTCGAGGGCGACGTTTGGTTTTACGCCGATCATCTCAGCTACGCGCTTGGCCAGGCGACCGACCTGACATTGGTGCGCTCATATTATCGGGTGGATTACGGTGGCTCGAATCTTCCCGGCGCGATCGCCTACGGGCTGGACGCCGAGCGCTACGGCATCGTACTTGGCATCCGGCATCGGCTAGGTCAGACGGCGATGTTCAACGTGCAGTACGGCTGGTTCAACAACGACGAACCCAGCGCCAACGGGGCGCACGATTACAACGCCAACATGATCCTCGCCACCCTGAGCATCGATTTGAATTGACCGGCCGGATTTGACAACATGAGGGCGTTCGGTCAGTTTTCACTGAACCAGAGACATGACGATACCAGGCAAACCAACTGATCCTCAAAACCCGCTGGGGGACCTTGAGGAATGGGACGACTTTGTGAAGGAGCGTTATCCCAAGCCGGCGGACGCCGAGTCGCTGGTCGGCACCAACCAGGACAAAACCGAGGAGCAGTTTCGCGACTATGAGACGGAGGCTCGTTCGTCTGTGCGCGATTTTTACCGCCTCAACCATCAGGGACAGACACTCGATTTTGTCCGCCAAAAACGGGATGAGTACCTCAATCTGGAGCGCCGCGAAATGAGTGTCTGGGAGGCGGCCGAGTTTCTTAATACACTAGTTGATGACAGTGACCCGGACACCGACCTGTCGCAGTTGGCTCATCTGCTGCAAACCTCTGAGCAGATTCGCAGCGACGGGCACCCTCGCTGGTTCATCCTCGCCGGTTTAATTCATGACCTTGGCAAGGTGCTGTGCCTATTCGGCGAACCGCAATGGGCTGTCGTCGGCGACACGTTCCCGGTCGGGTGCGCTTTCTCCGACAAAATTGTGTTCCCCAATTATTTTGACGACAACCCTGATAAACAGGATGCTGGGTTGCAAACGCCTCTGGGAATCTACGAGGAGGGATGCGGACTCGATAAAGTGATGCTTTCGTGGGGGCACGACGAGTACATCTACCATGTCACGAAGGATCACATGCCGCTCGAGGCGCAGTACATGCTGCGATACCACTCTTTTTACCCTTGGCACCGCGAGGGCGAATACAGTCAGTTCACAAACGAGCAGGATCGTGGGATGCTCAAGTGGGTGCTTGAGTTCAATCGCTACGACCTCTACACCAAGAGCCACAAGGCGCCCGATGTCGAGGCACTGCGGCCGTATTACGAGGATCTCATCGCGGAGTTTTTCCCGGCGAAACTCCGCTGGTGAGCGGCAAGGATCACAAGGTTGCGGCGCTGCTGGAAGGTGTGGAAACAGGTCCGCACGACCCCCATTTTGCTGGGTACTTTCGCTGTTTCAATGAGCAGAAATTTTACGAGGCACACGACGTCTTGGAGGCGTTGTGGCTTCAGGATCGCAACGGCCCGGACGGCGATTTCTTCAAGGGCCTGATCCAGTTTGCTGGCGCGTTTGTGCACCTGCAAAAAAAGCGTCCGCGTCCGGCGTGGAAACTGTTCCGACTGTGTACCAGCTATTTGGCCAAGTATCCGTCGCCGCACCTCGCGCTAGATGTCGCCAACGTCCTACGCTTGGCCAAGCGCTGGGGCGAAGCCGCCCAGGCCGTGGGGTGCGAGGGCGGCCTCTTGGTAATGGAACAGCCGCCCAAGCTGAGTCTGTAGGGCTTTATGAGTTTTAAGTTTGAAGTGCAACCAACTGAAAACTGAAAATCCCCATCCAAATTTTTTCAGCCTTGCACCAAAGCCGTGCCGCGGCCCAAGCTGCCAGGACATCGCGTGGTTGCTCGTGTGACATTGGACGTCGCCGTCCGTCGGGAGTTTGATTACCTCGTGCCGACGGAGTTGGAGTCCAGCGTCCACTCAGGCACGCGGGTCAAGGTACCGTTCGGCCCGCGCGAGGTGATGGGCGTGGTGACGGCGGTGCTCGACGAGTCGCCGCACGGCAACCTCCGCGAAATCATTAAGACGGTCGGCGGCCAGACGCTCGTTACGCCGCCGATTTTGCGGCTCGTCCGCTGGATCGCCGAATATTACTGCTGCGCCCCAGAGGTGGCAATGAAGGCGGTGCTGCCGGACGCCGTTCGCAAGGAGGCGGATGGGTGGCGCGAGCGGTTGTTCGTGCGAGCTCTGCCGGTACCTGGCGAGTTGCCCAAGCTGACCAAGCGGCAGACCGACCTTTGGAACATTGTCGAGGAATGGCGCGAGCTGCCGCTGCAGGAACTGGTGCGACTGGCCGGCACGACGTCATCGACCATTCGCAAACTGGAGGACAAGGGGCTCGTCAGCATCGCGCCGCAAATTTCCGAGCGCGATCCGTATGGCAAGGAGCACATCCTCCCGTCGGAGCCGCTTGAGTTGAACTCCGAGCAGGCAGTCGCGCTGAAGTCGGTCATCGCTGCAATGGAGCGCTTGGCCAAGCCGGTCGGCGACGAGGTCGAGCCTGAAGGCGACAGCGTGTTCCTACTGCACGGCGTGACCGGCAGCGGCAAGACGGAGGTGTATCTGCAGGCGATCGCACACGCGCTTGGCCAAGGGCAGGGCGCCATCGTGCTCGTGCCGGAGATTTCGCTGACGCCGCAGACGGTCGAGCGGTTTAAGGCGCGGTTCAGCCACGGGCCGCAGCAGACATTAGTCGCCGTGCTGCACAGCCACCTCTCCTCTGGGGAGCGGCACGACGAGTGGCACAAGATTCGGCAGGGCAGGGCGCGCATCGTCATCGGCGCTCGCTCGGCGGTGTTCGCGCCGGTGGAACCGCTTGGCCTCGTGATCGTCGACGAGGAGCACGAGCACTCGTACAAGCAGGAGGAAGCACCGCGCTACAACGCCCGCGACCTCGCGGTGGTGCGCGGCCAGCTTGAGGGCGCGGCGGTGGTGCTCGGCTCGGCGACGCCGTCGATGGAGAGTTACTACAACGTGCAGCGGGGCAAGTACGGCCTGCTCTCGCTCACCGAGCGGGTGGACAACATAAACATGCCGCTCGTGCGGGTGATCGATATGCGGAGCATGGCGCGCAAGGAGAAAGGCATCAGTATTTTCTCGCCGCAACTGCGCGAGGCGATTTTGCAGCGGCTCGAGAAAAAAGAGCAGGTGATGCTCTTCCTCAACCGGCGCGGTTGGTCGTCGTCGTTGCAGTGCCCCGACTGCGGCTTTGTCGCCGAGTGCCCGAATTGCAGCGTATCGCTGACCTACCATCGCGCCGCGCAACAATTGATGTGCCACATTTGCGGCCACGTCGAGGCCGCGCCGAACAAGTGTCCAAAGGAGGGTTGCGGCAACGCGGCGATTCGCTTCGCCGGCCTCGGCACGGAGAAAGTCGAGGCTGCCCTCGCCAAGGGTTTCCCGATGGCCAAGGTCAAGCGGATGGACTCCGACACGCTCAAGCGCAAGGAGGATTACCGACGCATCCTCGGCGATTTCCGCACCGGCAAAATCGATATCCTGCTCGGCACACAAATGATCGCCAAGGGGTTGCACTTCCCGAACGTGACGCTCGTCGGGATCATTCACGCCGACTTGAGCCTGCACATCCCGGACTTCCGCGCCAGCGAGCGGACATTTCAACTGCTTACGCAGGTGGCGGGCCGGGCCGGGCGTGGCGACGTCGAGGGCGAGGTATTCGTGCAGTCGTTCACGCCATTTCATCCATCGATCCAATACGCGCGCCGACACGATTTCATAGGTTTTTACGAGCAGGAAATCGAGTTTCGGCAGGAGCTGCGCTACCCGCCGATCAGCCGTGTGGCGTTGCTGACGCTGCGCGGCCGCAGTGAGGATCGCGTCAAGTTTTTCGCCGACCACCTGCGAAAGAAGATGGACGAATTGGCCGGGGAACTGCGCGACGTCGTCGTTGCTGGCCCCGCGCCCGCGCCGCTGCTGCGCGCCGAAAATTTCTACCGTTATCAGGTCATGATGCGCACCCCGCAGATGTCCGCGCTCAGCCGCAAACTCTCGGCCAAGCGGGAGGCGTTGCAGATTCCCGACGACATCCGCCTTATCATCGACATCGACCCGATGACGCTGAGCTAACTTGCCGGAAACCCTCCGTGGGAATAGGATGCTGCCCCAAGGTCGAGGGTGTAACCCCGATCTCAACAAATCAAGAGTGGACTCCCTGAATCAAATTGACACCACCGTCGCCGGCCTGAACAGGCTGGCTCGCAACCTGTGGTGGACGTGGAACCAGGATGCGCAGGATGTGTTCGAGGAACTGTCGCCGCGCGCGTGGCGTTACCTTTATCACAATGCCGTGGCGGTGCTGCGGGAGTTGTCGGACGAGGAACTGCGGGTGCGGTTGCTTGGCGAGGAGTTCAACGGCCGCGTGCAGGAGGTACTCCGGCAGTTCGACGCCTATCTGGGCGGGACCGGCACTTGGGCAGCGGAGCATGCGCCAGGCTTGGCCAGGCGGCCAGTAGCGTATTTCAGCGCTGAGTTTGGTTTTCACGAGACGCTGCCGATCGCGGCCGGCGGCTTGGGCATGCTGGCCGGTGACCACGCCAAGTCGGCCAGCGATCTTGGTCTTGGCTTTGTCGGCATCAGCCTGTTTTACCGCGAGGGCTATTTTCAGCAGGCGATCAGTGCCGAGAACTGGCAGACGGAGTATTACAGCCAGCTTGACCCGCAGAATCTTCCGCTCGAGCCGGTGCTGGACGACGACGGCCAGCCGTTGGTTTGCACGGTGGAGATCGCCGCCGAGCCGGTGTCTTTTCGCGCCTGGGTGGTTAATGTCGGCCGCTGCCCGGTTTATCTGATCGACGCCAATCTGCCGACGAACCAGCCGCACTTTCGCGACCTCACACGGCGCGTGTACGGCGGCGACAACTCGACGCGCATCATGCAGGAAATCCTGCTTGGCGTGGGTGGGGTAAGGCTGTTGCGGCGACTCGGCGTGGAGCCATCGGTGTTTCACATGAACGAGGGCCACGCAGCGTTTCTTGCTCTGGAGTTGATGCGCGAGCAGATCGCCGGGGGTGCCGGTTTTGACGAGGCGCTGGCCGGAGCAAGGCGGCAGTGCCTGTTCACGACTCACACGCCGGTGCCGGCCGGTCACGATCGTTTTGGTCATGAGCTGATGGATTACGCGGTGCGGCACCTGTACGGGCAGCTCAACGTCAGCGCCAAGGAGTTGCTTGCGCTTGGCCGGGTGAATCCGGACGACGACAACGAGGAATTTTGCATGACCGTGCTCGCGCTCAAGGCGGCGCGCGCGGCCAACGGCGTGAGCGAGTTGCACGGGCAGGTCAGCCGCGAGATGTGGCGCGGTCTTTATCCGGAGGCGTCGGTGGACGAGGTGCCGATCGGCCACGTGACCAACGGCATCCACCTGGCCGGCTGGATGAAAGGGCCAGTGCGAAAATTCTGGCGGCGCAAGCTTGGCCAAGCGGAACCGGCGGCGGTCTGGGAGGAGGAATTGGCCAAGCCGGAGTTTTGGGCGCGCATGGGGGACGGGTCGTTCGTCAGTGACGAGGAGCTTTGGGCGCTACGCTACCGGCTGCGGCGCGAGCTGATCGAGTTTGCCCGGCGGCGGTTGCAGGATCAAGAGCATCGCTCGAAGCCAAGCGACTTCATTGCGTTCGATCACCTGCTCAACCCGGATGCGTTGACGATCGGTTTCGCCCGGCGCTTCGCCACCTACAAGCGCGCGCCGCTGGTCTTCGACCATTTAGAAAATCTTGTGAGCCTGGCCCGCGACTTGCGGCGGCCGGTGCAGTTTATCTTTGCCGGCAAGGCGCATCCGCGCGACGACGATGGCAAGAGGTTGATCCAGAAAATCATCCACATGAGTCACCACTCCAAGCTGAGCGGGCATCTGGTGTTCCTCGAGAATTACGACGTGCACGTCGCGCGGCAGATGGTGTCCGGTTGCGATGTTTGGCTAAATAACCCTCGCCGGCCGCTCGAGGCTTCCGGCACAAGCGGCATGAAAGCCACCTGCCATGGCTGCCTTAATCTGAGTATCCTGGACGGCTGGTGGCGGGAGGGTTACGATGGCACAAATGGCTTTGCCATCGGCGGCGACGAACACGCTGACAACGTCGAGGAGCAGGATAAATTGGACAGCGAGAACCTATATAAGGTGCTTTCCGGCGAGGTGATTCCCTGCTTTTACGACCGCGACGATGGAGGCATCCCGAGGGCGTGGATCGGGAAAATCCGGCGGGCTATGGTTACGCTGGCGGCCCAGTACGACACCACCCGGATGGTGCGCGAGTACACGCAAAAATTTTATCTAACCGAATGACTGACCGCATCCAAGCACCGAACCGAGAACTGCGCTCGCTCAACGCCGAGGAGGTGGAGAGCACCCTCGCCGAGTGGGGGCACAAAAGCTACCGCGTGACGCAGCTCCTCGGCTGGCTCTATAAAAAGCGTGCCAGCTCGATCGACGAGATGAGCGATCTGCCGCAGGAGTTGCGCGAGCAACTTGCCGGTTCATTTCTCCTCAAGCCACTCGAGTTGGTCAAGGAGCAACGCTCGCGGGACGGCACGGTGAAATTCCTCTGGCGGCTCGCCGACGGGGAGCTGATCGAGAGTGTGTTGATTCCCGCATCCGTCGGCCGGGAGGGCAACCGAAGCGACCGGCACACGATCTGTGTCTCGTCGCAGGTCGGTTGCGCCTACGGTTGTAAGTTTTGTGCGAGTGGCCTCATGGGCTACAAGCGCAACCTCGACGCATCCGAGATCGTGGATCAAGTGCTGGCCGTCGAGCGTTGGCACTTGGCCAGTGGCGGTGAGCTGGCCAAGCCGCAGGGCGGGCTGGTAAACAACATCGTCATGATGGGCATGGGCGAGCCGCTCGCCAACTACGACAACCTCATACGGGCGCTCGAGATTTTCAACTCGTCGTGGGGGCTGAACATCGGCGCGCGCAAGATCACCGTGTCCACCAGCGGCCTCGCGCCGCAGATTCGCCGCTTGGCCGAAATGCCGCAGCAATATCACCTCGCGATCTCGTTGCACGGTGCGACTGACGATGTGCGCGACAAAATCATGCCAATCAACCGCAAGTATCCGCTCGAGGAACTGATCTCCGCTTGCGAGGCGTATCAGCAGGCCAAGGGCCGGATGATCTGGGTTGAGTACATTTTGATCGACGACGTCAACACCGGGCCGGAGCAGGTCGAGGCGCTGAGCGGCTTGGCCAAGCGACTGCAGTGCAAGGTCAACCTCATCCCGTACAACCCCGTGGATGGCATAGAGCTAAAGCGGCCAAGCGACGAGACGGTCGGTCGGTTCCGCGACGCGCTGCACCGGAAGGGCGTCCGGGTGACCGTGCGCATCGAAAAAGGCACCGACATCGACGCCGCCTGCGGCCAACTCCGCCTCAAGTCGGAGAAGAAAACTGCTGTAACCCAAGTGGTTGGCCAAGCGGGTTAGGAGCTGGCTTTCATTTCGACGACGTCGTGGGGGGCGGCTTCCTTTTGGCCGGCCGGGCTGATTCGGGTGTAGCGGGCCTTGGCCCGGAGGTCGGGCAGGGTGGCTGCGCCGAGGTAGCCCATGCCGGCTTGGACGCCCCCGATCAACTGGGCCAGGAGCTGATCCAGATTCTCCGACACTTCCTTGAGCGCCTCGATGCCTTCGGCGGCGACTTTGCGGTTGGCGTCTCTCGGCGCGTGGCCGTAGCGGGCGGCGGAGCCGGATTTCATCGCGGCCAAACTGCCCATGCCGCGGTATTGTTTGTAGAGTTTACCGCTGATCTCCATCACTTGCCCGGGTGTCTCCGGGCAGCCTGCGAGCAGGCCGCCGCAGATCACGCCGTCGGCGAGCGTGAGTGCCTTGACGATGTCGCCCGACTTGGTGATGCCGCCGTCGGCGAGGAGGCTCACGCCTTTAGCCTTGGCCGCCTGACTGGCGACGTAGAGGGCGGTCATCTGTGGTATGCCCACCCCGGCGACGAGTCGCGTGGTGCAGATTGAGCCGGGACCCTGGCCAATTTTGATGATGTTCGCGCCTTTGTCGGCGAGGTAGTCAACCCCGGCCGCGGTGGTGACGTTGCCGGCGATGAGGGGTAAATCTGGATACGCTGCGCGGATCAATGCGACGGCGTCGCCGACGCCCTTCGAGTGGCCATGCGCGGTGGAGACGGCGATGACGTCCGCGCCGCGCTCGATCAGTGCGCCTATGTGCGTCACGATGCGTTCGCGGTCGAGTTCGCCGTCGTCGTTGCGCGGGGTGGAGACGGCTGCGCCGCAGAGCAGCCGGAAGTGATCGTCGCGCGCCGGGCGGAACTGCGAGAGTTTCTCGGTGGTGATGCGCTCGATGTCGCTCAGGGTGAATAGGCCGTGGAGTTCGTCGTTATCGTCTACCACCAGCAGTTTGTTGATGCCGGGGTGGTCGGTAAAAAACTGGTCGGCGATGGCGATCGGATCTGCGCCGAGCTGGCTTTGGCGGATGGTTTGCACCTGGTCGCGCGGGACGAGTGCGCCGGTGACTTGCTTGGCGGCGTAGCGCGGTTTGAGGACGTTGCCGGAGAGCAGGCCGACGAGTTTGCGGTCGTCGCCCACGACGGGGAAGGTGCTGAAGGAGTAGCGCTTGGTCTCGATCAACTCGATCACGTCGCCCACGGTCTTGTCGGGCGCGACGGTGATCGGCTCCTGGATGAGTCCGTGGACGTGGTTCTTGACGCGGCTAACCTCTTTGAGCTGCTGCTTCTCCGGCATGTTGTAGTGGATCAGGCCAAGGCCGCCGTTGAGCGCCATGCCGGTGGCCATGCGCGACTCGGTGACGGTGTCCATGTCGGCTGAGATGACTGGGAGGTGCAGGCGCAATCCCCCCGCCAACTCGGTGTCGAGCGAGGCGTTTCTCGGGAGAATCTCCGAGTAAAGTGTTGAAAGGGTGAGATCGTCGTACGTCAGGGCCAAGCCAGCCTGGGCCGGGAAAAATATGTTCGCCGGTTGATAAAAGGCTGAATCGAGTAAGCCTGCGCTTTGTTCTGCCGCCATGTCCGATTGTCCATGATCCGGGGGGGCGCTGGCAAGCTGTTTCTTTTTTTTCTTGCTCGCTTGTATCCACGCTCGAGGAGATCGGCCACCGGTTCGGCTTCACGCACGATCGGATTCGCCAGTTACAGAACGGCGCCTTGGCCAAGCTCCGAAAAACCCTCGATCAACTCGAGGCTTCACCGCAATAAACTCGACGCCGGTTGGCCAAGCGGAGACATTGCCCGCCATGGCTTCGACCGACGTCACGTTGGAGGAATTGCAGGCGGAGATCCGCAACGTGCCGGATTTCCCCGAGAAGGGGATTCAATTCAAGGACATCACGCCGGTGTTGGCTGACGCCCGGCTGCTCGACGGCTGCATCAGCCACCTGCTCAGCGGGCACTCGGCCGACACGGTGGACGTCGTCGCCGGGATCGATGCGCGCGGCTTTATTTTCGGCGCGGCGATGGCCCGCGAGTTGGGCGTGGGCTTCGTGCCGATCCGCAAAAAGGGCAAGTTGCCTTGGGAAATCATCGAGGAGAGCTACGAGCTTGAGTACGGCAGTAACACTATTGCCATCCACACAGACGCCGTCTCGGCGGGCCAACGTGTGCTGTTGGTGGATGATCTGTTGGCCACGGGCGGCACGGCGGCGGCGGCGGCGAGCGTCGTGGCCAAAGCCGGCGGGCTGGTGGTAGAGGCGGTGTTTTTCATTGAGCTGGGCTTTCTTGACGGCCGGGCCAAAATGGGCGCCGCACCGGTGCGGTCGCTGGTGAGGTATTGATAAGTGAGCAGCGGATGCCGAGTGTCTTTATAAAAACTTACGGTTGCCAGATGAACGAGCGCGACTCCGAGGCGGTCGCGGCGCAGTTGGTGGCCAAGGGCTACAGCATGACGGCCGACGCGCTGACGGCGGATGTCATCCTGCTCAACACGTGCAGCGTGCGCGATGCCGCCGAGCAGAAGGCGCTCGGCAAAATGAGCCACGTCGCGGGGCAGTTGCGCTCGAAAAACCGCAAGGCGGTGCTGGGCTTCATGGGCTGCATGGCGCAGAGCCGCGGGCGGGAGCTGATCGACAAGCTGCCGGACGTGGACCTCGTGGTCGGCACGCAAAAATTTCATCGCACGGCCGATCACATCGGCGACCTGCTAGCCGGCCGCGCCGGGGGAGTGGTCGATACCGGCGAGGAGAAGGGCAGCGAGGCGACGATCCGCGAGCATCTACTCAACGGCGCGAGCGACAAAAGACCGGTCACTTCGTTCGTTAGCATCATGCAGGGGTGCAACCAGTTTTGTACGTTCTGCATCGTGCCAGACACGCGCGGCCGGGAGCGGAGCCGATCGATCGACGACATCGTCAGCGAGTGCCGCGAGCTGGTGAACCGCGGCGTGCGCGAGGTGACGCTGCTCGGGCAGATCGTGACGAGCTACGGCCGCCGCGAGATCGGTGAGCGGGATGGCAAGTCGGCGTTCGTGCAGTTGATCGAGGCGGTGCACGGGATCGACGGGCTGGACCGGATTCGCTTCACCTCGCCGCACCCCAAGGGCTACGGCGACGACTTGATCGAGGCGTACGGGCGTTTGGCCAAGCTCTGCGAAAGCGCACACATCCCGGTGCAGAGCGGTAGCGACGCGATGCTCAAGCGGATGCACCGCGGCTACACGCGCAAGCGGTTTTTGGAGATCGTCGGCAAGCTGCGTGCCGTCAGGCCGGGCATCGGCGTCACGACGGACATCATCGTCGGGTTTCCCGGCGAGACGGAGGAGGAGTTTGAGGCGACGATGTCGCTCTGCCGCGAGGTTCAGTTCGACAATGCGTTTGTTTTCAAGTACTCCACGCGCCGCGACACGCCGGCGGCCGCAATGGAGAACCAACTGCCGAGGGAGTTGATCGAGCAGCGGCACGCGATGGTGCTCGCGGTGATCAATGAGATGGGGGCCAGGCGATATGAGAAATTTGTCGGCAAAACGATGGAGGTGCTCGTCGAGGGGCCAAGCCGCCGCAATGCCGCCCGGATGGAGGGGCGCACGCGGTGCAACAAGATCGTGGTGTTCGACGGCGGCAACCGGTTCCACGGAGAGCTGATGGAATTGAAAATCACCCGCAACGGCTCGTTTACTCTGTACGGCGACCCGGCCATCGTGAATTTAAACTGACTCGTGAAAGAGCAAACAAAAGAGTCGGCGGCGGCGCTACCGCTGTTTGGTTTCCTGCTGGCGTTTGTCGGTGTGTTTCTTTACATCGGCATCGAGATGAACAATGTGATAAGCTTGGCCAACTTGTCGATTTTACTTGGCGTGTGCCTGGTGGCACTCTCCGGCTACAGCTTGGCCAGGCCGGCTGCGGTTGGCCAGGCGATGCGTGCGTTCCCCCGCGCCAACGCGCCCGGCTACGTGTTGATTCTTGCCGCCACTGCTTGGTTTCTCTGGAACATAAAGTCTGAGGACATGGCGGACTACCGGGAAATCAAGCATTGGTTTTACATCGGCTTCGGCGCGGTGGGGATCGGCTCGTGCATTTATCTGCGGGACTTTTTGGCGGTGCGCGGCCTGGCGGTTTTCATGCTGCTGCTGGCCAAGCTGATGCTCGACACACAGCGCCACTACATGCTCGACACGCCGGTGGCGCACATGTGGGAGTGGCGGCTGGTGTTCGCCGTTTGGGCGTACATGATCATCGTCATGTCGATGTGGATGGTGATCTCGCCGTGGCGCATGCGTGACATGATCCAGTGGATGCTGGCCAAGCCGCGTTGGCTTGCGGCCAAGGTCTGGTTTCGGCTGATGTTCGGGGTTTTGCTGATCGTGCTTGGCCTGACGGTGTTCGACATCCCAGACGCGGCTGCGAACTGAGGGATTGGGATTGGTCGGACCGAGGCAGTCCTCTAACACACAGCAGCAATTTAACTGTGAAATCAAAAACAGGAATACAACGACACCACCGCCGGGCGCTTGGGCAAGCGCTTGGCTTGGCAATCACCCTCGCCGGAGTGGCGCTTGGCCAGGCGCAGCAAGTGCCGGTAGACGAGCGCACGCTCTCCAACGGCATGAAACTGCTCATGATCGAGCGGCACCACTCGCCGGTCATCGCCGGTGGATGGGTGGCGCGCGTCGGCAGCGTCAACGAGCGCCCTGGCATCACCGGCATCGCGCACCTCTTCGAGCACATGATGTTCAAGGGCACGCCGACCATCGGCACGAGCGATGCCAAGCGCGACGCTGAGATCATTGATCAGCAGGAAGTGGTCCGCGACGCCATGCGCCGGGAGGAGGCCAAGATGCGGCTGGCCCTGCGGCGCGGCGAGATCGATGACATTGCCAAGCCGGAAAACAAGACCAAGCGCTATCGCGAACTTGAGGCCGAGTTCAAGGAACTGATCGCCGCGCAGCGCGAGGTGCTCGTCAAGAACGAGTTCGACCGCATCTACACCACAGCCGGCGCGTCCGGCATGAACGCCTTCACGTCCAACGACATGACCGGCTACTTCATTACCGTGCCGGCGAACAAGCTCGAGCTTTGGGCGTGGATGGAGTCGGAGCGGCTGTTGAGGCCGGTGTTCCGCGAGTTTTACGCCGAGCGAGACGTGGTGTTCGAGGAGCGGCGCATGCGTACCGAGTCCACGCCGCTCGGTAAATTTCAGGAATCGCTCGAGGCGATGTTCTGGGAGTCGCACCCGTACGGCTGGCCAGTGATCGGCTGGCCGTCAGACATCCCTGCCATCACCAAGGCGCAGGCAGACGAGTTTTATGCTCTCCACTATGCGCCG
Source organism: uncultured Verrucomicrobiae bacterium (assembly GCA_937770485.1). Taxonomy (GTDB): domain Bacteria; phylum Verrucomicrobiota; class Verrucomicrobiia; order Limisphaerales; family UBA1096; genus UBA1096. Next base: position 73,262 of record CALJHX010000020.1, on the reverse strand, counting down.
CAAAACATCACTCTCATACTCGTTGGCGACTTTAAAGCCGACGAGGCGGCCAAGCTTTGCGAGCGCTACTTCGAGCGCATCCCGCGAGGCAAACGCAATCCGCCCGAGGTCGTCACTGAGGAAGTGGCACAGAAAGTTGAGAAGCGAATGAACGCTGAGGCGGAGGCCAATCCGCAGGTGGACATCCTGTGGCATACGCCGGCAGCGGGGCATCCCGACGCCTACGCCTTGGAGGTGCTCGCGGCGGTGTTGTCCGGACGCTCCGGTCGGTTGCACAAGGCGCTCGTGCTTGGCGGCGAAGTGGCTACGTCGGCGTTCGCCCATCAAATGGCACGAAAGTATGCCGGTATGTTCAACATCGGCGGTGAGGCGAAGGAGCCGAAAACACCGGGCGACGTCGAGGCGGCGATTTACGCAGAGGTTGAGCGGTTGAAGAACGAGCCAGTCTCCGCACGAGAGTTACAGAAGGTTAAAAATAATTTTGCCGCGATGGCAGTGCGCCGTGCTTCATCGAACTTTCATCTACTGGTGCAATTGATTCAGTACGAAGGAGGAGGCGACTGGAAATCGATCAATACAGAAATCCCGAGTATTCTCGAGGTCACGGTGGAGGACATCCGGCGCGTGGCCCAAAAATATCTTACAAAGAAAAATCGCACCGTAGCGACATTCACTCGGAAGGCAGGAGCGAAGATACCGGACGATCCTGCGCTGGCCGGGTTGAGTGGCGAGCAGCAGGCGGTCGTGCGCCGCATCGCCAACCAGATCAAGTCGGAGATAAACCTCGAGCGACTGCAGGAACAGTTGCAGACGATGGAGGCCCAGCTCGGGCAAGCGGATGGCAAGCAGCAAGGCCTGATGAAAATCATCATGTTGAAAGTGGCGGAGCGAATCGCTGAATTGAGCAAATAATCAAGGAACAACAAAAATGAATTTATCGGTAAAGCAAAATATGGCGCTCGGCTCGGTTGCGGTCCTTGGGCTGGCGCTTGGCCAGGCACAGGAGATTCCGGACCGACCGGAGAAGTTGATATTCCCGCCACTAATTTATGATGCTCCAAACCCGGCCGACTACCGCGTGGAGTTGGAATCAGGCACGGTTGTTTACATTTACCCTGATCGCGAACGGCCTCTGATTGACCTTTCGGTGAACATCCGCGGCGGCAGCTACCTCGACCCGAAAGGCAAGGAGGGCTTGGCCGGCCTAACTGGTTCACTGATGGCACGAGGCGGGATTCCGTCATCGCCGGCGGACGAACTGGACGAGGAACTGGAGTTTCTCGCGGCAAGGCTTTCGAGCAGTTTGGGGGGGTTAAACGGCAGCGTGAGCCTGAATCTGCTGTCGAAGGACGTCGATCGTGGCTTTGAGATTTTGAGGGCTGTGCTGGCCGCGCCGAGTTTTCAGGAGGACAAACTGGCGCTGCGCAAGACCCAGGCGTTGCAGGGGCTGAAGCAGCGCAACGACGACTCAAGAAACATCGAGTCGCGGGAACGCAACTTCCTCGCGTACGGCGAGGACTTTTGGTTCAACCGCCACACGACGGCCGCGTCGCTCGAGGGAATTCGCCGGGAGGATCTTTTGGCGTTCCACCACGAGTGGGTGCATCCACGAAACTTCATCGTGTCGATCAGCGGCGACTTCGATCGCGAAGCGATGCTCAAGCGGCTCGACGGCGTGTTCGCCGCCTGGCCGCACCCCGGTAAAAAAACGCCGCCGGTGCCGCAGCAACGGGAGTACGGCAAGTCGGGAGTCTATATTGTCGATAAGGACGTTAACCAGGGTCGCGTGTCGATCATACTGCCGGGCATCCGCTGGGACGACCCGGACTATTACGCGATCCAGATGATGAACGACGTGCTCGGCGGCGGCGGCTTCACGTCGCGCATTACCAACCGCGTGCGCTCGGACGAGGGCCTGGCCTACTCGGCGCGGTCGGCGTTTCCGGGGGGGGCGCATTATCCGGTGGTGTTCCGCGCCGGATTCCAGTCCAAGTCGCGTACGGTCGCCTTCGCGACGTCAATCGTGCTTGAGGAGATCGAGCGAATCACACGGGAGCCAGTGACGGCGGAGGAACTGCTAACGGCGAAAAAGTCGTTCATCGACACGTTTCCGAACAACTTCGCCTCCGCGTCGCAGGTGGTCTCGGCGTTTGCCCGCGACGAGATGATTGGCCGCTACGCCACGCAGCCGGATTACTGGGCGAACTACCGCGACAACATCGAGGTGGTGGACATCGCCGCAGTGCAGCGCGTGGCCAAGCGGCGGCTCAAGCTTGGCCAAGTGATCATCCTGATTGTCGGTCAAAAAGAGGAGATTCTGAAGGGTCACCCGGATCATCCGGTGAACTTAGGCCGTTTGGCCAAGGGCGGGGTGAAAGAGCTGCCGATGCGCGATCCATTGACGATGCAACCCATAAAGTAGGCCCGAAAACCGTTTTTCCTTGCTTCGGCCTGATTCGCTTGGTAACAAAGCCGCAGCATGGCAGCAATCGGGCTATTTCAGAAGGGGGATAATATCTTTTACGCCAAGGTCGTCGATGGAGACTTGTACAAGCTCAAGGGCGATATTTTTGGGGCACCATCCTTCCAAAAGACGCCGATTCCAAAAAAAGGGTTTCGGACGCTCGTTCCGGTTCAGCCCTCGAAGATCATCGCCGTGGGGCTCAACTACGCTGACCACGCCGCTGAGTCCGGCCTCGAGATTCCCAAGACACCGCTCTTCTGGCTAAAATCCCCCAAGTCAATCCTGCCCGATGGAGGGAAAATTGAAATCCCGTTCGAGAAGCACCGGACCGATTACGAGGCGGAGTTGGCCATCGTGATCGGCCGCAGCATACGCAACGTCACCCCTAAGGCGGCCAGTCGCTACATCCTCGGCTACACGGCGGCGCAGGACATCAGCGACCGGACGATCCAGAATTCCGAGAGCCAATGGGCGCGCGCCAAGTCGTTCGACACCTTCACGCCGTTTGGCCCGTACATCGAGACGAAGATCGATCCCGATTGCCTGACGATTCAGTTGTTCAAAAACGGGCAGCTTTGCCAGAACTCCTCCACGGCGCAGATGATTTTCAGTTGCTCGGAGTTGGTCAGCTTCATTTCGACGAACATGACCCTGCTGCCCGGCGACATCATCCTCACCGGCACTCCGTCCGGCATCGGGCCGATCGAGTCCGAAGACACACTCGAGGTGCGCATCCAAGGCCTGGCACCGCTGGTCAACACCGTCAAGTAGCCGGCGGGCGTTTTGGTTCGGCTTCCCCCGTTTTTTCATGTTCGCTTAAGCTCCGGTCACCCGACCGGTGAATCCTGTTTTTTACAATGCGCTGGTCCCAGACATTTATCCCGACATTGAAGGAGTCGCCCGCCGAGGCGGAGATCATTTCCCACAAGCTGCTGCTGCGTGCCGGCCTGGTAAGAAAACTCACCGGCGGGCTTTACACATTCCTGCCGCTTGGCCTGCGGGCGCTCAAGAAAGTCGAGGCTATCGTCCGCGAGGAGATGGATCGCGCCGGGGCGCTGGAGGTGTTCATGCCGGCGCTGCAGCCGCCCGCCATCTGGGCCAGGAGCGGCCGGCTCGAGACGGCGAAGGACGTGCTTTTTCACGTGAAGGATCGCGCCCGGAAGGAGTGGGTGCTCGGCCCGACGCATGAGGAAGTCATCACCACCCTCGTCGCCGATGAGTTCAGTTCGTACCGCCAGTTGCCGGTCAATTTTTATCAGATTCAGACCAAGTTCCGTGACGAAATCCGCCCGCGCTTTGGCCTCATGCGCGCCAAGGAATTCATCATGAAGGATGCGTACAGCTTCGACGCCGACGACGAGTCGGCCAACACCAGTTACCAGCGGATGTACGACGCCTACGCGCGGATTTTTGCGCGCTGCGGCCTGCGGGCCATCCCCGTCCAGGCCGACACCGGCGTCATGGGGGGCGCGCACTCGCACGAGTTCATGGTGCCGGCCGAGACCGGTGAAAACGAGGTGGTGTACTGCGAGAGCGGCGACTACGCGGCAAACATCGAGAAAGCCACCAGCCAGGGCCCGGCCAACGCCACGCCGGCGGACGATTGCGGCGACGCGGAGAAATTCGAGACGCCCGGCGTGAAGACGATCGACGACTTGGCCAAGCTCTTCGACGTCGCGGCAGAGCGGCAAATCAAGACGCTCGTTTACGTTGCTGACGACAAGCCGGTGATCGTGTTACTGCGCGGCGACGACCAGCTTGAGGAGGCCAAGCTCGGAGGCGCGCTGGGTGCGAAAGCGTTTCGCGCGGCGGGCGATGCCGAGATCATCAAGGCGCTTGGTGCGCAACCGGGCAGCCTGGGCGCGGTTGGTGTCGAGGGCATCCCAGTTTACGCCGACGAGGTTTTGCGCGGTGGCTCCGGCATGGTTACCGGCGCGAACGACGACGGCCACCACCTGCGTAATGTTAACATCGAGCGTGATGTCGCGGTCGGCGAGTGGGCGGATTTGCGCCAGGTCCAGGCCGGCGAGCTGTGCGTCGAGACCGGACAGCCGCTGAAGATTCGCCGCGCAATCGAGGTCGGCCACGTGTTCAAGCTGGGCACCAAATACAGTGAGGCGCTCGGCGCGACGTTCCTCGACGAAAACGGCAAAAGTGTCCCGAGCATCATGGGCTGTTATGGCATCGGCGTGACGCGCACGCTGCAGGCGGTGATCGAGCAGTGCCACGACGAGAGCGGCGTTATCTGGCCGACGTCGGTTGCGCCGTACGAGGTTTGTATTACGGCGCTGGACGTCGAGCCGGAGTCGGAAGTGATGACACTGGCCAATCGGCTTTACGACGAGCTGCGGGCCAAGGGCGTGGACGTGATCCTCGACGACCGCCCCGCGCGGCCGGGGATCAAGTTCAAGGACTCTGAGTTGGTGGGCTTCCCGCTGCGCATCGGCATCGGCGAGCGCTCGTTGGCTAAGGGCAACGTAGAGATCAAGCCGCGGGTGGGGGAGATGATCCTGTGCAGCCCGGGCGAAGTGCTTAGCCAAGTGCTAGAGTGGATCGAGACCAATCAGATCGAAGTTTAAGTGTTGAGGATGCTCCGGAGGTTGAAACGACGGCCGGGGCAGACGGTCGGCTTGGGGTTGATGTGCCGATGCGTGCGCACTTGGCTGTAAGGGACGCCGGTGCGTTTACGCAGTTGGGTGACGAGTGCCTTGAGGCTGGCTTTCTGTTTTGCCGTTGGAACTTCTTTTTCAAAGTTGCCAATCAGGCAAATGCCGATGGAGTTCTCGTTGAGAGCTGAGCTGGCGAGGTGCCCTCCACGGATCTGTCGTTTCCATCTTTCACAAACATAGATTCTGCCATTCGTGGTGTGGCCTCCCTTGCCGATGACGAAGTGATAGGCGAGACCGTTCTCCATTCGGCGGACACGCCGGTGGTAATGTTCCATACCGCGGATGCTGTTGTTGCTGTCGGCGCTGTGGTGGACGACGATGTGTTTCCATCGATTTCGCCGGATGCGTGGCCGGTTGATTTCGTGGAGGGCCGAACCGGTTATGGCAACTGGCTTGGTCTTGGTTGGTTTGATGATCGAGCCTTTGGTGATCTTGAGTTTCTGACCCGGCTTGATGATCTTGGGGTTGGTAATGCCGTTGGCCTTGGCGATCGCCGCTACGGTGGTTTTGTATTTGTTGGCGATCGTGCTCAGCGTGTCGCCCTTGCGGATGGTGTAAGTGAGTGTCTCGGTCTTGGCCGGGATGATAAGTTTCCGGCCAATCTTGACCTTGTTGGGGTTGGCTATGCCGTTTTGGGCGGCGAGTGCCGAGGCGCTGAGACCGTATTTTTTGGCGATGACACCAAGCGTTTCGCCACGCTGGATGGTGTGGGTGGCCGCTTGGCTAAGCATCTGGCCAATCCACAAGGCAGCCGGCAGCGCAATCGCGAAGATGCGGCTGGTTTGTCTTTTTCCCCTGGCCAAAGTTGTCAGCATGAAACGCTGTTTGCCTCCTTAAAAGAGCTGGTTTTAAGGCCGGAACCGACTCTTGGCCAGTCATTGTTTGGCGGGGCGGCAGCTTGGCCAAGCGGGGGAGGCGGAAAATCAGTGAAAATTGGGGGTTGCGGCTTGGGACGGTTTTGGTATGGTGCGCGCCCTTTTTTGGCGTGAAAGGGGCTTTTGAAGCCTGACAAAACGCTGACTGAAACCGCCTTTAAAACTCAACCTTGGGCTTGGCTGCCCGAGGAGGCATTAACCACAACGAACTAAATCCCGTCTTTCCACGGGACGGCTGTACAAAGGATTCAGCCGATAACAATTGGAAAACCAAAGTATGAGTAATGTAAAAGAACTGTTGGACGCGGGTGTGCATTTTGGACACCAGACGCGGAGGTGGAACCCGAAGATGAAGGAATTCATCTTTGAAGCAAGGAACGGCATCCACATCATCGACCTCGTGAAAACGGTGTCGCAAATTGATACGGCGGCGGAATTCCTCAAGGGAATCGTCTCCAAGGGCGGCAAAGTGCTCCTCGTCGGCACCAAGAAGCAGGCCCAAGCCACCATCAAGGAAACGGCGGAAGCCACCGGCCAACCGTACGCCTGCGAACGTTGGCTCGGCGGCATGATGACCAATTTGAAGACCATCAAGCGCTCCATCAAGCGCATGCTGGATCTGGAGGCAATGGAGTCTGACGGCAAAATGGCGGAGTTTGTCATGCAGGAGCAGTCGATGCTTCGCCGTGAGTTGTCGCGTCTGCACCTACGCCTTAACGGCATCCGCGATCTGAGCGACAAGCCAGACGCCATTATCATCATTGATATCAAGCGCGAGCACAACGCACTTGCTGAAGCGCGCCGGTTGCGCGTGCCGATCGTCGCCATCGTAGACACCAACACAGATCCGACGCTCGTCGAATATCCGATCGCCGGTAACGACGACGCCATCCGCTCCATCAAGGCAGTGCTCGGTGCAGTCACGAAGCCGATGATCGAGGCCCGCGCGGCCTACGAGGCGACCGCCGCAAAACTGAAAGCCGAGGCCGAGGCAAAAGCAGCAAAACCCGTGACGACACCGGCCGAATCGGTAGTCGCCGAACCCGCCCCAGCCGAGGTTGAAGCGAAAGCCCCAGCCGAGGAAGCACCGGCACCCGCTGCCGCCAAAGCACCGGCAGGGGATGCTCCCGAGACACCGGACGCGCCGGTCGAGGCCTGAGGCGTTCGCCACTCAAAAAACTTTCCTCCCCGGTTGCATTAATCGGGGAGCGGAACTGATTATTAAACAGAAAATATTATGGCAGAAGTAACAGCAAAACTTGTCGGACAACTTCGCAAGATGACGAGTGCGGGCCTGATGGACTGCAAAAAAGCCCTCACCGAAACTGACGGAGACGTTGAGGCCGCGGTCGATGTGCTCCGCGCGCAGGGCACCATCAAGGCGGCAAAGAAAGCCGGCCGCGAAGCCAACGAGGGCGTCATCGCCCACTACATCCAGCCCGACTCGAAGGCGGGTGTGCTGGTTGAGATCAACTGCGAGACCGACTTCGTCGTCAAGAACGAGCAGTTCCAAGAGTTTGTCGCCAACGTGGCCAAGCTCAAGTTGACTGCACCAGACACTGACTTTGAGGAGTTGCGCATCGCTCAAGTGGCCAAGATTGGCGAGAACATCCTGCTCTCCCGCGACGCCAAGCTCGAGGTGGACGGCACCGGTTTGGTGGCCGCGTACATTCACACCGGTGCCAAGGTCGGCGTGTTGCTCCAGGTCTGTGCCGGCAAGGGAGACACCCTCGGCAACGACGATTTCAAGGTGTTGGTGAAGGACATCACGCTGCACATCGCCGCCTCCGCGCCGGTCTCCGTGAGCCGCGACGAGGTTGACCCCGAACTGGTGTCTAAGGAGAAAGCCATCGCCGAGGAGCAGGCCGTGGGCAAGCCACCGCAGGCTATCGAGAAGATTGTCGACGGCAAGATGAACAAGTTTTTTGCCACCAACTGCCTGCTCGAGCAGGGCTTTGTGAAGAATCCGGACATCAGCATCAAGGATCACGTGGCCTCGGTCGCCCAAAGCCTCGGCGACGAGATCACCGTGGCTAAGTTCCTTCGCTTCCAAGTCGGCGAAAGTTTCTGAGCGGCGGCGACAACGAATCACTCAAGCGGGAGCCCGAGCGGGGCTCCCGTTTTTTTTTGCCAAGCACTTTGCCAAATGCGGAAAAGAGGTTTCATCGCTGAGATAATCTGACTACCTTAATGCCCCAGCAATAAGCGACCGTTGCAATGAACAAGACAAACACAGTGGAACAGACCGTTAGAGGCCAAGATGCCGATGCCAGCGACAAGACGATTGAGAGCCTGCGCAGCCTGCTCAATTGGCTGAAGGGGCAATTCGAGGACTTCGGCATCGACCCGGGCTGGGCCGGCCTGCTGGTCAACGTGGTCGGCGCCCTGCTGCTCGTGTTCCTGAGTTGGCTGGCCTACCTCGTGGCCAAGCGGGTGGTGCTGCGCGCCATCCGGTTCCTGTCGAGCAAGACCAGCACTGACTGGGACAAGGTCCTCATTGAGCATAAGGTGTTCGCCTGCTTGTCCAATGTCGTTCCCGCCCTCGTGGTGCACGTGCTGGCGCCGGTGGTGTTTGAGGGGGTGGAGAGTCTGGCCGGCTTCGTTCAAGGCCTGGCCAAGGTGTACCTCGTGGTGGTGCTCCTGTTGACTCTGCAGGCGCTGCTCAACGGGTTGCAGACGATTTATCAGCATTACGATATTTCAAAGCGCATCCCGATAAAGGGCCTGCTGCAGGCATTGATGCTGGTGGCCTGCTTCGTCGGGGGCGTGTTCATCATCTCGATCGTGATGGGCCGCGAGATCGGCACACTGATGGCCGGCTTGGGCGCGATGGTCATGGGATTCCTGTTTGTGTTCAAGGACGCGATCATGGGTCTGGTGGCGGGGATTCAGATTGCCACCAACGACACTGTACGCAAGGGCGACTGGATCGAGATGAAGGGCCACGGTATCGACGGCGACGTGATAGACGTATCGTTGACAACGGTGAAGGTGCAGAATTTTGACAAGACGGTGGTGAGCATCCCGGCGTCAAAATTGATTACCGAAGCCTGCCGCAACTGGCGCGGAATGAAGGATTCCGGCGGCCGCCGAATCAAGCGCCCCATCCGCATCGACATGCGCTCGATCCAATTCGCTGACGAGGCGTTGCTCGAGAAGTTCCAGCGGTTCGACCTGCTCAAAGGTTATCTGCAATCCAGGCTCGACGAAGTCAACGTGCACAACCAAACGGCCAACACGGACTTGTCGGAACTCGTCAACGGCCGCCGCCTGACCAACATCGGCACGTTCCGCGCCTACATCATGGCATACCTCAAAAGCCATCCGCAAATTCGGCAGGATCGCACGTTCCTCATTCGCCAGCTTGCGCCGGGAGACAACGGGTTGCCGATCGAGATTTACATTTTCACCGACACGACGGTCTGGGCCGAGTACGAGGCGATCCAGGCCGATATTTTTGATCACCTGCTGGCGGTGATTCCGGAGTTCGGCTTGGCACCGTTCCAGAATTCCACCGGCAAGGAATCGATAAGCGGCACGCTCGACGTCTCGATGGTGAACGACTGACCGCGCCTGTGCAAACGTTGACGGCAGAGTGTGTGCTGGAGACCAAGGCCATCCTTGGCGAGGGGCCCGTGTGGCGGGCGGAGACGCAGGACTTGGTTTGGGTGGACATCGAGAGTGCCCGCGTCTGCTGCTTCAACCCGGCCACGGGCGAAAACCAAACGTGGGACGTCGGCGAAAAACCCGGCTTGGCCGTCCCGACAAAGCGCGGCGACTTGATCCTCGGCACGAGCGGTCGGCTTTGTGCGGTTCGACTTGGCCACCGGCGACTTGTCGCCGATCATCGACCCGGAGCAGGATTTGCCGAACAACCGTTTCAACGACGGCAAGGTCGATCCGGAGGGCCGGCTTTGGGCCGGCACGATGGGGATGGACGAGGCGCCGAACGTCGGCAGCCTTTACCGGCTCAACCGCAATCTCTCCGCCGACAAATTGTTCGACCAAGTCAGCGTCTCCAACGGCATGGTGTGGACATCCGATCAAAAGACATTTTACTACATCGACTCGCCGACACGCCGCGTGGATGTGTTCGACTGCGACATGGCCGGCGGCACGTTGTCGAATCGCCGAACGGCGTTCGAGTTGCCGGAGGGGATGGGCTATCCGGATGGCATGTGCATCGACGACGAGGGGATGCTTTGGGTGGCGCTGTGGCAGGGCTGGGGCGTGGGGCGGTTCGCGCCGGGCGGGACGCTCTTGGCCAAGGTGGACGTGCCGGTCGAGTGCGTGACGTCGTGCTGTTTCGGTGGCGAAAACTGGGACGAACTTTACATCACCTCCTCCAGCCGCGACCTCGACGAGGCGGGCAGGGCGGAACAGCCACTCGCCGGCGGAGTGTTCCGCTGCAAGCCGGGAATGAGCGGCCCGGCGACGAACCTGTTCCTCGGCTAGTCGGTGACGCTTTCGCCGATGATGCGGCGGTAGGCTTTCTCGGCGTGATCGTAGGCGGCGTTGAAGTCGGCGATTTCGTCTTCGCCCATGAAGCGGCGTTTTTGTGAACGGCATTTTTTCACCCCTGCAAGGCACCACTCGGCGCTGCGCCTGGATGCGCGGATCGGCTTGCCATCGACGAGCACGAAAACCGGATTGGTGTGTGACGAGGGGAGGATGCGCAGCGCCACCCAACTGCTGAACTCGATTGGCACCTCGAAGGCGATGTCGCGCAACTCGCCATCGGCGACGATATCCTGTTTCGCGATTGGGTAGCCGTTGACGAGAACCTCGACAGGCACCTTGCGCGTGCCTTCGAACCGGGCGCGCTCAATGTGCCAGTACGGCTTCTGGGCGTAGCTGCGGTTGGCCAAGCCCGGGATCGGTTCGTCGTTGAGGCGCGCGGCGACCTTGGCCGTGACGAGCACGGTGTCCGCCTTGGCCAAGCGCAGCTCGCTGCCGTCCACTCCCATCTGCACGTTGTCGACTTGGAAGTCGATCAAGTGGCTGCGGCCGTCGCCGACGTAGTTGCGCCCGGCGCGGATGCCTTCGCACCAGTCGTTGTAAGTCAGTCGGCCGTCGAGTTTGACGTACGAGCGGCCAAGGCCGACGCGTTCGCCGTAGATGCAGGGGAAGTCGGTCTCGCCGCTGATGCGTGTGCGGAAACCGCAGTTGAGTGTGTGATACCATATGTTCAGTTCCCAAACCGACGGGGTATCGACCATCGAGAGGAAGTCCACGGCAGGAACCGGCTTGCCATCGGGGCCGGGAACCATGTGGGTGACGTCGGCGATGTATTCGTTGGCGCCGATGCCGTTGAACGGCGGCACCTCGTAGGTCGGCAGGGTCGGGCCGGTTTGGTTGAGCCCCCAGCCGGAATGTGCCGGGCCGACGAGCGCGCCCTGGCGCTTTGCCCAGCGGAGGGTGTTGAGGCAGAGCTTGGGCCAGTGGTGCTTGGATTCGCCGCCGGGATACATCTGGTTATTTAGCCGCAACAGGCACAAATGGCCGGATTGATGGGAGCCAAACCCCGAAACCTCGACGTCGTAGCGGAGCAAATAGGGAAACTGGGAGACGACGTCGTCTTTGCCGGTGAAAAACTGTTTTTGGTAGTCGAAACACGGTCCCCAAGTAAGGTTTGCTCCGACCTTGAGATCCTCGCCGAGGCAGTGGCGCATCATGTCCGGCGCGTGGACGCCCTCGGTGGGGTTTTTGTAATGGGCGCAACCGGCGGCGTGGATGTGGTGATCGCCCGACCACCAACCCATCAGCGATGGATCAATCCAGCGCTGCACCTTGAACGACTCGGTTATATCCGCATCGCCGATGGTGATGATGCGGGTTTGTGGGATCGACTCAGGGCCGCGATAATTCCGAACGGTGTAGGAGCCGCTCGGCAGTTTCACGTGTTCGCCGTCGGCGCGATAGATTTGGGGATGAAAATGAAAGTCCGGTGCAAGCCGCTTGGCCTGTGACGGATACACGCGGCCAAGGTTGTCGCGAACTTCAAAACCGGCGGTGGTCGGCTTGCCGTTTTCGTCGAGCACCTTAAGCGTGAGCTTGCGGGCTGGCTTGCAGTCAAAGAGCAGATTGATATCGCTGCGGAAGCCGAGATCCTGCGTTCCTTGGCCAACGTCGAAGCTGAGCTTGGCGTCGCGTTTGCCAGCGTCGCGACTGTAAAGCTGGACGATGCGATACTCCAAGGCCAAGCCACTGAGCGTCTTGGTGAGCGGTTGGGCATTGTGCATCGCCAGGCCAAGCCAACGATCGACGATTTGGCTCTGCGGGGAATCGGCGTGGGGTCGGGAGTTTGGGCTGCTGGCGATGAGTTCCGCAGTAACACCGGCTTGGTTGTTGACCTTGACTAGGAAGCTGCGCCAGCCCTGCTCGACCAACTCGCGCTTGGCCGGGCCGGCGTTCACCTTGACTCGTGACTCCGGGTTGATGTTGATACCGACTAGACATTGGGCATCAAGGATTTGCTGAACCGCGGCGACGGCTTTTGCTTCGTCCGCTTGGCCAAGCGCTTGGGCGAGTCTTCGCTTGGTTTTTGCAGAGAGCGGTTCGCCGAGATAATCCGTGGCCTGAATGAGTCGCTGGATTTGCGCCTTAAGCGGCTGAAGATCCACATCGCTGACTACATGAAGTGTTTGAGCCTGTGCAACTTGACCGGCGACAAAGAAGCTCAAGATGGCACTTTTCCATAAAAAAAATGAATTTTTCATATGATCTACAAGGTTACGTAACGAACAATATGAGGCGTTTTTAGTTTAATTAAAGGGAAATCGGCTGTTTTTGAGTTAGAAATAAAAGTTAAAAAAGTTTTTTTTTCGGGTTGACAGTTACTCGAGCTCTGCAGAGACTCCTCACCCGTTCGCGGTAAGAGACTTTAACAACTCAATCATGAAAAAGAACACACGGTTATTTGTCGGCATAGCAGTGGCTATTGCTTTTGGAGGAACTTTGACTTCGGTCAATGCGGCTGTAGACAAAAACGCTATTAAAGCTGCGTTTTCAAATGCACCCGGTGCTGAGATGCCTTACATCGCTAATTCATTGGTGGCGAAGGCAAAGAAGGTCGATAAGGCCGAGACCGCGATGCAGGTGTTGCGGGTTGCTGTTGCCAAAAAACCGGCAGTTTGTGTTTCGGTGGTAAGTTTCGTTTGCGGTCTGGTGCCTGATGCAGCGGCTGACATTGCGGCAGAGGCGGTCAAGTTGACCCCACAATACACCAGGGAGATTGCCAAAGCCGCCGCGAAAGCTGCGCCGGCCGAGATCGACAAGATTACAGTCGCGCTCTTAAAGGCCACGAATGCTAAGAAGCATCAAATGGTTTACAACTCAGTTGTTGCCGCTGTGCCGTCTCTGTTCAGGACAGTGAATCAAGCAGTACTCGCTGGGGGCAGTTCGGATTCGAAGGGTGCTATCACCACGGTGGGTTCCCCGATTGCAGCATTGGGTGCCGATGGTTCTGTGGCTGATGCCGGCATCACTTTCCCGTCTACGGCCCCGACTCCGGTCACCGCGACTCCCGGTATCGACCCCGCGCGCTACAACGCTCCCTGATTGAGCTTCCGAGAATTTCCCAAGAAAGCTCGCTTAACGGCGGGCTTTTTTTTTGCTAACTCTTTGTCGCGTTCATGGCCGATTATGCAACCGATTTCATTGTTCTGAATCAACGCGACAATGTCGCCACAGCACGGCGTACGTTGAAAGGCGGCACTTCAGTGGCTGTGAGTGATAGTCGCATTGATTTGAGGCAAACCATTCCGGGAGGGCACAAGGTTGCCTTGGTGTCGATCAGTGCCGGGCATGAGTTGGTGAAGTATGGCCAGATCATCGGCTTTGCAAAAACGGATATCGAGCCCGGCGATTGGGTACATACACACAACGTTGTTTTGAAAGCAGTCGGCCGGGACTATGGGTTTTGCGAGGAGATGACCGAACTGCCAGCTTTGGAGGGGGATAAGGATTCTTTTCTTGGCTACGCTCGTCCCGGCGGCAGGGCGGGGACACGCAATTATATCGCTGTTCTTTCGAGCGTGAACTGCTCGGCATCGGTTGCCCGTTATGTGGCTGATCACTTCCGATTAAGCGATTTCAAAAGCGATTTTGCCAACGTCGATGGTGTGGTTGCCTTTACGCACAAGGGCGGTTGTAGCTACGATCCGAATCACGGCCACGAGTTGTTGCAGCGTGTCATCGCGGGGATGGCGCGCCATCCGAACATCGGCGGTTATGTGTTGGTCGGCCTTGGCTGCGAAGTGAACCAAATTCCCGGCTTGGTGAAAAAGCATCGCCTCGACCGACTGCGGGACGGTGAGCAGGCTCCCACGTTTCTAACCATCCAACAGACCGGCGGCGTCCGCAAAACCGTCGAGTCGGCGGTCAAGGCAGTTGAGGAAATGCTACCCAAAATCAGCGCAGCCAATCGCACCATGCAACCCGTCGATAAGCTGGCCTTGGCAATGAACTGCGGGGGCTCCGACGCCAACAGCGGCATCTCGGCCAACCCGGCGCTTGGCGTCGCCTCCGACGAACTCGTGCGCCAGGGTGCGGCCTCCGTCTTTGGCGAGACCACCGAGATTTACGGCGCGGAACATCTGCTCACTCGCCGTGCGGTGACCCACGAAGTCGGCGAGAAACTTGTGTCGCAGATTCGCTGGTGGGAGGATCACACGGCGTTATTTGGCTCAACGATCGACAACAACCCTTCGCCGGGAAACAAGGATGGTGGCTTGACCACGATTTTTGAAAAGAGCCTCGGAGCGGTGGCCAAGGCAGGGCAGGCGCCGTTATCTGCCGTGTACGACTATGCCGAGCCGATCGAGGCCAAGGGCTTGTGTTTCATGGACACGCCCGGCAACGACCCGGTAAGCATGACCGGCCTCGTCAGCGGCGGCTGCAACGTTGGCGTGTTCACCACCGGGCGCGGTAGCGTGTATGGCTGCAAACCGTCGCCGTGCATCAAGGTCGCCACCAATTCCCCGATGTACAACTGGATGGAGGAGGATATGGATATCAACGCCGGCACGATTCTCGATGGCACTGAGACGGTCGGGGAGGTTGGCCGACGGATTTACGACAAGATTCTCGCCGTTGCCGGTGGCGAAAAAACCAAGAGCGAACTCGCCGGCATGGGCGACGAGGAGTTCGCCCCGTGGATGCTCGGCCCAACCCTGTAACCGATGGATGCCACCCTCATCACAGCGGTGAGTGACGCATGATATTGCGCTGGCTTGGCTTTGGCCGCAAAGTGGCTTCGGCCAAGGCCAAGGGCATGTATCAACCCACGACAGTTCGACTCTTCATTAAGCCCTTCTGCGGCTGGTGCGATGAGGCAATGGAGTGGCTTGACCGCAACAAGATCAAATACATCTCGCTCGACGTGACATCCGACCGCGCCGCTTGGGACGAGATGGTGCGGCTGAGCGGCCAGAGCAGCGCCCCTGTGATCGAGGTCGACGGAGAGATGCTAGCCGACTTCGGGGCGTCCGAGTTGGCGCAATTTTGGAACGAACTCAGTTAGCGATCTAAACAAATGCCTGATACGGTCACACTTCAAAAACGCAAACGCATTCCTGAATGGCTCCGATTGAAGCTGCCAAGTAGCAGTGCTTTCACGCGGACGCGCAGTTTGCTTGGCGAGTTGAACCTGCACACGGTTTGCGAGAGTGCCAAGTGCCCGAACCACTGGGAGTGCTGGAGCAAGGGCACTGCGACGTTCATGATCGCCGGCGACCGCTGCACGCGTGCCTGTGGGTTTTGCGCGGTGAACACCGCCAAGCCGCTGCCACTCGAGGGGGACGAACCGGAGCGGGTCGCCGAGGCGACGTTCCGGATGAAACTCAAGCACGTTGTCATCACTGCCGTCGCGCGTGACGACTTGGCTGATGGCGGGGCTGCCCACTTTCGAGCGACCATCGAGGCGGTGCGCCGTCAGAATCCCGGCATCGTCATAGAGGTACTCGTCCCCGACTTTCTGGACAAGGACGCTTCGCTGCAAATGGTGCTCGATGCCAGGCCGGATATTTTCAACCACAACCTCGAGACGGTGCGGCGATTGACGCCGGCTGTGCGGTCGCGGGCCGAGTACGACCGGTCGCTCACGGTGCTGCGCAAGGCCAAGGCGTGGAGCGGCGGAACGATTTACACCAAATCCGGCTTGATGCTTGGCCTCGGCGAGACGGAGTCGGAACTACTCGAGGCGATGGCCGACCTGCGCTTGGCCAATTGCGACATCCTCACGCTTGGCCAATATTTGCAGCCGAGCCGCTGCCACTTGCCGGTGGTGGAGTACGTGACGCCGGGGAAGTTCGACGAGTATGGGGCCAGGGCGCGGGAGATGGGTTTCCGGCACGTGGCCAGCGGGCCGATGGTTCGCAGCTCGTACCATGCGGACGAATTCGAACTGCCGTCCAAGGCATGAGTTTTTTCGATGGCGCGCAGTAAAACCTTTGCAAGGCCTCGCGTCGATTTCACACTCGCCGCAGTCGTGTTGTCGAAGGCGCAATGGGTGATCCCGGTTTTTGTGGCGTGTCTTGTTGCCGCCAAGCCAAGCCAGACTCTTGGCCAGACACCGGCGAGCACCGGGCAGTTTCGCATCACTGAAAAGTCTGCTGACAGTCTCCGCACCTCCATCCTCACTGGCACCGATTCGGTTTTGGTGGACGGCACGTTGACGTTGACCGACCCGCGGTTGGTCACAGTCACCGACGATGGGAAAACGAATCTCGTCTTCACCGCCAGCGAGTGCTTTTACGATCAGGACAAAAAAACAATCCGTTCGCCCGGCGAACTCTCGCTCTCCACGGGCGATGGTCAGATGCAACTCAAGGGCGTCGGCTTTTCCGGGAACCTAGCCGGGCCGACGCTGAGAGTGTTCGGCAGCGTCGAAGCCAGGCTGGACAAAAAAAGCCGCCTGCCGTTTGGTCAAGCTCAGCAAAAAACGGATACACCCAGCGGCGAGCCGGAGTTGCTTCAAATCACTTCGCGCCAATTTGAACTCGAGCCGGGCCAAGCGCTTTTTAGCGGCTCGGTTTTGGTGAAGGATGCCGACGGCACCTTGAGCAGCGACTCGATTGCGGTTGGCATGAGGGAGGACGACTGGGAGGTACAAAAGATCCGCGCGGCTGGCAGTGTGGTGCTGCAAGCTGAGCAAATCAAAACCACCAGCGAGCAGGCTGACTACGACCTGCTCTCCGGTTTGATTGTGCTCAAGGGCAACCCAAACTGGACGATGAGCGAGCGATCCGGTCGGGCCAATCTGCTGATGATTCATCGCGACTCGCAAACCGTGAACGCCGAGGGGGATGTTTACATGAAACTCCCGGCGGGCGCCAAGGGGGAGGGGGGATTTCTGGATTTTAAGGGGCGGAAAAAGGAGCCGTCGAAGGCCGTCGAAGGTCGGTTGCTCGAAATCCACTCCAATATTTTTTTGTTTCAGTCTCCGACCGAGGAGAACATCGGCTTCGCGAGATACATCGGCGCGGTTCGATTGACCCGTGGCGAAGGACGGTTGCAATGCAGTTTTTTGAACGTGCGCTTGGCCAAGGGTGGCGGGGGCGGGAATCCGTAAACGCCGAAGTCGGCGTCAAGCTTGCTCAGGGAGGGGATCAACTCACGGCGCAGACGGCGACTTACGACTTGGTGCAAAAAACAATTCAGTTGCGGGGCGAACCCAAATGGAAGCTGGGAGCGCAAAGTGGCGAGGCGCGCTCGGTCGAATTGTCGCCGGACGACGGAGTCTTCCGGGCGAGCGGAAGGGTGAAGATGCAGCTACCCCAACCCAAGGGTGACGGCCGGTTTCTGTTGCCGGCCAAAACGGAACCAAGCGGCGAGCCGCTGTTGATTGTGTGCGATTCGTTCGAGTACCGGCAGGCTGAGGAGGCCAAGGGGTTGGACTCGGCGACGTTCACCGGCAACGTGGTGTTGAGCGGCGACGAAGGGTTGAGGGTTCTGGCTCAAAATGTTGTGGTCGGAACCGACCCGGAGGGTGCGGGCTTGGTTTCGCTGGATGCATCCGGCGACTTGGACGTATCAACGACCGGCGAAAACGCGATGCGGTACGTGGCCGACCGCTTGGTTTATTCCACGGCGGATGAGACGATGCGCTTGACTGGCAAGCCGAGTGTGGAGATCCGGACGCGGTTGGAGGGCGCGGAGGTGGTTGCGCTTGGCCAAGCGGCGATTTACAACCTTGGCACTGGGTTGTTGCGCCTGACAGGCGACCCGGTGCTGAAGACCGCCGAGGGAGAGTTGCGCGGCAGGGAGGTTGTGTTTGATCAACAAACCAAGCGGCTCAAGGCAACCGGCCGCTGGAAGATGACGCTGAGCCCGAAGACGATCGCAAAAATGCTCGAGGGAACCAAAAAACAGGGCGAGATGAGAAGCAGGGACACGATGAGTTTGCTCGAGGCAAAGGGCTTGGCCAAGGCGTACAAAAAACGGCGTGTGGTCAATGGCGTGACGTTCTCCGTGTCGCCGGGTGAGATCGTCGGCCTGCTGGGCCCGAACGGCGCGGGCAAGACGACCTCGTTCAACATGATCGTCGGACTGGTGAAGCCGGAAGAGGGCGAGGTTGTGTTCGAGGGCAAGTCGATCGGCAACCTGCCCATGCACCAGCGGGCGCGGTTGGGCATTGGCTACCTGACGCAGGAACCGTCAGTATTTCGCAAGTTGACGGTGGAGCAGAATATTTTGGCGATCCTCGAGGTCTGCACCTCCGACAAGCTGGAGCAAAAGGCCCGTCTCAAGTCGCTGCTCGAGGAACTCGATTTGACCCCCTTGGCCCGGAGCAAGGCTTACACGCTGAGCGGCGGCGAGAAGCGTCGGCTTGAGATTACCCGGGCTTTGGTGACCAGCCCGCGGATGCTGCTACTCGACGAGCCGTTCAGCGGGATTGACCCGATCGCGGTATACGAGGTGCAGAAGATTTTGCGCAAGCTCAAGGAGCGGCGGATGGGCATCCTCATCACCGACCACAATGTCCGCGAGACACTCAAGCTTGTCGACCGCGCCTATATCATTCACAAGGGGGACGTTCGGTGCGAGGGCAAGGCGGAGCTTCTCGTGGACGATCCCGTCGCACGGGAAATCTATCTTGGCCCCGAGTTCAATTTATAGCATGGCGACGAAGAGAAAACCCACGCGCGAAAAGGTCACGACCGAGCGATTCTTCAGGGAACAGGCTGAGCCGTTGGAAATGAGGCTGGTCGCCGGGGAGAACGGCTTGGGGCGGGCGATCATCGAGCCGACCGTCAACCGCCCAAGCCTAGCGTTGGCTGGCTTCACGAAATATATCGCCTTCAAGCGCATCCAAGTGATCGGCAACGCGGAGGCCTATTACCTCAAGTCGCTATCGTTGCGGGACCGCATCAAGCGCTATAGGAAGCTTTGCTCGTATAAGATTCCATGCATCGTTTTCACTCGAAACCTGCGGATAGACCGGGAACTCAAGATAATCGCCAACGAGGTTGATGTACCTGTTTTTCACACGCCGATGGTGACTATGCGATTCGTAAACTTGGCCACGATAGAACTGGATTTACTTTTTGCGCCGCGCGAGACCACCCAGGGCAGCATGGTGGACGTTCACGGGGTCGGGGTGCTTATTTGTGGCGAGAGCGGCATCGGCAAGAGCGAAACCGTGCTGGAGTTAATCGAGCGGGGGTATAGCCTGGTCTCTGATGATGTCACTAAAATGACGCTGCTCGATGGCCGCGAAATCATTGGCACCAGTTCGGAGTTGGCCCGAAACCACATGGAGGTGCGCGGCATTGGCATCATCAATGTCGCAGCCATGTTCGGTGCCAAGAGTGTGCGAACGGAAAAACGGTTGGACTTGGTGATCTCTCTCAAGGCATGGAAGGACGTCAAGGATATCGACCGGCTTGGCATGGATGAGGATCACATGAGAATCCTCGGGATTAAGGTGAGAAAAATCAGCATCCCGGTCCGGCCGGGCCGAAATCTGGCACGCCTGATTGAGGTGGCCGCCCTCAGCACCAAGCTGAGTGCATTGGGATATAACCCGGCACGTGAACTGAACGATCGATTGATCGCTTCGATGACCTCGGGCAAGTCCAGCGACAAGTGAGCAAAGACACCAAACCAAGTGACGCAGGGAAATCCGGCTCCTGGGCACCCAGAGAGTTGATTAGCGAGGTCAAGTCGTTCGCTAACAAGGAGGGCAAACAAATGGTTGGCCTCGTCCGGAGCGCCATCCGAACGGTGGTCAATCCCGACTCGGATCAGCCGACGAAAAAATCAGCAGAGCCTCAGGCCTTCGTGGGCGACTGGACTCTTTCAGAGCAGTCTGTTGAAATGTTAATCGCCGCCTCCGAGGCGAGTGCGATGCCTCCGGAAAAACTTTTGGAGGAATGTGTTTCCCGCTCTTTGAGCGACGTGGTTCATGATGCGGAAGCCCGGCGCGGCGCTGCCCGGGCCAAGCTTGAGAGTCTAAAAAATCAAGCCGGTCACTGATCGGTCAGGATGACCTCGACCTTCTCGCCCTTGGGCCATCGGGACTTGGGCGGCAAATCAACGAGGCCGTTGGCATTGGCTAGGCTGCTCAGCATGTGTGAGCGCTGCCCACCGGCACTTTGGACAAGTCCACGATCGTCAATCGACACCCGCACGAAATGCCGCCGATCGCCCCTATTGACCAACTCGTCCACCAAGCAACCCGGCCGCTTGGTTAGGCGACATTCCAGCGCACCCTGCATGTTCAACAGGGCGGGCCGAACGATCAGCAGATATGTGACAAGGGCCGAAACCGGATTGCCTGGCAGCCCGAATAGCGGCTTGCTGCCGACTTGGCCAAGCACAAACGGCTTGCCCGGCTTGACGGCGATTTTCCAGAAATTCACCGAGCCGCCGAGTCGCTTGATAGCCGGCTTCACGTGGTCGTGGTCGCCCACCGAAACGCCGCCGGAGGTCACGACAACATCATTTTCCGCGAAAGCCCTCTCCAAGGCGGCGACGGTGTCATCGAGCGAGTCGGGCACGATGGGATAGGGTGTGGGCTCGGCATTCACTTTTGCCGCGAGCGGGGCTAGCATGGCGCGGTTGCTCTCATATATTTCGCCGGGCTTCAGGCTGCCGGTTGGCTCGGCCAACTCGCTGCCGGTTGCCAACAGCCCAACCCTTGGCCTGCGAGCGACTTCAACTCGATCATGACCCGACGCAGCCAGTAACCCGATCGTGCGAGCCGTTATTCGGGTACCCTTCGAGATCACTGCGTCACCTTCTCGAACGTCTTCGCCTTGCAGCCGGATATTTTCCCATGGCTTGACTCTGTCGTTGCAGAGGATGGTTGTGGCATCGCCTGGAATTGAATGGCAATCCTCCTGCATGATCACCGCATCCGTGCCGTCCGGAATTGGCGAGCCAGTATAAATCTTCATACAGGTTTCGCTTTCAAGTGAGCCTTCAGGAAAAGTCCCGGCGGGGATCACACCAACGCACATCAAACCAACGGGCGAATCAGCAGTAGCGCTCTTCAAGTCGCAACTCCTGACGGCATACCCGTCCATGGCTGAATTGTCGAAGGCCGGCAACGATACCTTGGCCTTGGCATCCGAAGCGGCCAATCGACCCTCGGCGTTGGCTAGGGAGACGGCCTCGCCGCCAAGCTTAGGCGTGGCGGCGAGTGATCGTTCAATGGCTTCTTCAAGCGACAACATTCGAAGGGGACTGTTGCCCTTATCACCTGAGGAATCAAACCTACTAATTGTGTGGCTCGATTGGATTTGCTGGTGAACAGGTAAAGGGGGTGATACTTGTCGCCGGTCAGTGGGAACCGAGAGCGATTCAACCAGTCACACACAAAAGGTCGACCAATTGTTTGGCTCGATCGCTGTGCGGTACGATCTTGTCAATGACATCCAAAGCCTGGGACTGCATCGGGTTTGGAAGCGCCGCGTGGTTGTCCTTGCGAATTTCAAAGAAGGTGAAACGGGGCTGGATTTATGCTGCGGAACGGGTGATATCGCCATCGGCTTGGCCAAGCGGGGAGGCGCACTCGTTGGGATGGATCTCAACCGGCCCATGCTGCTGCAAGCCGCCATCCGCTTGGCCAAGCGCGGGGATCAGTGCGTCAGGCTTGCCCAAGCGGATGCCTTGAAACTTCCGCTTAGGAACCACTCACTTGACTTGGTGACGATCGGTTACGGTTTGAGAAACCTTGGCAGCATGGAAGACGGTCTTCGGGAGATTACCCGAGTTCTGAAGCCGGGAGGGCGTCTGCTGATACTCGATTTTGGTAAGCCGGCTAATCGGTTGCTTCGATCGGCTTATTACTTATACCTCGCATGGATTCTCCCTGTTTTTGGTTGGCTATGTTGCGGCAATGCATCCGCCTACGCTTATATACTGGAGTCACTGAAAAAATATCCCGCACAAAAAGGGGTGGCGGCGACGCTGGATGTGCTGGGTTATAAATCCGTTAAAATTATAGATATAATGGGAGGGGCAATGAGTATTCACATTGCGATTAGACAATAAAATATTAGATATTATTTTTATCATTCAACTGTCCGACTCTTCCTGAAAAACATTATATTTTGGCTTGTAAACAATTTGTTATAGGGTAGTATCTAACTTTTGCGTCGATATATGGCGCGATACAACCCCCAAAGAGATGAGTAAAGATACAGTTAAATTATTCCAACGAGCTCGTGCGGCATTGCAATCCCAAAAGGATTCCCTGTCGAAGGCTTTGGAAATCGCGCAGGCAACCGCAGCGGATGCTAAAAACAGGCTCGCTGAGATTGAAGCCGCATTGGGAGGTGCAGACTCTGCACCGGGCAAGCGCCGTGGTCGCAAGCCAAAGAAGGCCGCAGTCAAGCGCCGCGGCCGTCCTGCGAAGAAAAAGGCTGCAGTGAAACAAAAAACGTTGAATAAGAAGGTGGCCAAGAAGGTGGCCAAGAAGGTGGCCAAGAAGGTGGCCAAGAAGGCACCCAAGAAGAAGGCAGCACCGAAACAGGCCAAGAATGAGCGTTCTTTGAAGGACTTTGTGTTGCAAGAGACCAAGAACAAGACTCTTAAGCTCGCCGAAATCGCAGTTGCGGTACAGAAGGCTGGCTATAAGTCAAAAAGTAAAAATCTAAAAAACTCCATTGCTGCGTCAGTGCTGTATAACTCTAAGAACAAGGAGTTGTTCAAGAAAAGTAAGGACGGTTTCACTGCTGCTTAATTTTCTTTTAAGATCGGAGTGTTTGCCGGTTTTGACTGGCTGGTTTGAATAGCAGGCAGATAAACAATATTGCAACTCCCGGCGGCATGGATCGCCGGGAGTTTTTAGTACCATGTTGGCCAAACGAGTGATTCCCTGCCTGGATGTGCACGATGGCGCAGTGACACGCGGGGTGCAGTTTGGCCGTGCGGAGGAGGGTGGCCTGCGCAACGTCGGCGACCCGGTCGAGTTGGCCGTCCGGTATGATAAGCAAGGGGCTGACGAGATGGTTTTTTTCGACATCACAGCAAGTGCGCACGGGCGCGATACGATGGTTGATGTGATGAGGCGGGTGGCAAGCCGTTGTTTCATGCCGCTGACGGTGGGTGGTGGCATTCGCACGGTGGAGGACATGGGCATCATGCTCAAGGCGGGTGCAGACAAGATCAGTATAAACAGCGCCGCCTTGGCCAAGCCGGAGTTAATTCGCGAGGGGGCGGAAAAGTTTGGCAGCCAGTGCATCGTCGTCTCGGTCGACGCCAAGAAAACTGGTGATGGCAAATGGGGGGTCATTTCACACGGCGGCCGTAAGGAAACCGGATTGGACGCGGTCGAGTGGTCGGCCCGTGCTGTTGAACTCGGCGCTGGCGAGATCGTTTTAAACAGCATTGATGCCGACGGCACGAAGGCCGGCTACGACTTGGAGATCACGAGGCGCATCAGCGAATCCGTGGATGTGCCGGTGGTGGCCAGCGGCGGCGCCGGTTGTCTCGAGCATATGGCCGAGGTGCTGCACGAGGGCAGGGCCGACGCGGTGTTGGCGGCCAGTATTTTTCACTTCGGCGAATATACCGTCGCCGATGTAAAGGCATTCTTGAAACAGGACGGCATTCCCGTCCGCACGATATAATTTCCCAGATGAAGTTCATTGAGAAACTAAAGTTCAACTCGGATGGCCTGATCCCGGCCATTATACAGGAAGAAGGAACCGGCCGCGTGCTGATGATGGCGTGGATGAATGAGGCCTCACTGAAGTCCACGATCAAGACCGGCAAGACACATTTTTGGAGTCGCTCCCGCCAGAAATACTGGATGAAGGGCGAGTTGAGCGGTCACACGCAGCAGGTCAGCGACATTTCGTTTGACTGTGACGGCGACACTCTGCTGGTTCAGGTCTCGCAGCATGGCGCGGCCTGCCATGAGGGCTATAAGTCCTGCTTTTTCCGCTCGACCCGCGAGGGGGGGGGCGTCGAGGTCACCGAGGAGCAACTCGTCAACCCGGACGAGGTTTACAAAAAGTAATCCCGCTTGACCAAGCGCTTGGCCTGTATTGTGTTGGCGTTTGGGGAAGGGCGCCGTTTAGACTGTCCGCCGCATGGAGTTTTGCCGTCCAACCAAGGATGAGTTTTGCCGTTTGGCCGAACAGGGAAACCTGATTCCGGTCACGCGCAGGCTGTTGGCCGACCAGGAAACTCCGCTGACGGCTTATCGCAAAATCCGCGGCAAGGGGGAGTCGTTTCTTTTTGAGTCGGTCGAGGGAGGGGAGCACCTCGGCCGCTACTCGTTCGTGGGTTGCAACCCGCGCGGGATGATCCGCCAAGTCGGCGATACGGTGGAGTGGATCGAGGGCAGCCAAGTGCGGGAGACGTACAAGGTTGTCGGTCGTGGCGGGGCCAAGTCGGAAGGCCAAGTCTGCGACGGGCTCGAGGTCGTCGAGAAAGTTCTGGCCAACTACAAGCCGGTGGATGTCGATGGTCTGCCGCGATTCACCGGCGGAGCGCTTGGCTTTGTCGGCCACGAGTTCATCCATGACATCGAGCCGGTTGTGCCGCGCCCGCCGGAGGACGAGCTTGGCATGCCGACGATTTGTTTCATCATCGCCGACCAACTGCTGGTGTTCGATCGGGTGGCGCAGACGCTGACGATTATCGTCAACGGCATCATTGGCCCCGGCGGCTCGCCGGCGGAGGTGTACGAGGCGGCGACCAATGAGGTGGAGAAGATCGTGGCAATGCTCGAGCAGCCGAGCGAATACAAGCCGGTGTCGTTCCCCGACGAGTTGCCGGAGAAGGAATTCCAGTCCAACCAAGCGAAGGATCGTTTTCTAAAGAACGTCGGGAAGGCGAAGGAGTACATCAACGCCGGCGACATCATTCAGGTGGTCGGTTCGCAGCGTTTTTCCGCCCCGGTGGATGCGTCGCCGCTTGACGTGTATCGCGCGGTGCGCTCGATCAACCCGTCGCCGTATATGTTTCTGCTGGAGTTCGAGGGCTATTCGCTCGTTGGCGCGTCGCCGGAGATTCATGTCCGCTGCGAGGATCGGCGGGTGGAGATTCGCCCGATCGCCGGCACGCGGCCGCGCGGTAGAAACGCCGAGGAAGACTTGGCGCTGGAGAAGGAGTTGCTCGCCGACCCGAAGGAGCGCGCCGAGCATGTGATGCTGGTTGACTTGGCGCGGAACGACATCGGCCGCGTGTGCGACTTCGGCTCGGTGGAGGTGAAAGACCTGATGATCATCGAGCGATACAGCCACGTGATGCACATCGTCACGCAGGTGGAGGGCAACCTCACGGAGGAACACACGCCGTACGACCTGATCCGTGCTACGTTCCCGGCGGGGACGCTTTCCGGCGCGCCGAAGATTCGCGCGATGCAGATCATCTCCGAGTTTGAGCAGACGACGCGCGGGCCGTACGGCGGCTGCGTCGGTTACTTTTCGTTCACCGGAAATCTCGACTGCTGCATCACCATCCGCACGGCGTTGCTGAAGGATGGCAAGGCGTACGTGCAGGCCGGTGGCGGCTGGGTGGCCGACTCGGTGCCGGAGAGCGAGTTTCAGGAAACGGTCAACAAATCCAAGGCGATGATCAAGGCGCTGGCGTTGGCCGAGAGCTTCAGCACGCAGTAGCGCCTGGCCAAGCTTACGGCCCGGTGAACAGCTCGACGTGGTGGCCGTCGGGGTCGGCGACGAAGAGTTGAGAAGCACCATCGGGGCGGGTGCGGCGTGGCAGGTATTTCTGCCCGATGCTGTTGAAATGACCCTCCCACTCGTCGAGATTGTCAGCACGCAGGGCGAAGTGGTTGCCTCGCGGCTTTGAGCGCGTGTCCAACTCACGATCGCCGATCAGGTGCAGTTCCTGAAATTCGCCCAGGCGAAACCAAGCGCCGGGGAAGTCGAACGCCGGCCTCTCCACCGGCTCCATCTTGAGTGTGTTGCGGTAAAATTCGCAGCTTTTCTCCACATCGGCGACGTGAAGCGCGACGTGATTAAGTTCATAGTGTGTCATGCAAAAAATCGGTTGACGGTTAAAAGAGTATCCCTACAATCGCCGTCCCCTTGGTGGGGCCGTAGCTCAGTTGGTAGAGCACCACAATGGCATTGTGGGGGTCGCTGGTTCGAGACCAGTCGGCTCCACCATTTTTTTCTCGCCCGTTTCAAGTGTGACTCAGGAAATTGACGATATCCTGCTGCACTATTTTGTGAGGGCTGATTCCCTTCCAGTTTTTGATTTCCGGGTCGGCGCCTGAGTCGACCAGATACTTGGCGACCTCCCGTTGGAACGGTGACATGGCCAGATGAAGGGGAGTGTTTCCGTCGCAGTTCTGCGCGTTGACGTCCAAGCCCCGCTCGACGAGCAGTTCCACAATCGCCAAGAGTGCGACCATCAAAAGCGCAATGATGGAGGTCGAGCTCATTAGTTCAACAACTGCACCGTATTCAAGCGCGAAAGACTAGCGGAATCGAACGGGTGAGGGAAGGATTACCGGACAGGCAAAAAACCTTGTTTTCAACCGGCAGGATGAGGCAAACTTTCTTCGTTGAAAAAAAATCGAATATCAGATGGGAAGTAAGCATCGGTCGATGCCAAGCGTGTGAGGGTTAAATTCAGTCAACTTGTGGTGTTTTTTTTTCTGCTCGCCTTGGCTAGGCCGGCCAGTGCGTGGTCGGCCGATCGGAGCGGGGATGGCTTGGTGGCGCTGTACGATTTCCGTTTGGCCAAGGGCAGCATCATCAAGGATCGCTCCGGCGTCGGTAAGCCGCTTGACCTGAAAATCGAGAACCCGAAAAACGTACGCCGCACCAAGGGCACGCTCGAGGTACGCGGCAAGACGCTCATATGCTCAGACAAGCCGGCGGCCAAGGTGTTCAACGCCGTGCGCCGCTCCGGCGAGATCACCATCGAGGCGTGGGTGCATCCGGCCAACGCCAATCAGGACGGCCCGGCGCGGATGGTCACGCTGTCGGGCGGCAGTTCCGAGCGCAACTTCACGCTTGGCCAGGAGGGCGACAAGGTGGACGTGCGGCTGCGAACCACCAAGACGAGTAGGAACGGCATCCCCTCGCTGGACAGCCCCGGCCGCAGTCTGGCTCCCCAGTTGACTCACATCGTGTATACCCGCAACCGGGGTGGCCGCGCGCGACTTTTTCTCAACGGAAAACAGCAGGCGGAAAAGCGCGTGTCCGGCGCAATGGCAAACTGGAACGACAAGTACCGCCTGGCCCTGGCCAACGAGCTTTCCAGCGACCGGCCTTGGCTGGGGACATTTCATCTCGTGGCAATTTACAGCCGGGACTTGTTGGTTGGGGAAGTCGCGCAACATTTCAAGGCCGGCGTGAACGCCCGGTCCACCGGCGCGCAACTGGCCAAGCGGAAACAGTCCCCGAAGGAACAATTTTTTGACCGGGAAATCGCACCCTTACTTTCGCGCCATTGTCTCGAGTGCCACGACACAGTGAACCACAAGGGCAGGCTTGATCTTTCAAAAAAATCGACCGCGTTCGCAACCTCTAAAAAGGAGACCGTGATCGTTCCTGGCAAGTCGGCGGAAAGCCTGTTGTGGGAGGTCGTCGAGGGGGACGACATGCCGAACGAGCGTGATCCGTTGAGCGTTGACGAAAAGAAACTACTACGAAAGTGGATCGAGGATGGTGCCGTTTGGGCAGGCGAGGAAATCGACCCACTGGCCCACACGCACGACCGGCGCGTCAACCAAAACTGGGTGCGCCGACTCACTGTGCCGGAGTACATTGAGACCGTGCGGAGCCTGACAGGCGTGGAGATCGCGAAGGAGGCGAGGGAAACCCTGCCTCCGGACATTCGGGCAGACGGCTTCAGCAACACCGCCTACAATCTCACCGTAGATCTCAAGCATATCGAGGCCTACTCGAGGCTTGCTGGTATCATCGCCGGCAAAATGAACGTACGGCAATTCGCCAAACGCTTCTCCAGGAAACGAGGATTCACCGACGACGTCATGCGCGATCTCGTGGCCAAGATGGGCAAATGGCTTTTGCGCGCGCCGCTCGAGGAGCACGAGGTGGCGGCGTTTCGCGGGGTTTCCACCACGGTGGCTGCCGCCGGGGGAACGTTCGAGGAGGCGCTCTCGCTGCTGGTCGAGGCGATGCTGCAGTCGCCCCGCTTCCTCTATCGCGTCGAGAACGAGCGCGGCGACGGCACCGCCTGGCCGGTGAGCGAGTACGAGTTGGCCTCCCGCATGAGCTACATCATTTGGGGTGCGCCGCCCGATACTCAACTGCTCGAGGCGGCCGAGAACGGCCAACTCTTCGAGGACGACGGCTTGGAGGCTCAACTCCAACGAATGCTCGACGACCCGCGCGCAGCCAAGCGCTCCGCCGAGTTCGTCCACGAATGGCTCAACCTCGGGCGCTTGGCCAACATGAAGCCCAACCCGGAAAAGTTCCCGCAGTGGAACGCCGACTTGGCCAACGACATGCGCGCCGAGACGATTGCATTTTTCGACGACGTGGTCTGGAAACAAAACCGACCGTTGGCCGACCTGCTCAACGCCAAACTCACCTATGCCACGCCGCGCTTGGCCAGGCACTACGGTCTGCCGGTGCAGGGGGATGGGCAGGCCCGGTACGACCTGAAATCCGTCCCCGAGCGTGGTGGCTTGCTGACCCAGGGCAGTGTGTTGACCATCGGCGGCGATGAGGCGTCCATGGTGACGCGCGGACTCTTCGTGTTGCACGACCTCCTGCGAAGCGGGGTGAAAGACCCGCCGCCATCGGTCAACACTGAGCCGGTGCCATCGAAGGCCGGTTTGACCCAGCGCAACATCGCCAGGAAACGTATCGCGGACAAGACTTGTGGCGGCTGCCACATCAAGTTCGAACCGCTGGCGTTTGGTTTAGAAAAGTTCGACGGTATCGGCGCGTTTCAGGAAAAGGACGAGCACGGCAACACCCTCCGTGACGACGGCGAAATTCTCTTTCCCGGCACGGCCAAGACGGTGCCGTACGACTCCTCCGCCGAGCTGATGAACCTGCTCGCCAGCAGCGACCGTGTCCAGCAATGCCTGACGTGGAAGGTGGCCCAGTTCGCGCTTGGCCGGCCGCTTGGCCCGGCGGATTCCCGCACGCTTGACAAGGTTCACCAAGCCGCGCAGAAGGGGGGCGGAACCTATCCCAGCCTGATGCGGGCCATTGTAAAAAGCGATCTGGTTCAAAAAATACAAACCGAGGCAAACTGATGAACAGAATGAGCAGACGAACTGCGCTCAAGGGCCTGGGTGGCATCACGATCGGCCTGCCGCTGCTGGAGGAAATGACACTGGCCGCGAAAGCCAAGGCCGTGCCTGTGCGGGCGTTCAACGTGTTTTTCGGGCTCGGCGTGCCCGCCCCGCTACAAACGGAGGGGTTCGAAGGCGTGCTCGAGCCGCTCAAACCACTCCGCGACAAGCTGCTCGTCATGCGCAAGGTGGATCAGGTTCGCTGCGACGTCAGCGGCATCAACGCCCACTACGACGGCGCGACCGGCTCGTTCACGGCCATGCCGGCGGGGGGCGAAGCCAAGGCCGGCGGCCCCTCCATTGACCAGGTCATTCGCAAAACTTTTTATACCGACGGTATGCCGGCCGGAATGGTGCCGACGCTGATCGGCGGGACTTACTTTCGCCGGAGCCGCGTCGGGCGATACGTGCACAGCTATCACGCTGACGGCACCGTCGCCGGGACGATGCAGGAGAAGCCGCGCGACCTGTTTGACCGCGTGTTCGGCATGGTGTCCGTCGATGTCGGCGGGGATGCCCGCAAGCAGCGGCTCAAGCGCAGCGTGCTCGACACCGTCGTGGGGCAGTACAAGTTTTACACCGGCGCCAACTCCCCGCTGGGTGCGGCGTCCAAGGCTCGTGTCACCGAGCACCTCGAGCGCATCCGCGAGTTCGAACAGCGCGCCTTCGAGATGAAAAAGAAACTCCCCGGTGCACCGACGTTGCCGCCGCGATCGAAGCTCGCCCACGGCGGGCCGGCCGACCCGGGCGGCATGGGCATAGACATTACGCTCGAGGAACTCACCACCGAGTGGCGCCTGATGGCTGACCTGTTCGCGCTGGCGGTTCAGATGGACCGCGTGCGGTTCGGCTCGCTGACGTTCCTCGCCGCCGGAGAGAGGATTCGTCTGAAGGGCGACTACGAATACGGCGGCCGAAAAGTTTTCCAGTTTGATGACGCAACCCAGCACAACGCCACCGCCGACAAGGGCTGCAGTCACGAGTGGTGGCACAAGTTCAACGAGAAGAAAAAGAACACCCAGCTCCGCGCCCATGCCCACATGAAGATGCGTGAGGTCGCCTATTTCCTGCACCGGCTTGACGAGCAGAAGGAGGCCAACGGCCGGTCGATCCTTGAGAACTCGATGATCACCATTTCCACCGAGTCGGGCGACGGCCGGCACAACGACGTGAAGCGCGAACTCTCCGGTGTGTTCCACGCGATCACTGGTGCCAACGGCCGCTTCAAGTCCGGCATCGTGGACGTCGGTGCTGAGGGGCTCGACGTGTACAACACGATGCTCGGCGCGGTGGGTGCCAAGGGCCGCCTCGGCCCGGCCAAGCGCGAGTCCCGCCACATCAGCTCCATCCTAGCCTAAGTCTCAAGCCACCAACCGTTTATAAAGTTCGTACTGCCGTTCGACGAGTTGCTCGACGGTGAATTCTTCCTCTACGAGTTTCCGGCCCGCTTGGCCAAGCGCGGTTCGCAACGGCGCATCGTTGGCCAGCTTGGCCAAGCGTTCCTCCAGCTTGGGCAGGTCGCCCGGCTCGATGAGGTGACCGGTTTTGCCGTCGAGACAGACTTCGCCCGCGCCGTCGCAGTCGAACGCCACGACCGGCTTGGCGGCGGCCATGGCCTGGGGCAGGGCGCGCGGCAGGCCTTCGCGGCGGGAGAGGTGCACGAGTGCGTCCATCACACCGACGAGCGACGGAATTTCAGATGGCGGCACGAGGCCGGTGAAGATGAAATTTTGGCCGCAGCCGATCTCTTTCGCCAAGCGCTCGAACCGTCCGCGAAACACGCCGTCGCCGACGAGCAGGAAGCGGATGTTCGGGATGCGCTTGGCCAGGCGCGGCGCGATGGCGAACAGGTCGTCGTGCCCCTTCAACTCGAAGAGCCGGGCAATCTTGCCGACGACAAAGTCGCCCGGCGACAGGCCAAGCGACGCGCGTTTTGTGGAGGAGTTTTTTGCATCGAGGAATGGCTGCAGGTCGAAGCCGCTTGGGATGCGCGTGTAGTCGTCCGCCTGGCTGATGCCGGCGGCAAGGTATTGGTCTCGCATCGCGTCGGCGACGGTGACGAAGTGGTCGGTCATCCGGCCGGCGAAACGCTCGGCACCGCGGAACAGGGCGTTGGACGCCCAACCCTGAAACGGGCCAAACGACGGGCCGTGGATCGAGTGGATGATCTTCGGCACGCCGGCACGCTTGGCTGCCAGGCGCCCGATGAAGCCGGCCTTGCCGCTGTGCGTGTGGACGATATCCGGTCTGAACGACGCAAACGCGCACTTGAGTTGCCGGTAGGCGAGCCAGTCGCTGAGCGGACGAACAGGCCGGATGAGATTGGGGACGCGGTGGAAGAGTCCGTCGACTTTTTGGACGAGGGGCTCGAGTGAGCCTTCCGGGCCGGTTGTGGGGCCGCAGTAAAGCCGGACATTGACACCCGGTTTTTCGTGAAGACCTAGGACGGTGGAGGCGGTGTTTTCCTGCGCGCCGCCAACGATGAGACGGGTTATGACATGCGCGACGCGCATGGGTTACGGCTTGCTACCCTGCAGTTGTTTCAGCCGAGTTTGAACCCGCTGAAGTTCCTCCGCCGGGACGGACTCGGGATCAACGTATTTCTTAAAAAGGGTGTAGTTTGTCAACTCTTCGCCATTCTGGTCTTGCTTGTTTGCGATCTGGGCGAGGCGGTAGTAGCTGCGCGGGTCGTTGGGAGCGAATGACTGAAGCGTGGAGAAGTCCTCCTTGGCCAGATCGTATTGCTTGAGGGCCATGTGCGACTCGGCGCGATTGAGCAGGATCTCCTCGTGGTTGGGGTTGTCATCAAGCAGGGCGTCGAGAAGGGTGACGGCTTTCCCGTGCTTATCCATCGCCATGTAAATGGTGGCTTTCTGGAATTTGAATTTGTCCTCGGCGGTTCGGTCGATGGCGTCATCGATATGGTCCAGTGCCGGTTTGAATTCACCCTTTTCGGTGTAGGTTGCGGCGATCATTGAAATCAAGTTGGATTTCTCCTGCGAATTGGCCAACTCCAATGCCGACTGATACACCTCAACTGCTTCGTCGTAATGTTCCAGTTTGGAAAGCAACTGTCCCTTGTCCGTTAGGGTGTTCAAATCGTTAGGATTATCCTTGAGCCAAGTGTCTAGCAGATCCAGGGCTTTCGCGTTTTGGTCGTGATCAAGATGAAATGCCAGCATGGTGTGAAGGCCCGCGATGGAGTTCATGTGGGGCTTTAATTGTTCGAGCAGATATTTTTCGGCTTCAACCGGGCCGGAAGCGGCCAGCAACAAACCGGTTTCGAGTCGGATCAGTTTGATTTGCTGGTCGGGCGTAAATAGATTCGCCTCGTTCATTTTGGCGAGGCGCTCGATAAAGAGTTTCGCCTTATCGGGAAGCTCATATGACACAAACATATCCGCGATGAAAAAGACGGGATCGGGTAACGTCTTGGCGAGTTCGGCGGCCCGCGTCAGTTCGTGGTAGGCCTGACGAATCTGGGTTTTTCGGGCGAAGTTTTGGCCAAGCTGAAAGCAGGCCTGTGTCAGGTCGAACGGGCCGTACGTCTTCAGGGTGCTGTCGATCCGGGATAGGGCTAGAAGCTCGTCATCACCGATTAGCCGATCCAGTTCCTTGTCAAATTCGTAGTCTGATTCGGGGTTGGCCTGACGCAGATTGGCTTGGGCCACCACGTTCCCTTTCGGGCTTCCCCGGGAGATTTTGCAGGCGGCGAGGAAGATTTTCTCGGCAGCTTCCGATTGGTTGTTACGGATGAGATCCACTCCCCGTTGGTTTAGGTTTCGGGAGAGCCAGCCCATGATAATTAGTGAATCGAGAAACTGGTTTTTCCGGAGTTGTTCGCTTTCCTTGGCGAAGTCATCGAACTTTTTCTCGATGGCTTCAGCGACGCTTGAGTTTTCAGTCACCTGGTCTGTCGTCAGCGCTGGCTTGTCCAGTGAATCGGCCCCAGAGGGGTAGGGGAGCAATCGGAAAACCCCCTTATCTGGTTTCAGGTAAAATTGCTCAAAGTAATATCCAAAGCTTGGGTGAAGGTAGTAAATTGGCGTTTTCCCGCTGACAGCGTTAAGCATATTGAGGATCTGCAAATCATCAATACGTTTGGCATCGAGCACCTCTTTGGGTGGGGCTGGCCAATGGCTATTACTGCGTTTGGCTAAGCGGACTTGATAGTCGGGTGATGCCAATCGGTGAGTCTGGATTAGCATGGCCTGCTCGCGTGATTTTGACCGGGCCAACTCCGCCTGAAGAAGCTGGCTTTGCGGGCTCATATCGTTGTCTGTGAAAAGGATGGCTTTACCGGTGGGCAGGCTGTCGGCCAGCCATTTTGCGTATGTGCCAGTGACGTCGTTTTTGTTGTTGGCGAGGATGGTTCCCACATTCCGCCAGGCCAACACTCCGATGACTACCAAGGCGGCGACTTGCAACCCGATGTGCAGGCTACGATTCAGAGCTTTGCCCAGTTCAGAGGGTTTCTGCCATTTCCGGGCTTCCTCCTTCCCTGACAACAACATCAGGTATCCCAAAAAATACCCGATGCTTAGAGCACCAAGATAGTAGAATGTCAGGAACGGAGCGCCGATGCCGGTGATCTGCGGCAGATTGACCAGTTTGCGAGGACTGACCACGTGGTCGAATGCCACATAAATGCATACTGCGAGGAACAGGAAGTGTACCAACCGAAGTAGGGCACTCGTAATTGCGGAGGCTGCAGCGTTGGTGTCTCCGAAATTAGCCGGCCAACGAATACTTACCAGCAACAGCGGCAGGATCGCGGTGGAAGCCATCACCAACACCATCAACCGTTGGCTGAACAGGCTGCCGAGGAATGATTTCTGCAACCCAAGGTTTGCCATCAACACGTCCAGAAAATTTTCTCCACTGCCGGAGAGCACGGCTGCCACCGGCAGCAACAGGTAAAGCGACAGGCCGGCCAAGGCGTTCAGCGCCAGCTTCAGCGGTAGGCCCTCGCGGAATAATTGCATTCGGGCTGTCCAGAGCAGCGCGACACAAAACAGCGGCAGGAATCCCACCATACCCCAGTTATTCGTGATGCCCATCGCGTACACGAGCACGGCCCGGGTCAGCCACCGGGTCTTGTGACCAATCCGGTATTCGAGCAGGCAGCGGATGACGAAGGCGAACAACAACACGTTGAGCATCTCGCCGGTGCCTGCCGTTGCGTGCTGCCAGAAACTCAGTTGCAGCCCGCACACCATCGCCGCGAAAAGTGAGGGAATCCAATTGCTCCGAAGGCTCAGCAGCGAGTGGGCGCTTTGTTCGCGCTGCCGCTGTTCCTTCGTGCGGTCATGCGGGAGCAGCACCACGGAGCGTACGAGCATCGCCAGTGTCAATGCCCCGAATACTGCGGCGAGGACATTCATCGACATCGGCAACATCGAGGCCGGCAGCAACTTCAGAGGCAGTGTGAGTAAATAAAGAAGCGGTGCTACGGATTGCGACAGGTCGTTCCACCCCCCGACGTCCGACACAGCGGGCAGGCTCGCAAAACTGATCCACGAGTGCAGCGTGGTGAGGTAAAGTACCAGCGAACCCAAGGCTACGGCCCAAGGAAGTCGGGTTGCGGCGAATGACTTAAGCGGGTTGCTATTGTCTGTCATTGACTCGGTTGCGGCGACAGTTGAAACCAACCCGCCCATCGATTGCAAGACTGGTTTTGGCGGGATGGCTCTCTTCGGTTTCGGTTCACGTGCCGGTGTTCAGGCGTAGATCGGTCACGCATTCGACGTGCTGGGTATGGGGAAACATGTCCAGCGGCACGACCTGCTCCAACCGATAGACCCCATCGGCGCAGAGAGCGTTCAAATCCCGTGCCAGCGTCGCCGGATGGCACGAGACGTAAATCACCTGCGCCGGCCTGCTTTTTCGCAATTGTTCGAGTGCCGCCGGGACGCAGCCTTTGCGAGGCGGATCGAGGATGACAGTGGTTTTTTCGGCCTCGAACTTGGCCAGCAGCTTGGGCAGCAGATGCTCGGTGCGGCCCTCGATGAACTCGCCGTTGTCGCCGCCGAACTTGGCGGCGTTTTCGCGGGCGGCGAGGATGGCGCGATGGTCGTACTCCACGCCGGCGTAGCGCTTGGCCAAGCTGGCTAGTTCGATCCCCAAAAATCCGACGCCGCAGTACGTGTCGATGAGGTACTCCGAGCCGCTTGCCTGGAAAATTTTTCGCACCACTTCAACCATACGCGGCAGCATGAAGTAGTTTGTTTGGAAAAAGGAATGATCTGGCACCACCCAGTCTTCTGGTACCACGCGCAGGTTCACTTTTACGCCACCCTTGTTCGGTGGGTTGTCGCGGACCTCGGGGATCTGCGCGTTCAACGCCGGCTCGGCGATTTTGCATTCATCGATCTCGACGACCCAGTGCGAGTTTCGTTTCCGGAAGCCGACCAGCAGCTTCTTCGCCTTGCCGTTCCACTGGCTGCGGATGAGTATGCGGTTCCGATAGTTGAACGGTTTTGGGCAGGCAACGACCGGCGCGACTTTGTCCCCGGTAAATCCGCCGATACGCTCGAACAGCGCGGCGATCTGTTTCTGCTTCATCGCCAACTGCGCCTCGTACGCCATGTGCTGGTACTGGCAGCCGCCGCAGTCACCAAAATAGCGGCACTCCGGCTCGACGCGGCTTTGCGCCGGTTCGACAACTTTGACGAGGTCGGCGCGTGCGAAACTTTTCTTCACCTCGGTGATCTCGGCTTCGACCGTCTCGCCCTCGATCACCAGCGGCACGAACACGACAAACCCATCCACACGCCCGACACCTTCGCCGCCGAAGGCTACATCGTCGATGCGCACCGTGATCTGTTGGCCAACCTCCGGCCGGGTGATTTCCTCTTTATTGGTTGTGGTTGCAGCGTCGCTCAAAACATTTTTGCACTTGGTCAAGCGCCTGGGGAAAGGCAAAAGCTGGGGTACGTTACCCGGTCCGCCGACTTTACGAAAGGCTGTTATAAAAAAAGCGACCTACTTTTTGTGGTGCTGATCGTAGTGCTGGCGCAGTAGGTCGTCGCCAAAGTCGTTTTTCAAGTCGCGCGAAACACAGTGGACGTGGTTGGCGCCGTTCTGCGAGTTGTCGAACTCGATTAGGAAGTCGGGCGCCTGGATGCGGTAGTAGTGACCCTGCCGCGGCTCGAGAGATCCGGCCCACGCAAAGTGAATCTTGCTGAGGCTTACCCCTTCGAAATGCCTGACCCCCTCGTCGGCCAGGTCGGGTCGGTAGTTGCGGAGGTACTCCCCAATGAGTTGCAGAAGCTGGTCAGCCTGTTTTTTGTTCATCTCGGATGCGGCCAAGCCAAGCGGTTCGAGTCTTCTTGCCTTGCGGTCGGTCTTCGTGATGATGTCCGATGGGGCTTTCTCGGCAATGATGGCGATTTTACGCTGCTCGGCATTCAGGGATCTGGCAAGGGCGCGAGCGGTTTTTTCCTCCGCGGCAAGCACCTGCAACCCCTTGCGCGGGCCGTCGAGAATTGTTCCCGGGTTTGTGCCGAAAAAGGCCGGCGTCAACCCGCCGACGTGCCCATCGACCACGGTGAAGCTCAGCGACAAGTGGTGCCCCTCAAACCGCCAGCTCCAAGTCCCCTCCACGCTTGGCTTGCCGAAGATACTGACGAAGTACCACTTCGGGTCGCGGGCAAAACGGCCGTTCGGGTTGGCGTCGTGCAGCACCTGCTCGAGGCTCATGATCTGTGCGGTTTTCTGCACGCCGCGAGCGCTCATCACCGAGGCCAACAGCGCGTAAGCCATGTGCTGCTGCGCCTGCGTCATCTCTCGAAAGGACAGCCCGTGGCGCGGGTGCATCTCGGTCGGGACAAAGTGCCAGCGGGTGCGGTCGGCATCGTCGAGCTTGAACGTCGCCTTGGCCTTTTGTTCCGGCTTGAGCGTCGCGAGGAAGGCATTGGCCGCGTTCGCCATATCCGCCGCAGCGGCTTGATCCGCAGCGGTTTGGTTTGGATGGGCGACGGCGCTGGCCGAGAACGCCAGCGTCAGTCCAAAAGCGATTGATCGAAAAATGTGCATGGAGTGCATGCGCCGAAGTCGAAGCCATTCGGCGAGAAATGGCAATGCCAAAAAGTTTCAAGTTTTCAGTTTCAAGTAACGGCCCGCTTGGCCAAGCCGCAAGCCTCGGAGGGGCGGCACACTGTTTTAACGAACTGAAAACTTGAAACTCCCCGGCTTTTTCACAATAAATCCCTCGGTTTCATGGAGTCTGTTTTTGTTGGCATCGAGATTGGCGGGACGAAGATCCAAGTGGTCACCGGGGACGGCAAAGCGTCGATCGTTGGGCGGCAACGCTTCACCGCCGACCCGGCGGAGGGCGCTGAGGGCATTCGCGGGCAAATCGCCGGTGCCTTGGCTATCGTTGGCGGGCGGCAGAAAATCGCCGCGATTGGCGTCGGCTTTGGCGGGCCGTTCAATCGCGAAACCGGCCGGGCCTGCTGCTCACACCAAGTCGCCGGCTGGGACGATTTCCCGCTCCGCGACTGGCTCAGCGAACAGGTCGCCGGCGTGCCGGTGGCCATCGAAAACGACGGCAACACCGCCGCACTGGGCGAGGCGATCGCCGGGGCGGGGCAGGGGCAAAGCCCGGTGTTTTACGTCACGCTGGGCAGCGGCATCGGCGGCGGCCTGGTGATCGACGGTTTGATTTATCACGGCGCGTTACCGACCGAGGCAGAGATCGGCCACGTGCGACTGAACCAAGCGGGCGACACACTCGAGTCGCGCTGCTCCGGTTGGGCGGTGGATCGGCGGCTCCGCGAGTACGCTTACGCCAACGGCGACTCGCCTTTGGCCAAGTGTCTCGATGGCGAGGGGGGCGAGGCACAGCACTTGGCCAAGGCGATGGCCGACGGTGACGCCGGGGCCAAGGCGATCTTCGACGAGACTTGTGGCGAACTCGCGCTTGGCTTGTCGCATGTCGTGCATTTGATCAACCCGGTGACGATCATCCTCGGTGGTGGCCTGTCGCAGATCGGCGAACCGTTGCGCCTGGGTGTGGCGACTGCGCTTGGGCGCGCGATCATGGACGTGCTCAAGCCGGGGCCAAGCGTGCGCTTGGCAAAGCTCGGCGAGGACGCTGTGCCGGTTGGCGCGCTGATTTTGGCTTTGAATGTCTAGTGGGTTCTGCGACGTTCCGCCCATGCGGGAATGGATAGTCAATTACATCGAAGCCGAAAAAGCCGCGCTCGACTCCATCCCGGTCGAGCAGGTCGAGTCGATCATCCTCAAATTCAAGGAAGCCCACGCCGAGGGTCGGCAGATTTTCGTGTTTGGCAACGGCGGCAGTGCGTCCAACGCATCGCACTTCGCCACCGACTTGGGCAAAGGCTCGTCCGATGCGCTGGGCAAACGGTTCAAGGTTTTGTCTCTGAACGACAACGTGAGCTGGATGACCGCCATCGGCAACGACTACTCTTATGAGGATATTTACCTGCGCCAACTCGAAAACTACGGCCAAGCCGGGGACATCGTGCTGACGATGAGCGTAAGCGGCAGTTCGCCGAACTTGGTGAAGGCCTTCGAGTGGGCCAACGACAAAGGCCTGCACACCATCGCGCTCGTTGGCGGCAAGCGAGGCAAGCTGGCCGACTTGGCCAGCGAAACGATCGTGATCGACGACACCCACTACGGCCGAGCCGAGGACTGCCAAATGGGCATCGCCCACATGCTCTGCTACGCCTTCATGGAGGTCGAGGAGTTGAGAAGCTAAGGCATTTCTAGTTTCGACAAAAAAGGCCCGGCAATTGCCGGGCCTTTTTGCTTTTGAAACTATCGGATTTATTACGCCCCCATGTCGTCTTCGAAGGAGCCTTCGGCGACGGGGAAGCAGAGCTGGTCGCGGACGTATTGGATGCCTTCGATGGCGGTGGCGTCCGCATCGCGGTAGGGGCTCTCGGTTTCGGCGATGAGCGGGGCGGTCTCGGTGCCCATGATCTTGTTGTATCTCGCGGGGTAGCCGATGTTGATGAGCATCTCGACGTAGCGGATCATGTTCAAGTCGCCGCTGCCGAGGTCGGTGAACTGCATCGCGCGGTTGTGCCAGTTGCCGTCCATGCGCCGCAACGGTACGCCGGGGCGGACGACGAAGTTTTTGACGTGGCAAGCGTATACACGATCGCGCACGGCGGGGTGGGTGAAGCGCGTTTCCCAATCTTCGCCTTCCCAGCAGTGCGACGGGTCGGCGTTGACGCCGAGGCATTTGTCGCCGTCGCAAATCTCGACGAGCCGGCCGAACTCCTCCGCGCACATCGCGGCGGTGCCGGGGTGGATTTCGTGCGCGAGACGGATGTCGAGACTGTTGGCGTGTGCGCGAATCTTGGCCGTCTTTTCAACGAAACGTTCCTCGCCGGCCTTGACGAGGTCGAAGCCCGGCCCGGCCCAGAAGCCCCACGGATAGCCGGTGGCCAATTCCCAGCCGTGGGAGACGCCCCAGAACATCGGCAGGATCTTCAATCCCAACTCGGCGCACAAATCCATCAGGCGCAGGATGTATGCCTCGTACCATTGCTCGAGTTCCTCGGGGCTTTTGTCCTGGTTCGGTCCGTGGATGAACGGGTGGCCGCTCTTGGTGCCGGTCCACGAGCTGGTATGCACCCAGAATGCGCAGTGCCCGCTCACGCCGTCGAGTTTGAGGCCGTGTTTCTCAAAGGTGTCGCGGATGTCCTTCGGCTTTTTGAAAGCCTCGCCGGTGTCGCCATCCTCGAACATGTAATGGCTGGGCTGTGCGCCGGCGGCTCCAGCCTCCTTGGCGAAAGCGAGGAAGCCCTCGAGCCCCTTGCCGCCATGCTGAGCCCCCTCGATGCTGCTGTGATAAATCGGTTTTGCCATGATTCAACGGTGTTTCCAGTCAAGAGTTTCGTGTGAAACGGCCGGGACAGTAAGCTCAATCCCACCCCCGATGCAATCAACTTTCCGGCAGTAGCTCGTTGAGTTGCTTGGCCAAGCGCTTGGCTTGGGTCAGCGCCGTAATTACCACCTGAAAGGCGGCTCCGGTAGGCGTTGGCAACGCCCTTGGGACTCGCTTGGCCTAGTGCGACTTGTCAGGAGCAGGGTATTCGCGCCCAGAAAGGGAATTCTCCATGGGGCTTGAACCCAAGTCACTGGTAAACAGGCTCCCACATATCCAACGATTGAAGGATGGCGGTTCTTTATTCTTCTTCACGGGCTAAACGTAGCGGTTCATCTGTGGCAAAACGACCAACGTCTCGACCTCGCAGATTTGGGATAGTGGATATGTTGTACACGCTGATGATCCCGTTTCGAATTATAAGAACGGCTGTCGCTACGGCACGGTTGCGGTGATTGATAATGAAGTAGCGGTACTATTCGCCACCATTCCTGGACCAAGTCGATCAGCAAACGGACTTGGAAACTCATAACCTTCGGACATCGTATCGAGCCATAGGTCATGTTCGTCGGCTTGGCGGCAAAGCTCCAAGCTGCGGTAATCAGCCGCAAAAGCCAAAACTGGGGTTGCACGGCAAATGGGATTTGCTTTCACTTGGGGCATCGGATTCACTGGCGGCGATGTTTTCGCACATAGTTATTTTCTGGACCAAGCCGGACGTGGAGGATGCCGGGAAGCAATTGATCGACGGTTTGAACCATTATTTACCGAACATCCCCGGCGTGATCTCGATGCACGTGGGCCGATGCGCTCCGAGTGACCGGCCGGTGGTGGATCAAAGTTATCAGGTCGCGTTGAATATCACGTTCAAGAACAAGATCGTGCAGGACGCGTATCAGGATCATCCGCAGCATGTGGAGTTCGTGGAGAAGGTGTTCAAGCAAGTCTGCGACCGGGTGGTCGTGTATGATTTTGGGGACTTGGAATAGCTGGGAGAAACGACTCCACAAACCAAGCGCATGGATCCGTTCATTTACAACTTCGTCTGCGGCGGCGCGGTTTTTGTGTTTGGCCTCGTGCTGGCGTGGCGGCAGGGCAGCCTTGGCCTGAGCGGGAAGGGCCGGCGCAACCTGTGTCTTGTGCTGGGGGTGTTCAGTTTTTATTTCATCCTGCAGGCGTTCCTCCAATACAAGGCGCCCGGCATGCCCGCCGCTGAGCCGGCCGCATACCGCCCCACGCCGGCGAGCGAGGCGGCGGTCGATCCCGAGCAGAGCTATCGCGGTGCTCCGGTCGACTACGCGATCATGATCGGTTACTTCGCGATCATTGTCGTCATGGGTGCGTACTTCGGGCGTAAGATGAAATCGACTGAGGATTTTTTCTTTGGCGGCCGGAAGTTTGCCTGGTGGCTGATCGCGTTCAGCATGATCGCCACGACGATTGGCTCCTATAGTTTCCTGAAATACTCAAGCAAGGGTTACGAGTACGGGCTATCGAGCACGCAGACGTACAGCAACGACTGGTTTTATTTTCCGCTGCTGCTGTTTTGCTGGCTGCCGATTTTGTATTTCTCCCGCGTCACGTCGATCCCCGAGTATTTTGGGAAGCGCTTTAACTCGAAAGTCCGATTTTGGGCGACGGTGTGCCTGATGGTGTACATGATCGGCTACGTCGGCGTGAACCTGTACACGATGGGCAAGGTGCTGCACCATTTGCTCGGGTGGGATATTTTCGTCGGTGCGGTGATCGTGGCACTGGTGTCGATGTCTTATGTGTCGAGCGGCGGGCAGACGAGCGTGATCATGACCGACCTTTTCCAAGGGGTAATGCTGCTCGTCACCGGAGGGCTGATTTTGGGTTTGGGCTTTGCGTACCTCGGCGGGTTTGATGTGTTTTGGGATAATCTGCCTGG
This sequence comes from uncultured Verrucomicrobiae bacterium, assembly GCA_937770485.1. Lineage (GTDB taxonomy): Bacteria > Verrucomicrobiota > Verrucomicrobiia > Limisphaerales > UBA1096 > UBA1096. The sequence goes on along the minus strand of CALJHX010000020.1, from coordinate 30,771 downwards.
TGATTCGCGGAAGGTGTTTCATAATTTCAACAGCGACCCAGGTTTCCCGAGCGTCGGTATTTTCTGGCAGGATGGCCTAGCCAACTCGATCATGTTCGGCTTTCTGCACCAGGGGACGATCATGCGTTATATGTCGGCGCGGTCGTTCAAGGACTGCAAAAAAGCGGTCGTGACGCACTTGGTTGTACTGATGCCGCTGGCGGCCTGCGTGGTCGGCGGCGCGGGCTGGCTGGCGAAGGCCTTGGCCAATCACGGAGATCTGCCTGCCAGTATGCCGGCCGACGAGTCGTTTTACGCCGCCACGCAACTCATCAGCCAGCCGGGAATCTTCGGGCTGATCTTGGCGGCGATGATTGCCGCGCTGATGTCCACGGTAGACACGCTCATCACCGCGATCTCCGCCGTGTGGGTGAACGATGTGCACAAGTTGTACATAAAAAAAGACATGACCGACCGCCAGGCGCTCACGGTGGCCCGTTTGACGGCGATCGGCGCGACGGTGGTGGGCATTATCCTCGTGCCGGTGTTCATGAATTTTGACTCTATCTACGACGCACACGGGGCGTTCACGGCAGCGGTGACGCCACCACTGGTGGTCACGTTTATCTTCAGCGTGTTCTGGAAACGCTTCACCGCGCCGGCGGCCTTAGCCACTTTGGTGGTGGGCCTTTTTGCCATCGCCTTTTCATTCTTTGTTCCGGAGGTGATCACGCCGTTCGCTCACGGCGTGCCCATGGGCGAGGCCGGCGACGGGCTTTTCGCCGGGGTGAAGCAGTACAAGTTCATGCGGGCCTGTTACGGTCTGACGATCTGCGCTGTGGTGGGCGTTGTGGTGTCGTTCTTCACCCGGCCGGAGACCAAGTCGCTGACCGGCCTGGTTTGGGAGAAGAGTTTTTATCGGTCCCTCAAGACGGATTGACTGCCATGGACAGGGCGAACTACGTCAAAAAAAAGTTTTACGCGGCTTACAAGAATCTGGACCGGGCCGTGTACGACGCAGAGAAGCGCCGATTGCAGGCGCAGTTGCTCAATCTCCAAGTCTGGGCGATAGACAACAAAAAGCGCGTCGCAATCGCCGTCGAGGGCCGTGATGCGGCGGGCAAAGGTGGCGCGATTAAGCGTTTTGTCGAGTATCTCATGCCCAAATACCTACGAGTAGTCGAACTGGGTGTGCCGACCAAAAACGAGTCACGCAACTGGTTTCGTCGCTATGAAAAACAGATGCCCAAGAAGGGTGAGATCGTGTTCTTCGACCGCTCCTGGTACAACCGCGCACTCATCGAGCCGACCATGGGCTACTGCACCGAGCGGCAGTACCGCAACTTTATGAAGCGAGTCGTTCCGTGGGAGGAGCAACTCATCGCTGACGGACTGATCCTCATCAAGCTGTACCTGTCGGTGGATCGCGACACGCAGTTGTTCCGCTTCAAGGAGCGCATCATTCATCCGCTTAAGTATTGGAAATACACGAAGAACGATGAGAAGGCCCGGGTCAAGTGGGAGTCGTTCACCAAGTACAAGACTCAGATGCTTGAGCGCACGGCATCGGATGCCAGCCCGTGGGTCGTCATCAACGCCAACGACAAAATGTATGCGCGTTTGGCCTGTATGCTCTACACCATCTACCGTATTCCGTACGTGGAGAAACAAACCTTCAAGCCGCTGACCGGTGAGCTGCCAGCCAAGTTCCGCATCGAGATCGACGGCGTGCCGTTCAGCAATCTAAACTACCGCCAGCACAGCGTCCTTGATCGCCTTTCCAAGCTGCACTAGCCGAGATTGGCCAATCGCTTGGTTTTGGGTTGGCTCGGTTGAACGGTTCGGGTAGCTTTTCCGTCCACGTTTTGACAATGAATCCGGTAATGCTTTTTCGCATGTCTTTTGCCCGGCATATCTGCCTGTCTTGTGCAGCTGCCTTGGTTCTCTTCGCATGGCCGAGCGGCTTGTTTGCGGGGAAGGACTTGGGCGGCGTCGACTTCGCGCGCGACATCCAGCCGCTACTCAGTGACAACTGCTTTGCCTGCCACGGCCCCGACGCCAAGCAACGCAAGGCCGATCTGCGTCTCGACACCCGCGACGGCGCCTTGGCCGATCTCGACGGCGTCTCAGCGGTCGTGCCCGGCAAGCCAAGCGAGAGCGAACTGGTCGCCCGCATCACCACCGACGACGAGGACGATCTCATGCCGCCGCCCGACTCGGGCAAGCAACTCGATGCCGCCCAAAAAGCACTGCTCCAGCGCTGGATCGCCGACGGCGCGGAGTACGATTTACACTGGGCATACAAACCGGTCTCACGTCCCACTCCGCCTCGCGTTAAAAACGGCTCGTTCGTCCTCAACGACATCGACCGGTTTGTGCTGGCGAGGCTGCAGGGAAAGGGCCACGAGCCTTCGCGGGAGGCCGACCGCCGCACGCTGATCCGCCGCTTGTCGTTCGACCTCACCGGACTGCCGCCGACGTGGGAGCAAGTGCGGGCGTTTGTCGCCGACTCGTCGCCGCGCGCCTTTGGCAAACTGGTCGACCAGCTGCTAGCCAGTCCGCATTACGGCGAGCGCATGGCGGTTTACTGGCTCGACCTCGTGCGCTACGCCGACACGATGGGCTATCACTCCGACAACAAACAAACCAAGCCGCTCTACCGCGAGTACGTCATCAATGCCTTCAACGACAACCTGCCGTTCGACCAGTTCACGCGCGAGCAACTCGCCGGCGATCAATTGCCCGGCTCGACGCGGCGACAGCTCATCGCCTCCGGCTACAACCGGCTGAACATGACCACGCGCGAGGGCGGTTCGCAGCCCAAGGAATACATCGCCATTTACCTCGGCGACCGCGTGCGCAATGTCTCGGGAGTCTGGATGGCCACCACCCTTGGCTGCACTGAGTGTCACGATCACAAGTTCGATCCGTTCACGGCTCGGGATTTTTACAGCCTCGGCGCATTCTTCTCCGACCTCGAGGAGACGCCGGTTGGCCCGCAGAAATACACCCCGCTGCCGACTCCCGCGCAGCAGTCCAATGTGGATAAGTTGAAGAAACAAATCCCCGTGCTGGAGGCGGTGCTCAACACGCAGACCCCCGCGCTTGATGACGCCCTGGCCAGGTGGGAATCGGCGCAGGCCGAGAGGATCGAGCCCGAGCCAAGCGTCGAAGCAGATGCAAACGGCACTGTGCCGGCGGTGAGCGCCGGTAAGCCGATCGCCGATCCCGCTGCGCCACCAAAAAAAATCGGCGAGATTCTAGCCGTGCCGTTGGCCAAGCGGAGCGCCGAGCAGAAAAAAACACTCGCCGCGCACTACCGAACTTTCGCACCTGAACTCGCATCTACCCGCAAGGAACTCGTCGACCTCAAGGAGCGGATCAAGCGGCTGGAAAAGGCGTTCCCGACCTCGCTCGTCTCGGTGCGCCTGGGCAAGCCGCGCACGGTTCGCATATTACCGCGCGGCAATTGGCAGGACGAATCCGGGCCGGAGGTGCAGCCGACCGTGCCTGCCCGCCTCAAGTTTGCCGATACCGAGAGCCGTACCAAGCGCAGCGACTTGGCCGACTGGGTGGTTTCAAAAGATAACCCCCTCACCGCCCGCGTGATGGTCAATCGGCTGTGGGCGTTGTGCTTCGGGCGCGGGCTTGCTATGCCGCTGGATGATTTCGGAGCACAGGGCACACCGCCCACGCACCCGGAGCTGCTCGACTGGTTGGCCGCCGATTTCATGGATCACGGCTGGGACATCAAGCGCACGATGAAGCTGCTCGTCACCAGCGGCGCGTATCGCCAGTCCTCCATCGCTGCCGCGAAAACTTTGGCCGCCGATCCGCTCAACAAATGGCTCGCGCGGCAGGGTCGCTGGCGGCTCGACGCGGAGATGGTGCGCGACAACGCCCTCGCTGTGAGCGGGCTGCTGGCCAAGCCGATCGGTGGGGCCAGCGTCAAGCCGTACCAGCCGGTGGGTTACTGGAAGCACCTCAACTTCCCCAAGCGCAAATGGGCGCCCGACAGCGGCGTCAGCCAGTATCGGCGAGGGCTGTACACGTTTTGGTGCCGCACATTTTTGCACCCGAGCATGCTGGCCTTCGACGCGCCGACCCGCGAGGGCTGCGTTGCCGAGCGCACCCGCTCGAACACCCCGCAGCAGGCGCTCGTGTTGCTCAACGACCCGACTTACGTCGAGGCGTCGCGGGTGTTTGCCGAGCGCATTTTGCAGCACGGCGGCGACACGGACGGCGAGCGATTGGCGTGGGCGTTCGAGCGTGCTTTGTCCCGCGAGCCAAGCGCCGGCGAGCGCGATATTTTGTTGCGCTTAGTCAAGGAGCGCGCCGGTCATTTCGACGAGAACGCTGACGCGGCCAAGGCGGCCGCCACCGCGGGCGAGTGGCCCCCCTCCATGGCGCTCAAGCCGGAGCGCGTCGCCGCGTGGGCGGCTGTGTCCCGTGCGATTTTGAACCTGTACGAAACCACATCCCGTTTTTGAATTCCCGCAAAATGAATCCGGAACAATTTGTCACCCGACTGAATCGCCGCTCGTTTTTGAGCAACGTCTCGCTGGGCGTTGGCTCGCTCGCGTTGGGCTCGATGCTGGATGCCGGCGGCTTGGCTAAGGGCCCGTCGCTTGGCGTGATCGATCCGCTGCACTTCGCGCCCAGGGCCAAGCGGGTGATTCACCTCTGCATGGCCGGCGGGCCGTCACACCTTGAGACGCTCGACTACAAGCCGAAGCTCGCCGAGATGGATGGCAAGCCGATGCCCAAGTCGATCACCGCCGGCCAGCCGATTGCCCAGCTTCAGGGCAATAAGGAATTGAAATGCCTCGGGCCGCAGCATGAGTTTCAAACCTTCGGTCAATCCGGCCAGTCGATATCCAGCGCACTGCCGCACATCGGCGGGATCGCGGATGAAATCTGCATCATCCGCTCGATGACGACGCAGCAGATCAACCACGACCCGGCGCACACCTTCATGAACACCGGCGCGCTCGTCTCCGGACGGCCAAGCATGGGTTCGTGGGTTACGTACGGGCTGGGCAGCGAGGGCAGCGACCTGCCGGGGTTCGTGGTGCTGACCTCCGTGGGCGGCGCGCAGGATCAGCCGATCGCCTCGCGGCAATGGCACAGCGGCTTTTTGCCGAGCCGATTTCAGGGGGTGCATTTTCACTCGACCGGCGACCCGGTGCTGTACATCAGCAACCCGAAAGGCGTGGACGCAAAAGGGCAGGGCGCGGTCATCGACGCGGTCAACTCGATCAACCGACTGCGGAACAAAACCGTCGCTGACCCGGAGATCGCGACTCGCATCAGCCAGTACGAAATGGCGTTTCGCATGCAGACGAGCGTGCCGGAATTGACCGACACGTCGAGCGAGCCGCAGCATGTGTTCGACCTGTACGGCGCCAAGCCGGGCGACGGCTCGTTTGCGAGTAACTGCATGCTGGCGCGGCGCTTGGCCGAGCGCGGCACACGGTTCATCCAGCTTTATCATCGTGGCTGGGATCATCACGGCGGCGTGAAGAACGGCGTGCTCACCACCGCCAAGCATGTTGACAAGGCATCGGCGGCGTTGATCCGCGACCTGAAGGATCGCGGTATGCTCGACGACACGCTGGTGATCTGGGGCGGCGAGTTCGGACGCACCCCGATGGCGCAGGGTTCCGGTCGGGACCACCATATGAAGGGTTTTTCATTCTGGCTGGCTGGTGGCGGTATTAGGGGTGGGATCAGCCACGGCAACACCGACGACCTCGGCTACCACTCGGTCGAGGATGTCGTCACCGTGCACGACTTTCACGCCACGATGCTGCATCTACTGGGCGTGAATCACAAAAAATTCACATTCAAGTTTCAAGGTCTCGACTTCCGCCTCACCGGAGTCGAGGAAGCCCAAATACTCAAGACCCTGCTTGCGTAAAGCCGCGATTTTGCCTTAATTTTTTTCGGCAATCGATTGGTTGAGCTTGATCAAAACCAGTGGCTGTCATAAATAGCTTGAGCTCTAATGAGTTGCCTGTATTTACCGGTTCTAAAAAAATTATCGGTTTGCTGTAACCTAGAAGCAGAAACAATCGTATTGGGCGATATTCTTTAATCTGAAAAACAACCGATGAAATCAAATAACGAAGTTTTTACGAAACTGTTGGCTCTCGGCTCAACTTTGGCTGTGCTCGGAGCGACTGGCCAAGAGGGTCTAGCTCAATCCGATGAGGATGCAGGCCAGTTGCTGCCGGTAATGATCATCTCTGAGGCTCCGCAAACGGAGTCGCGCTCGGTGACTCTGCTTAGCGGTGACACGATCACGCTGGGCGGCATTCAGGAGGTGCGCGATATCCAGACGGCGCTGCCCAACTTCACCGTGTTCGACGCGAATAATACGCGTATGCCGAAGTTTAGTGTGCGTGGTTTGCGTGAGAACGGTTTCGGTGTCGGTCAATCGGCGGTTGGCATTTATGTTGATGGCATTCCGTACACGGACATGATGTCCCGCGGCTTCTCGCTCTACGACGTGGATCACATCGAGTTTTTGCGAGGTCCGCAGGGGACGCTCTTCGGTGCCAGCGCCGCGCCGGGTGGCATCATCAACGTCCGCACCCGTCAACCAGGCGCGGAGTGGGGCGGTTCCGCCGGGCTTGGTTACGGAGACTACGGAACTCAGGAGTATCGATTGAACGCCAGCGGGCCGCTTACCGAGCAGATAGGCGTGAGCATCAGCGGCCTGTACAACGACCGCGACGGCTTCGTCACCAACCTGCCCACGGGTCAGGAGATCGACGGTCGCGAGTCGGTCGCCGGCCGGTTGCAATTCGTCCTCACGCCGAGCGAGCCGTGGTCGATCCGATTGACTGCATCGAGCGAGCGCTACGACGATGGCTTTACTCCGACTTACAGCCCCCTCTCCGATGCCGGCCCATTCAAGGTGAGTCGCGACGTGCCGGGCTACGTGAACACTGACGTGGCCACGTACGCGTTGAGCGCTGACTTCGGAGGCGAGCATTTCACACTGAATTCAGTCACGGCTTTCCGCAATTGGGAGCAGGACTTGCAGCAGGATTTTGATTTCACCGCCATCCCGCAGCCGGTTGCTGAGATGGGCTTCATCCCGGTCATCGGCGTCAGCCAGCCGGACGTGGAGCAGTTCTCGCAGGAGATTCGGCTTGGCTCTGTCGATGCCAACGAGTCGTACCAGTGGACGCTCGGCGCCTATTACGCCGACCGGGAGATGGACAACGTCTCCGGCTCGCTGTACCCGGCAGGGTTGTTTCATCCGCAGTTTGGCTTAATTCCCGGCCCGGTGCCGGACTACACCAACTCGACTTTATCCGACGAGGACACGGCCCTGTATTGGCAGAGCAGTTACACGATCGAGAGCGGCCTAACGCTGACCGGCGGGTTGCGCTATCAAAACAGCGAGCGGTCGATCAACAGAAGCAACAGCTCCAACTCTGTAAACAGCAGTGATGACTGGAATGACGTGCTGCCCAAGCTCGGTGCTTCGTATAGCCTGAGCGATACCGATACCCTCTACGCCAGCGTTGCCAAGGGCTTCCAGTCCGGCGGTTTCAATTTTTACGGCGGTTCACCGGAGAGCGCGCAGTACGATTCTGCCGAGTCGTGGAATTACGAGCTTGGCTGGTCCTCCTCGTGGAATGACGGTCGGGTGCACACCCGTGTCGCTGCCTTTTACAGCGACTTCGAGAATTATCAGGTTTACCGCCTGAACCCAATGAATCCCACCGAGGCCTACATGGTCAACGCTGAGGAAGCCACAAGCTACGGTATTGAGCTAGAAGCCGAGGCGCAGGCCAGTGAAACCATCACCCTCAGCGCTGCAGTTGGCCTGGTTAACGCGGAGTTCGACAGGTACACCGACAACGTTTTGCGTGGCGTGCTTGGCCCGATGGCGGCCGGCTATGAGTTCGGCGGCAATGATATCAACTTTGTTCCCGAGTATACCGCTAACCTTGCCGCGCACATCCAGCTGCCGTGGAACCTTTCCATGCAGTGGGAGGTGCAGGGTATCGGTAACTACTGGCTCGACGAGGCCAACACTGCTGAGCAGGATGCCTACGCACTTATCAACGGCCGTATCAGCTACAACCGGGACAACTGGGAACTGTTCGCTTACTGGCGTAACCTGACCAATGAAGGCTACTCCAACAACGCCCTCGACCTGCGCTACACTGACTTTTCCGATCCGGCCGCCCCGCGCCCGGCCGGCATGATCCTGCACATCCCCGGCTGGCCGCGAACATTCGGTGTCGGCCTGAGTGCCAGTTTCTGATCGAAACCAGCTTTAAAAGCAAAAGGCCGGGCAAAACGCCCGGCCTTTTTTGTGGGAAAGTTAGGGCCAGCTGTCCCAGCCGGCCTGCTCTCCAAGACGCTTCCGCGAAGGTTACCGCTTGGCCAGGCTTGTGGCGGCTTTTTTGACGTCCCACTGCGTTTGCTCGAGGGCGATCTTGGCTTCGCCTTCGGTGGCGTTGGTGAGCTGGCTGACGATGCGCACTGCCCTGTCACGCAGCTTGGTGTTGCTGGGGTCGAGGTCGATCATCAAGTTGCCAATGACTTTTCCGCTCTTGGCCATCGCCAGTGTGGTGATCATGTTCAGGATCAGCTTTGTGGCGGTGCCGCTCTTGAGCCGGGTGGAGCCGGTCAGCAACTCGGGGCCAAGGTTCGGCTTGATGACGACGCCCGGCCGGTTGTCGCGTGGGATTCTCAGCTTGGGGTTGAAGCAGAGCAGCGCGGTTTTCGCGCCGCTCCGGTTGGCCTCCCAGATGCCGCCCCACACGAATGGCGTCCGTCCGCTGGCGGCGATGCCTATAAACACGTCCTTCTTTCCGACACCGCGAAAGCGCACAGCCTCGGCACCGGCGTCGGGGTCGTCCTCGGCTCCCTCGATGGAGCGGTACAAGGCCGTTTGGCCACCGGCAATGATGCCCTGGACCTGTTCGGGGTCGACGCGAAAGGTGGGCGGGCATTCGCTGGCGTCGAGCACGCCCAAGCGGCCGCTCGTGCCTGCGCCGCAGTAGAAGAGCCTTCCCCCGTTTTGGAACGCATCGCGCACCCAGCCGGTCAGGCGCACGATTTTGTTTTTCTCGCGGGCGATGGCGGCGGGGAGTTGGCTGTCCTCGTCGAGAAACAGGTCGACGGCCTGGCCAAGCGGCATGCGGTCGAGCTTCATCGAGGAAGGGTGTCGCTGCTCGGTCGGTGCTTGGCCAAGCTGGGCGAGGCCGGGCACGGGGATGGATGAGCGGTGGGCCGAGACGGAGGCGCTTGGCTTGGCCGGCGGGAGCTTGGTCAGCCGGCGGGCAAGGTTGAGTGCGCCGGTGCAGCTTTCACTTTTCAGCGTGGCAACCTGCGAACCGGGCCGCCGGGCGCGGATAGCATTGGCCACCCCGGCGGCGAACTTGGGTTGCTTGAGCAGCACGCTGCCGGCGAGCAGAAACCGAACCGGCCTGGTTTTGCCGGCGAGTTTCTTGGCACAGGCACATGCGTCCTTGGCCAAGATGTCGGTCGCGCCATCGAGAATGTCGGTGGCGATTTTGTCGCGCTTAGCCCATGCGGCGAAAACTTCGCGGGCCAAGCCAGCGACTTCGGCCTTGTCGGCTTGGGCGACCCAGTCGATGAGTTGCTCGGGGGAGTTGAGTTGCAACCGGCATAGCAGCCTTTGGCCAAGCGTCGACCACGTGCCGTCGCGGTCGAGATAAAACACGCAGGCCTTGAGGGCGCGCAGGCCGATTTCGTAGCCGCTACTTTTGTCGCCGAGGATGTGGCCCCAGCCGCCGATCTTGGCCGTGGCGCCGTCGGGCGACTGGCCGAAGCAGCAGGAGCCGGTGCCGCTGAGCACGAGCACGCGGTTGGCCGGTTTACGCTGGGTGTCGGCAGCGAGGGCGGTTTCGAGATCGTTGGTGGCGTGGATGGTAGCGATTGGCCAAGCGCGGGTGGCGGCGCGGCGAAGTCGCAGTTTATCGGCGGGAGTGCGGGCGCCGGCCATGCCGATGGCGACGGCGCTTGGTTTCGGGAATTGCTTGGCGATCTGCCGGAGATGTCTGGCTAACTGCGTGTCGTTGAGCAGCCGGAGGTTGGCCGGGCCGAACCCGGCGCGGACGACTTGGCCGGCGCTCTCGTGCAACGTGACGGTGTGGGTGGCGCCGCACTCGATGCCAAGCAGTTCGGGCACGGGTCAGTCCTCGAGCAACCCGGTCGGGGCGACCTCGATTTGGGCGGCAATCTCGGCCGGGATGGAGCAGGCTTTCATAGTGCCGTGCTTGGTGGTTGAGACGCAGACAGCGGTCATCTCGCCGGTGGCGGCGAGTTCGCACTGGTCACCGTTAATTTTGTTGATCCGGAATTTGTAGGTTATCGACTTGGAGCGCAGCCTCGCGACGAGCAGGTGAATCTCGATTTCATCCTCGAAGCGCAGCGGTTTTTTGTAGTCGAATTCAACGTGGACTCGTGGCCAGCCGACCCGCGGGCCGGTTTGGTCGGCGACGATCGAGTAGCCGATCGAGCGGAAAAACCGGTGCTCGGCCGCCTCCATGTATTTGCAGTAGTTGGAGAAATGCACGATGCCGGCCATGTCGGTCTCGGAAAACTCGACGGTGCGGACGAATTTGAACTCGTATGCCACGGCCGAAATGTAGAGCGGCCCGCTGCCGAAGACGACAGGTTTTTACTTGCCGAGGAGGCCGCGCAGATAGGAGACCACGAGGTCGGGGAGGTCGTCGCTGTAGCCGCCCTCCATCGCGCTGGCCACCGGGACGCCGAGGCCGGCGAGCGTTTTGCCGAACCAGCGGAAGTCCTCCGCGCTTAGTTTCTGGTTGCAGAGCGGGTCGCCGGCGTAGGCGTCGAATCCAGCGGAGACGATGACGAGATCGGGGCCGTACACCTTGAGATCGGCGACAGCGCGCTCGGCGATCTTGCGGTAATCCTCTCGCGGCAGATTAGGCCGGGCGGTGTAGTTGCGGCAGTTGTCGAACGACTCGGTGCCGGTGCCGGGGTAGGCGGGGTGTTGGTGGATGGAAAAGAACGCCACGCCGTCGCGCTTGGCCAGGATGTCCTCGGTGCCGTTGCCGTGATGCACGTCGAAGTCGAACACGGCGACTTTTTTCGAGCCGGTCGCCTTGGCCTCTAGCGCGGCGATGGCGACCGAGCCGAGGTAGCAAAACCCCATCGCGCGTTCCTTCGTGGCGTGATGCCCCGGCGGACGCAACAGGCTGAAGTTCGGCTTGCCGGCCTTGGCGAGATCGAGCGCCTTGAGCGCGCCGCCGACGCTGCGAAGGGCGTGGTCGCGGATGCCTTCGTGGTAGGCGGTGTCGCCGTCGAAATCGTGCGACTCGGCCAGTCGCTGAAAGTGGTTGGTCGTGTGGGCGCGCAGCACCTTGGCCTTGGGCGCGGGTTCCGGCTTGAGCCACTGGAGCTTGAGGTCGGTTTGTGCCTTGAGTTTTTTGACCGGGCCGCTGACGCGGAACGGCCGCTCCGGATGCCCGGGCGAGTGATAAGCCGTGCAGCGTTCGTCGGTGATGATGGTCATTTTGTCGGGGCGAAAGTACCGCTTGGCTGGGCAAATGAAAAGCATCCGGCTGTTAAATTCCATTTGCGCTGCCTGGCCAAGCGGGGCAGTCTTCGGCGTTCCAATGACGACGACGATTCTCATCCTTGGCCCCTTCGTTTTTGTGTGGGCGGTTGCGGCGCTTTTTTATGCGCTTGGCCGCCGGCGCGCGCGGCAGTTGCGGCTGGACGAGATCACGTTCGCGCGCAGCGTGCGGCAGCGATGGTCGCCGTCGATCTTCAGCCGCCCGCGCACGTGGCTGGCGGTTCGGTCGCGCAACCCGGAGGATGTCGCCCGCTCGATGGGCCTTGGCGAACTGCACCCGTGCGCCTGTGCCGAGGCGATGGCGGATCCCGATGCGGAGCGGCTGTTTGTCTCGCCGCCGGTCAACGGCTGGGTGGTGGTCACGGGGCGGCAGTTGCCCGGGCCCGGGGAGGACATCGACGCCTGTTATCGTTTTCTTGCCAACATGAGCGAGCGGCTGGGGCATGTTCAGTATTTCCACGGCAACCCGGCGCTGGGACACCATGCCTGGGCCAAGCTCATCGACCGGCAGGTTGCGCGCGCCTACGCGTGGGTTGGCGAGACGGCGTGGAACCAGGGCAAGCCGACGCTCGCCGAGGAGAAGACCGGCATGCGCTGTTTTGATTATCTCGCGGACGGAGACGACGGTTCGTATCAGCAATGGGAGACTGTCGGCGCGAACGTGGATAGGCTGCCGTTGCTGGCCTCGATCTGGAGTGTTGACCCGGTGGTGTTCGAGGATCCGGCGATGCGGATGAAACCGGGCTGGATCGGCCGCCTGCCGATGCGCCGCTCGAAGATGAACTGACCGGCCGCCTGGCCAAGCGCTCCCGATGACTCCCGACGAATGCCCGAACTGCGGCGTTGATCTCCCGGCCAAGGCGCGTGCCTGCCCGGAGTGCGGCGCCTGCCCGGACACCGGCTGGGCCGACGAGGCGCAATACGAGTCCACCCAACTGCCGGAGGAGGAGTTCGACTACGACGACTTCGTGTCACGGGAGTTCGGGCAGGGCGGGCGGCCTCGGGGCAGCCAATTGCACTGGTTTTGGGTGGTGGCGGCGATTCTCCTGATCCTGTTTTTTCTGACCCACGCCTGGTGAGTAATTGCGGGCTTTACAATCCATCGTCAGATGTCGCAGGATTCTGGCCGTCGTTGATGAGGTGGTTTTGTTCCATTTGTGTGCTGGGATTCCTGATGGTGGGGTGCACCACCAGCACCATCACCAATCTCACCCCGCGCGCGCTTCCACGGAGCCAAACCGGCCTGTACACGGTCGAGGCGATGTTCCGGAGCAACCAGCGCGCGCTTGATGCAGGTTCCATGAAGCCGATCGTCATCTTCAACAATCAGGCTTTCCCGATGCGCAAAACCCAGTTGACGGAGGGTCGCTGGGAGACGCTGGTGCCGATCCCCGAGGGCACCAAGGTCATCAATTACCATTTCAAGTTCGACTACGAGTACAGCGCGGTGCTCATGCGCGGCGCTGACAGCAAACTTTCCCCGCCATACCATTTGCAGATCGTCGATGAATCCTCCACCGGCAACCTGCTGATGCTGCGGGAATAACCGATTCATATCATGCAACGCGTCAAGCTTTTCAAGGGGCTGGAAACCGAGGTCGAGGCACTCGAGCAGCAGGTCAACGCCTGGGTCGAGAGCGAAGGAGCCAAGATCATCCAGGTGACCGGCAACATCGCCACCCAGAGCTACAACCCGGCCGCCAAGTCGGGAAGCTCGCTACAGAGCAATGTCGCCGCCGCGTCAGATGTGCTGATCGTTGTCCTGTACGAAAAGGGCTGACCGCCTCGCTTGGCCAAGTCACTCGTCCGGTGTTCGCAACAGCTCGATCCGGTCGAACCACACCGCGCCACCCAATGCCGTGGGGGCGATGCCGGTCAGCGTCATATCGCCGAAATCCTTCCACAAATCCCGCGTGACCATCGTCCAGTCGGTCGGCCGTTTTTCCGACACGCGGGTAGCCTGCCAGTCGGAGGTGTTTTTGCCGCTGTAATAGCGCCGCTCCGGGCTGCCCGACGAGGGCCACGCGCCGTTGTCGGCCAGTTCCACCATCACGCCGGCCGCCTTGGGCGCCTTCCACGCAAGGCGCAGATAGCGGTACTCGCCCGCGCCGGGATTTTCCCGGATGCGAAACGCCCAGCCGGGGATGCGCTTCGAGTGCCGCTGTAACGGCGTGATGCGCAGCGACGCCGAGCCGCTGTGCTTGTCGCCAGTCACGACCGTTGCCGTGCCGCCGCCCTTCGTGAGCAGATCGACAAACGCCGGGCTGTCGTCGAACAACACCCGCCGCGTCGGCGGCTGCCGAAGCCAGGCGATCACGTTGGCCACGTCGCTTGGCTTGAGCACCACCGCGAGCGACTCCGGCATGAGCGACACGTCAAGTGACTTGAGTGATCGCACGTCCTTTCGCAACACATCGAGCCGCACGCCGCCCGGCAGGGTCAGCGTCAGGCTGTTGGCCGACTCGCCGGCGAGCACGCCGCTCAGCACCCGCCCGTCGGTGGTCTCGACCGTGTACGTCTCGTGGCCGGCGACGATCACCGCGCTCGGCGCGAGGATGTCGCGCACGATCGTCTCCTCGGCGCGGCGAAACTCCGAGGTCAAGTCCGGCCCCACGGCGAAGCCGACCCCGTGCGCTCGGTGGCAGGTGGCACAATGCTGGCTGAACGTCACCTGTCCGGCGGCGGGGTTTCGCTTGGCCTTGAGGGCGGTGACGAACCGTTGCAGCGTCGCGTCGTCCACTGGCTCGAGCGTTGCAAAAAGCGCCCGCGCCCGCTTGGCCAAGCCGGCGTTTTTTTGATCGAGCAACGCCGTGCGCTGAACGGCGTTGAGCGCGGCGGGGGAGAGTTTCCGCTGCTCCATCGCCGCCACCACGGCGGGCAGATGGTCGCGCCGGGCGAAGGCGGCCCTGAGGATGGCGCGGCGCACCGGCGGCGTGGCGGCGGGGTAGGCATCGAGCATCCGCGCCGCGATGCCGGGGTCGTTCTCCGAGCCAAGCGCCCGCACGGCAGCCAAGCGGCGATCGGCCGGGAGTTGCACATTGGCGACTTCGCCAAGCGCCTTGGCCAAGCGCGCCGCGCGATCGGCGGGCGACTCGAGTTTCAAGATTTGCTTCAGGCCGACCGCTGCGATTCGCACCTCGCCGTCGTCTGCCGCAGTCAGTTGATCAAGCGCCGCGCGGGCTGTGTCCGAAAGGGCCACTTGGGTGGCGGACTTGAACGGCTCGCGCAAGCCGGCGAGGCACGCCAGTTGCAGACCGTAATCCGTCAACCCGGCGACGTGGACGATGGCGGCGGACAGTTCTGCGGTGTTGCGCCGGGTGGCGATCGAGCCACACAACCGGGCGATCAGGCCGCGCGCGCCGTGAGCCTCGGCCGGTTTGTCGATGAGTGCCGCCAACATGTCCGAGGCGCGACCGGCGAGGGAGGTGAGTATGGCATCGCCGAGCCACTCGTCGCCGCCGTGCCGCCTGGCCAAGCGGGCCAAGGCGGTCAAGGCTCGGGGGTCGCTGCTCTCGCCCATCGAAAGGGCGAGTTGCAGACGGACAACCGACGAGTCGTCGTCGGCGAGTTGCAGCGCGGCGGTGAGCAGTTTTTCGCTTTCGCCAAACCGGCGATCGGCCAGGCGCAGCGCATGCCGCCGCACGCCCGGTTCGCCGTGGCCAAGCGCGTCGGCGAGCGTGTTGTCGTTGAGTCGCCCGAGGCCGTCGAGCGTGTACAGCGTGTTGACAGCCGCGGCGGTGTCGTCCGTCGGCAGGGCGATTTTGGGCAGTCGGGCACCGCGCTCGAGCAGTATGCGGCGCGCGGTTTGGCGCCGCCAATGGCGCGGGCTGGCGAGTTCGCGGGCCAGCGCGGCATTGCTGAGCCTGGCCAGGTTCGGCGACTGCGGTTCGGGCATGTCGTCGTGCGCGAGCCGCCAAATACGGCCGTGGTCGTTGCCGTCGGCCAGTCCGTATTGCTGCTGCAAATAGCGCGGGATTGCGGAGTAATCCTCGATGATTTCGCGGTAATAATCGGCGATGTAAATGGCTCCCTCCGGGCCAATCGAGAGGTGGATCGGGTGAAACCAAATATCGCCCGACGCGAGAAATTCCGACTTCGCCTCGCCCGCCGCGCGGCGGATTTTGAGGAGCGTTCCGTCGCGGCTAAGGAGAGCGCGGTGGACGAGGTTTTGGGCTGGGGCGCAGGCGAGGATTTGGCCGCGCAGCCCCGGCAGAGCGGAGTCCCGGTAGACGAGCGGCGAGCAGGCGGAGGTGAAGAAGCCGTTGGGGATCGACTCGGCAGTGCCGTAGTGGTCGCTGTAATATTTGCCGAAGCCGGGATCGGCCGCGCGCTTGGTGCGCCACGGGTGCGGCTGACTGACCGGGAACGAGGTGTTGTAGTTTGCGGCGTTGCGGCGTGAGGCACTCACCGCGACGTCCGGGTTGCGCGCGAGATAGCGCCACGGCAACGGCGCGACCTGGATGCCGGGCGTGCCGGTGGAGATCACGAACCGGTCGCCATCGGCGTTGAAGGTGAAGCCGTACGTGCTGGTGTGGCCGCTGATCGGCTCGATGGCTGAGCCGTCCGGTTTGATGCGAAATCCGGTGACCGGAATATTGACCGGCGCGGGAAGGCTCGGGCCGGTGATGCGGCCGCCCTGTCCGCCGTCGATGTAAATCCAGTTGTCCGGCCCCCACTGCGGCGAGTTGATGCGGCGCTCGATGACGCCGAACTTGAAACCTGTGAACAGCGTCTCACGCACCTCCGCGCGGCCGTCGCCGTCACGGTCGGCGAGGTACACTATGTCTGGCGCGCAGATGGCGATGATGCCGCCACGAGCCGGGCAGATGCCGAGGCAGGCCGGCAGCCGGTCGGCCCACACCTCGGCGTGATCCATCACGCCGTCGCCGTCGGAGTCGATCAGCCGCTTGACGGTGCCGAACTGTTCCTTCTCGGCTCGGCGCATGGCGTCCTCGTTGGCGGCGATGCGCCGTACGACACGGTCGAGCTTTCCGGTCTTGTTCAACTCCTCGATGTCGAACTGGCCCTCGATATTGTAGCCGTGCAGTTCGCTGACGAAGAGGTTGCCGTGCGCGTCCCAGCAGACGCCGGAGGGCTGGCGGACGAGCGGCTCGGCGGCGACCAGTTCCAGCCGGAAGCCGGGCGGGAGGTTCACGAGTTTGGCACTCTCGGCGGGGGAGAGCGGCTTGGGTGCATCTGCCGGTTTTGAGATTTGGCCAAGCGCGGCAACGGCGAAGGCGGCGAAGGCAGAGAAATGGACGAGGCGTATCATGATGCGTTCAAATGGCTCGGCGGCAGCGTAGCAATAGCCATCCCGAAGCCAAGCCAAAGGCGCGCTTGGCCAAGTGATTGGTTGGGTAGGGAAGGGCAGCTTGACGGTTGAAATCTCGAGGTTTATCGTTGAATCGAAATGCAAAAAGAACCTTCATCCCTCCATTCTCACGATGCCAGGTTCCGTTTCAATTCCCGTCGCGCCTTTCTCGCCGATGTTGGCGGGGGCATGCTTGTCAGCAGCGTCGGCTCGACGCTGGCATTCGATCTCGGCCTCGCGCCGGTCTTCGCTGGCGAGGGGCCGGGCCGGCTTTCGTTCGGCAACACCGCCGCCGGCCACAGTGAGGCCCGCGAACTGCTGGGGCTGGCATGATTCATCTTCCTGGCTGGGAGAGAGTTCGAACTGAGTGATGAAGTGAAAAAATCGGCATTATGGATTATCGGGGCGGTCTTGTTGATCTGCCTGCTGTTTGGCCTTTTACCGCTGCTGCTTGATGTGTTGGGGGTGGCGGTTCGGGTGTTTGTGATCGTGCCAGTCGTCGGGACGGTGCTTGGGCTTTTCATTGCGGCAATCATTCACCGATACATCCTGAGACCGGGCAACAGGCACACGGCCAGTAGCACGGTGACGCTGTACACTGTCGGTGCCTGTTGGTTGGTTGTTTTTCTGGCCTCCTGTTAACTGATTTAGGATGAATGTTCACGTGTTACAGCATGTCGCCTTCGAGGGGGTAGGGAGCATGTCACGTTGGTTCGCCAGTCGGAATGCAGATGTTCGATACACGCGGTTTTACGAGTCGGCCAAGCTTCCGGATTCTAGCCGAGTCGATCTCGTCATCGTGATGGGCGGGCCGATGAGCGTTAACGACGAATCGGAGCATCCGTGGCTCGTGCAGGAAAAGGAATTCATTCGCCAGGCGATCCGGCTTGGTCTGCCGGTCATCGGTATTTGTCTTGGGGCGCAGCTAATCGCCAGTGCGCTTGGTGCCAAGGTGTACTCCGGTCGTCACACGGAGATCGGCTGGTTCCCTCTGGAGGCAGCGGTCACGGGAGAGGATGTTTTTCGGTTGCCGCCGGGTATTCCGGTCTTCCATTGGCACGGCGAGGTATTTGATCTGCCAAGCGGGGCGGTGCACTTGGCCAAGAGTGATGCCTGCGAGAATCAAGCGTTTCAGATCGGCCGGAATGTCGTCGGGCTGCAGTTCCATCTCGAGACGACGCCGGAATCAGCGTCATTGATCCTCGAACACTGCAGTGATGAACTGGTACCCGGAGATTACGTGCAAACAGATGCGAACATCCGGGAGACCTCCAAAACCGCTTGCGCCGATATCAATCAGGTGATGGAGGAGTTGCTGTCGTACGTTGTCCGTTGACAGGGTTGTGCTTCCGGATTGAAGTTGGCCGGCACTGGGTAGGGTGCTACCGTTCCGCCATTCAGAAAGCTGATGAAACAAGCAATTATATCAACAATCACCGCAGCGCTGTTGGTGGGATGCGGGACGACATCGTCGCAGAATCCGGCCGAGGCCAAACCAGTCCAAGCTCCCGCTAAGATGGAAGTGCCCGGCGTTCCCATTCACCAGGCTGCGTGGAAGGGAGACATGGGGGTCGTCCAGCAGCATCTGGCCGCCGGCACCGGCGTGGATGCAAAAAACAAATGGGGCTCTACCGCCCTGCATTACACGGCCCGTGGTGGGCAGGTTGCCGTCGCCGGATTGTTGATTTCCAGCAGCGCGGACGTGAACGCGGGGGATGCCGACGGATTGACTCCGCTTCATTTTGCGGCAAGTGCCGGGCACGAGGAAGTGGCCAAGCTGCTCATTGCCAAAGGTGCGGACGTCAAGGCCAAGGGGGGTGATAGCAAAGCATCGCCGATCTTTTCAGCAGTGAAAAAAAGTCGCGGGAACATCGTCGAGTTGTTGTTGGCCAAAGGCGCGGACGTTAATGCGAAGGATGCCTTCGCTGATTCCCCACTGGATTCCGCTGTGAAAGAAGGTCTCCCCGGGATGGTTGAATTGCTCGTTGCCAAGGGGGCGAACGTGAATGGGGCAGGCGGAACAACCCCCCTGCACAAGTCGGCCTCGACCGGCCAAAAAGAGATCGTGGAACTGCTGTTGGCCAACGGCGCGAACGTCAACGTGACCATCGCTTTTGGGGACACGCCGCTGGACTGGGCCGTCAGGAACAAAAAGGAGGAGGTCGCCGCCATTCTCCGGAATCACGGAGGCAAAACCGGGGCTGAACTGGAAACCGGAGGCAAATGAAACAACTCGTGATTACAGCCATCGCAGCCTACCTGTGGACGGGACGCGTGTCACCGCGGTGAACGCCCCAGCTAGGGAAGCAAACCTCGACAGCAAGACGCGAGAATAATTGAAAGCTGTGTAGGCAAATGAACGGAGCTAAAGCAAAGTTGCTGAATGTCAAACGGCTAAATAAATCACATTTTTTTAACTTGGTTTACAAAGGGTGTACCGGCTCCTTTTTTTGAAATTTTGCCTTAGCCATGCCATCAAAGAAACTCGTTGCAATCAATAAAAAATAAGCTGAACTTTTCGCGGACCAATGAAACCACTAATTTTATTCACGATAGTACTAGTCGAGTCTTTGGCTCTGATGCAGCCGAGAGGGGCTGGAGCAACTGAAACAGGCAAGCATCTTTTTATTCTTTCAGGGCAATCGAACATGCAGGGACACCGCCCTGAGGAAGCGTTTGTTCCGGCGATAAAAGTGGCCTTTGGAGAAGACAAGGCAATCGTAATACAGGATGCCATGGGTGGCCAACCCATACAACGCTGGTGGAAGGACTGGAAATCACCTGAGGCAGAAAAACCGAAACAAACAGGAGATCTCTATGACCGACTCATGGGGAAGGTAATGCCTGTAATCAAGGGGCAGACTCTGAATTCAGTCACATTCATATGGATGCAGGGTGAAAGGGACGCCAAGATGCAATGGGGTGAAGTATATGAAGCCAGCCTTAAGGGGCTTTACGATCAACTCAGCAGGGATCTTGGCCGCAGCGATATAAACTTCGTGATCGGGCGCCTCAGTGACTTTGATCTAAAGAACAGGAGATATCCCCACTGGACGATGGTTCGTAAGATTCAAGTAAAATTGGCTGAATCAAGCCCCAAATTTGCCTGGGTGAATACGGATGACCTCAATGATGGGGTTAATCGAAAAGGCAAAAAGATTCAGAATGACCTGCATTACTCAGCCGAGGGATACAAGACGCTGGGCAAACGCTTTGCTGAAAGTGCACTTAAGTTGATCAGGCAAGCCCCTAAATCCAGATAACGGATTTAAAAGCGATTTAATGAGTAATTAACTTGTCCTTTTACTGATGTGAATGCGAAGGATAAAGATGGAGGGACTCCTTTGCTTCATGCGACTTTGAGTGGTCACAGGGAAATCGTTGAACTGTTAATTGCCAAAGGTGCGGATGTGAATGCGAAGGTTGCGCCTAGTGACCGCTTGTTCAAGGGAAAGACGCCTCTGGATTTGGACTCCAAGGCCGAAATCGCCGACCTCCTCCGCAAACACGGCGGCAAGACGGGTGCAGAATTGAAAGCTGAAGGCGGATGAAACCAAGGATAAAAATTGCCGACTCAATTACTCCAAACGGAGCCTGCATGACCCTCTACGAACACGATGGGGCCTTTTCGGTATCTTTAAACGGTAAGGAATTGATGCATTCAAAGGTTACAGCATCAGAGAGTTTGCTTGGAAGAATAGGGGTCGATCAAATAAACAAAGATATTTCTACCCGGGTTCTCATCGGTGGACTTGGTCTTGGATTCACGTTGAAAAGTGTCTTGGAGTCGGGGAATCCCAAAATGAAAGTCGTGTTGGCAGAATTGATTCCAGAAGTAATAGAATGGAACCGAACTTATCTGAAAAGCCTAAACGGCATGCTGCTTGATGACCCTTGTGTTGATGTTAAAAGGGTGGACGTGATTGATCTGATTAGAAATACTGGACCCCGAACCTATGACGCTATATTGCTCGACGTGGATAACGGCCCCGTTGCAATGGTCGACGTGAATAATGACCAACTTTACTCTACTTCAGGTATCCGCTTAATGTGTAGAGTTCTTAAAAAAGGTGGACGAATCGCAGTCTGGTCCGCAGGGCCCGACCTGAAATTTGAAAACCGTTTAGGCGGGTTTAACTGCAAGTTCCAAAGTGTTCCTGCGAAAGTTTATGATGGAGCGAAACGAGCTCGTAATATGCTTTATATAATAGATCCAAACTAGTTGGCTTGGACTAAAATCGAAGCAACCCATAAACGCTGAATGAAGCACCTCCTAATCACAACAATCGCAGCCTTGCTTCTGGTGGGGTGTGTATCCCGAGTACAGTCACCAGTCATATCTATTCACAAGGCTGCTAAAATCGGAAACATTAAAGCTGTCAAGCAACACCTGGCTACGGGAATGGGTGTAAACGATATGGACGCAAATAAAATGACCGCTTTGCATTGGGCTGCCATGAAAGGGCAAAAGGAAGTTGTTGCATTACTCATTATCAGAGGAGCGAATTTAAATGCCAAGACAAGTAAAAACCTGACTCCTTTGAACCTTGCGGATAATAACTTCCAAAATGAAATAGCGGAAATGCTTATCGCTAGTGGGGCATCAGAGTTTATCTACTAATTAATGAAATACTTACTAATAACAACAATCGCAGCTGTCCTGCTGGCGGGGTGTAGAGAGGCGCAGCAGTCGACTGCACTAGAAGCACTACCCGTTGAACAGGCTCGTGATGTGAAGCTTGCCCCAGATGCTGAATCGCCAGTTCCGCCGCCGTCTACATTGGTAGAAGCACCACCAGTTGAACCCCTCGTTGAAGTCTCGCAACCAGAACAGTCGCGAGTCAAACTTGAGTCGCCAGATATCTCTATTCAAGACGCTATAAAAGAAGGGGATATCCAAGCCGTCATGCATCATTTGGCTGCTGGTACAGATGTGAATGCAAAGGATGAACGTGGCGAGACTGCTATGTTTCCCGCGGTTATTGGGGGTTACAAAGAAATCATCAAAATGCTTGTCAACAAAGGTGCTGATGTGAGTGTGAAGAATAACGCTGGTTTCACTCCTTTGCATGAGGGTGCATACAGTGGACAGAAGGAAATTGTCGAACTACTAATCACTTGTGGCGCAGATGTGAACACAATGAAAATAGATGGAATGACTCCCTTGGATATGGCGTCATTTGGCAATCGCAACGAAACCGCCGCGCTCCTACGCAAACACGGCGGCAAGACGGGTGCTGAATTGAAAGCTGAAGGGAAGTGCAACTAATCATTACAGCAATCGCAACCGTGCTGTTGGTTGGGTGTGCTGTTGAGGAGCGGTCAGCGGAGAGTGCTCCCGTAAAGGCTAAGGTTAGAAGCCAAGCGACCGATGCCCCGGCGGTGACCGTTGAGTCACCCGTCGCCCAAGCCAAGGAACCGTCGCCACCCAGGAACCAAGGGCCGCCCCCGACGATTAGCATTCACGAGGCTGCTGCGCAGGGGAACATTGGGATCGTCCGACAGCACTTGGCCATTCAGCCCAGAGACTACGTCAACACCCGGACGCCAAGCGACTGGACGCCTCTGCATTTCGCCTACGCGCAGGGTAGGTCTGAGATTATCCGTTTCTTGCTCGATAACGGCGCGGACTACGAGGCGAAAAACAAGCTTGGCCAGGCGCCAGTCGACATCCCGCTACTCAAACGCAATTTTAACAACAGCCAGTTTGCGCTGGTGGAACTTTACACGTCGGAATCATGCTCCAGTTGTCCGCCAGCGGAGCAACTCACGTCGCAGATTCGTCGGATGGCCTTGGCCAAGCGGCTGAATATTTTCTGCGTCTCCTTTCATGTGGATTATTTCGACGGTGGAAGCTGGAGTGACGGCTTCAGCAACGAACGCTTCTCCGCCCGGCAGCGGGCGTACGAGCACAAGCGGTTTAGTGGCATGTACTACACGCCGCAGATGATCGTGAATGGCAAGTACCAGATGCTGGGCCACAAACGGGACAACGCGTTCGACGCGATCAACCGCTCGCTGAAGCTGCCGGCCACGGTGGGGGTGTCCGTTCGGCAGGTCAAAAAAGAGGACGGAGCCATCACAGTTAACGCCTGCACGCTGGGCAAGTTCGAGAGTGTGGCGTTGTGCGTGGCGCTCGTTGAGCACGGCATCCAGCGGCGGATCACTGGCGGCGAAAACAAGGGCCGCACGCTGGGCATGGACAACGTTGTGCTGGAGTTCAAATGTATCGAGCTCACCGGACCGTTCGGGCACGAATTCACGTTCAACTTGAAGCAGGTGCCCGGGGGTAAAAGACGCAACCTTGAAGCCGTTGCCTTCGTGCAACGAACCGACAACATGGAAATGCTCGGTGCCCAGTCGACACGGATTAACTGGCAACCCGGTGAGGAGTCATACAAGGAGTCTAGTCACAAATTCGAATAACTTCTCGAAGAATCTATCTTTTGCCCAACCCCTCTAGCCCGAAGTTTTCCGGCAGGGAAAAATCGTGGGGCAGAGTGATTCCGCCTTTTCCAAATTTCTTTCGGGTCCGCTCAGCTTCGGCTTTGCGCAGAATTCTAGAGAGATTTTTGTAGGCGACCTTTGATCGGGTTTCAGCCGGCAAGGCGTTCAGGAGGGCCTGATATTTCTTTAGCTCCATCGGAATACCGCTGTATTTGCCGACCGAATCCGACCCAATTAGAAAGTTGTCCGGGTATTTTTGAATCAGGGTCACCCACTCGTTCAGGTTCTTGTAAACATAGGAGCCGAGAACCACCCACGACAAATCCAGATAAAGATTCTCGTGATACTCATCGAGGATTTGCTCGAGGGTTTGGCGGTAATTATCGACCACAATTCTGCGACTGATGCCGGCGTGACACCAGATAACTTTGGGCCTGTTGTCCGGATTGGTTTCGTCGGAGATCGTACTTTTCAGGAGGGCCAGAAACTCGTCCAGGTACAAGGGCTGTTTGACCTCACTTTCGTTGCGTGAGATTGGCGCGACGTTGTGGTGAATACTGACAGGCAGACTGGCCCGCCCGGCAAACTTGAATAACCGTATGAACGAAGTGTGGTTTGCCCGTGGGCGCTCCCCGGTTGTTAGGTTGGTGAGGTCGTCGTGGCGTGACATGAGCTCCCCCAGCCCCTCCCATACTCCCGGATATTCTCGTATCCGTTTTATCGCAAGGTCAACAGCTCCAAGGTCGGTCGTGTCGAGTCCACAGATGAACGGATGCAGTCGGGCCAGTTTGTCTAATTGAGATTTGTTGCCTGCGAACCGCCGTTTGTAGTCCATGAACGCGGCGGCGACCTGCAAGTCGGTGTCCCGGGCCGCCTTCACCCGCGAGCTTGAGTCCAAGTAATATTTCGGTCGGAGAAAAAAATCGTCCTCGGCCCATTTCTTGACAAATGGCATGCCACAAACCACTACGTCGGCGATGTTGTGTTGGTCGGTAACACCGATCAACCCTGTCAGGCGCCGGTGCCGTTCCCCGTAGGGGAGTTGGAAATAGCGTCCATCTTTCATCAAGCCGGAGGCGTTGCAGGGGAAGGCTCCATCCCGATTGTCGAACTCCCCGTTTTGAAGGAAATCCAGCAAATGAAAATGGCAGTCCCCGTACGGTTGAGCCTGCACGGGTTGATCGGAGATCAGAAAGATTCCAGTAAGTAACAGTACGATTGGTTTCATAAATGTTCCTGGGAAGTTATATGATGTATTATAAAATAAAAGTCACGAATAATTTTTCAAGCGTCAGCTTGGTTGAAAAGGGGAGATGAGGAAATGGTGCGCACTGTTGGATTTGAACCAACGACTTCTACCGTGTGAAGGTAGCACTCTACCACTGAGTTAAGCGCGCATCGGCGCTGGTATATCAGTGTTTTTTGTCTCTTCCAGTGTTATCGCTTTTGGGCTTCGCTAACATCCGCTAACCGATTCTGCCAATTTGACTCAATCGCAACACCAGCAGACGGCAAAGTAGGCACAGCTTGGATCCGAATTGAAGTACCTTTTCTCACCCGCGCAACCCCATTAGAGGAGCAGAGACGGCTCTCCGCGAAGCAATGGGGGATAAGCAGCCGCCGCTAGTGACATCATTTAGCTGTTGAAATCATCAGCTAGACCGTTGAGACTCTCTTTTGTCTATGAAACTACTACTAACAATCGTCGCAGCCGTGTTTGTGGTGGGGTGCGGTGAGTCGCAGCAGTCGGCTCCTGCACCAGAAGCAAACCAGTTGCTGAAGGCAACCCGTTGAACCAGTGCTGAAGTGAAACTTGATGAGCAAGTTGCTGAAGCAGCACAACCAGAGCCGCCGCCAGCCGAACTTGAAGCACCAGATATCTCTATTCACGAAGCTATAAAGGAAGGGAACATCCAAGCCGTCAAACAGCACTTGGCAACTGGCACGGATGCGAATGCGAAGGATGAGCATGGCGGGACTGCTCTGTTTTCCGCGGCTGTTGTAGGTCATGATGAAATTGCTGAACTGCTTATCAATAAAGGAGCTGATGTGCGTGTGAAAAATAAGGCCAGTTTCACTCCTTTGCATGAGGGGGCATACAATGGACACAAGGGAATTGTCGAACTACTCATCACTAGTGGTGCGGATGTGAATGCGATGAAAATAGATGGAATGACTCCTTTAGATATGGCGACATTTAGCAATCACAGCGAAACCGCCGACCTCCTCCGCAAACACGGCGGCAAGACGGGTGAAGAATTGAAAGCTGAAGGCAAATGAAACACCTCCTACTCACAACAATCGCAGCCGTGGTGCTGGTGGGGTGTGGCCTCAGTCTATCCCAATCAACCTACGATTGCATTTCCTGGAGCTGAGGGATACGGACGCTTTGCCAAGGGTGGTCGTGGAGGCGATGTATATATCGTTACTAATTTAAATGATGATGGTCCTGGTTCTCTGCGCTACGGTATTGAGAATATGAACGGGCCAAGGACCATTGTGTTTTCGGTATCAGGAACTATAGAGCTTAAAGATGCCATAAAAATTACGGATTCAAATCTTACCATTGCCGGTCAAACTGCCCCTGGTGATGGTATTTGCTTAAAGGATTATGGCCTTAAACTTGAAGATGTAAATAATATCATCATGAGGTATATCAGGCTTAGGATGGGCGATCAAAATAAGGGCTCTTCCAGCGGCGCTGATTGCATCACAAGTTCAAATATTTCTGATGTTATTTTTGATCATATTTCTGCGGGATGGGGTATTGATGCTATTCATGATAACCGGGGAGGAGGGCATTTTACTTTGCAATGGTCAATTTATGGTGAAACTCTGCACGACAGCATTCACTATGAAAAAATGCCTCATTCAAAGCTTGGGTCTTTCAGGGGGACGACAAAAAACATAAGCCTTCATCATAACTTGCTTCACTCTACTCATGACAGACATCCCAGCATGGGAGGAAGTGATCTCACGCCTCCAGATGTCATTATAGATTTTCGCAATAACCTAATTTACAATGCAGGTGGCACTACAAACCTGGGAAGCGGCCAACGTAATGTAATCAATAATTACTATAAAAATGGTCCAGATACTGACACAGGTGATCTTCCAATGAGGATAAAAGCAAAGCCGGGTAAAGGACCAGAGCCAACGGGATTTACATCAGGCAATATTTTTACCTGGAATCAAGGTTGGACAGATGATAATTATTCAGCAATTAAATATGTACAAGACGGTGATAAGTACATGAGTTCAAGCCAGGAAGAATGGGAATTGCCGGGTGAGCTGGTTCATGGTGATGATAAGCCTGCGACAGATACGGCTAAAGTTGCGTATAGCAAAGTATTAAAATATGCCGGCGCATCTAAGAGCAGGGACGCATGTGATCAGCGAATAATAAGTGAGGTGAAAAAGGGTACGGGTAATGTCCCTGATTCACAGGATGAAGTTGGTGGATGGCCAAGCCTAAATTCTTTTCCTGCTCTAGCTGATCGTGATAAAGATGGCATGGCTGATGAATGGGAAACAGCAAATGGATTAAACCCAAATGATGCTGAGGACAGAAACGAGGACAGGAATTCTGATGGATTCACCAACCTTGAGGAATACGTCAACAGCCTGACGCAGAAATAAATTGGGTGCGGGTGATGAATTGAAAGTTGAAGGCAACTAAACCTACCCACCTCTGGGGCAGCAGGTAAAACGCCTTAAAAACTTCGCTCAACAGAGTGACAGTTACCGCGCTATGAAATCAATACTTGTTTCAATTGTCGCAGTCGTGGTGCTGGGGAGGTGTGGGAAGCCTTTATACTAAGTTCAAAATGAAAATACCTTATTCAAACTGCAATCAACGCTTGGAGATACCTGAAGAACTTGCGGGTCAAACCATGGAGTGTCCCGCCTGTAATGCTAGCTTGGCTGTACCATCTCTAGCAGGACCTCCACCTGTGACTCTCCACCGGGTATTTCCGTGATTAAGAGTTTTCTGGATTCGCATCCGCTAACATTCGCTAACCGTTTTTGCCAAATTGGTGCGAATGATGCGAAGGCACTAAAAAGTGCTTTTGAGAAACAAAGGGAAACAGAAGAAAATGGTGCGCACTGTTGGATTTGAACCAACGACTTCTACCGTGTGAAGGTAGCACTCTACCACTGAGTTAAGCGCGCATCAGCGCGCGGGAGACTGTACGGTTGTTTTGCCCGCTGACAAGTCCTTTCCCGTTGGCCAAGCGGAGTAACCGCGAATAAACGCCAAGACACGCGAATGGATTCCTTCTCCCTCAGGGGGAGAAGGTGTCCGCAGGCCGAAGAGAATGAAAATGAACATTCGGCTTGGCAGTGGCAGATTCCCAGAGCGTTGTGAGCGCCCACTTGGGGTTGCACCGCCTATTTGTTG
The DNA here is from genome assembly GCA_937770485.1 of uncultured Verrucomicrobiae bacterium. GTDB lineage: Bacteria > Verrucomicrobiota > Verrucomicrobiia > Limisphaerales > UBA1096 > UBA1096. The sequence continues at coordinate 3,033 of CALJHX010000020.1, read as the reverse complement.
GCTTTTGCCCTTGGGCATAGGTATCACTCGCCCATGCACACCTTGGCCAAGCGCGTTATTGTTTCGGTTTTGCTGCTGGGTGGCTGGCTAACGCTTGGCCAAGCGGCGGAGCGGCCGAACATTCTTTTTGCCATTGCCGATGACTGGTCGTTCGGCCACGCAGGTGCGTACGGCTGCGACTGGGTGCGCACGCCGGCATTCGATCGCGTGGCCGGTGAGGGGGTTTTATTTCGCCGCGCCTACACGCCCAACGCCAAGTGCGCCCCGTCGCGGGCTATCATCCTGACCGGTCGCAATTCGTGGCAGCTCGAGCAGGCGGGGAACCACATGACGTTTTTCCCGGCCAAGTTCGGCAGTTGGATGGAGTTGCTCGAAGCCAACGGCTACTCGACCGGCTACACCGGCAAGGGATGGGGGCCAGGCTTCGCCAACGACGCCAGCGGCAAGCCGCGAAAGGTCACCGGCCAAGCTTGGCAAAAACAGAAAGCCAAGCCGCCGGCCCGCGCAATTTCGAATAACGACTACGCCGGCAACTTTACCGAGTTTCTCGCCGGGGCGAACTCGGCCAAGGGGAGGCCTTGGGCATTTTGGTACGGGGCCACCGAGCCGCATCGCGGCTACGAAGCCGGTGTCGGCAGGAGCATGGGCAAGAAGCTCTCGGACATCGATCGCGTGCCGAAGTATTGGCCTGACAACGAGGTGATCCGGAACGACATGCTCGACTACTCGATCGAGGTGGAGCATTTCGACAATCACTTGGGCAAAATTCTCGCCGCGCTGGAGGCAGCCGGTCAACTGGACAACACGCTGATCGTGGCGACGTCCGATCACGGTATGCCGTTCCCGCGCGTCAAGGGGCAGGCGTACGAGGCGTCGAACCACATCCCGCTGGCGATCCGCTGGCCCAAGGGCGTCAACGGACGCGGCCGGGTGGTGACTGACTACGTGAGTTTCGCCGACATCGCGCCGACGTTTCTCGAGGCAGCCGGCGTGGCCAGGCTGGCGCCGATCATGCAGCCGGTGAGTGGCCGGAGTCTGTTCGACATCTTTCGCTCACCCAAGTCCGGCCAGGTGATCGCCGGCCGCGACCACGTGCTGATCGGCAAGGAGCGTCACGACATCGGCCGGCCGAACAACTGGGGTTATCCAATCCGCGGCATCGTGAAAGACAACCAGTTGTACCTGCACAACTTCAAGACCGACCGCTGGCCCGGAGGCAACCCGGAGACAGGCTACCTGAACTGCGACGGTAGCCCGACCAAGTCGTTGATCCTCACACAGCGCCGCGAGGGGCTGTATCATTTTTGGAACCTGAATTTTGGCAAACGGCCGAAGGAGGAATTGTTCGAACTGAACAGCGACGCCGACTGCGTGAAGAACCTCGCCAAGTCGAAGCCGCACTCTGAGCTGAAAGCGGCGCTCAAGGAGCAGCTCTTTGCCGAGCTTCGCGAACAGGGAGACCCGAGGATGTTCGGCAAGGGCGATGTGTTCGACAACTATCCGTACTCTGGTGAGTTGACCGACAATTTTTACCGGCGCTACATGGGAGGGGAGAAGGTGCGGGCCGGCTGGGTTCGCCCCACCGACTTTGAAAAAGAGAAGCTCGACTAATTGTTTAGCCAAGCGGATGGGATGAGTTGATTTTGCGCTGGCCACTTGGCTGAGAGGGTGGCAGCGTTCGCCTGTTCCTAAATCTGAAAATTTGTTCATCATGAAAAAAACAAACGCAACAATATTGGCCTTGGCCGCCGGGATGGCGCTGATCGGGGTGCAGGCTGCCGAGTGGGGGAACTGGCGTGGGCCGAATTATAACGGCTCGACTGACGAGAAAAACCTGCCGGCCAAGTTCAGCAAGACGAAGAATGTCATCTGGAGCGTGAAGATGGACGGTCCGAGTGCCGGGACGCCAATCGTCTGGGGGGAGCATGTATACGTGTCCTCCTCAAACCCGGATGCCGAGCGCCTAATGGCAAACTGTTACGACCGCGGGACAGGCGCGCTGAAGTGGGCACATCAGGTTTCCAAGGGTCATCGGCAGGACAACCGCAGCAATTACGCCGCGCCTTCGCCTGTGACCGATGGGCAGGTGGTGACCTTTTTTTACGGCAACGGAGAGTTGGCAACGTTTACACCAGAAGGTGAGAAATTGTGGTCGCAAAACATCCAGAAAAAACACGGGCAATTCGCGTTCCTATGGACCTTCTCGACCAGCCCAATCATCCACGACGGCATCCTCTATATGCAGGTGCTGCAACGTGACACCAAGGTCGGAAGCAAGGGCAGCAATGACAACCGCTCATACCTGCTAGCGCTCGATCCGAAAAGCGGCCGGCAACTCTGGAAAGTGTATCGGCCGGCCAAGGCTCGCAGTGAATCGCTTGAGGCGTTCAGTACGCCGATCCCGTTCACTCACAATGGGCGTGGCGAGATTCTCATTACCGGTGGAGACTGCCTAACCGGTCACGATCCGAAGAGTGGTGAGGAACTGTGGCGCTGGGGTACTTGGAACCCGACGCGCATTGGCCACTGGCGGCTTGTACCCTCTCCGGTTGCGGGAGATGGGGTGGTGTTGGCGTGCGCGCCCAAGCGTGCGCCGGTGTTCGCAATCAAGGCCGGGGGGAAGGGCAATATAAGCGCAGTGGCAGGCTGTGGAACAGCGAGGGAAGTCGCGACGGGGTGTCCAGCGATGTGTGCACGCCGCTGTTTTATCAGGGCAGTTTTTTTGTGTTGTACGGCGAGGGCCGCGACAAGATGCTTTCTCGTGTGGAACCGAAAACCGGCAAAATTCAGTGGGCGAGCGACCTTGATAGTCGCTCACTCTTCCGCGGTTCACCGACTGGCGCGGATGGCAAAATCTACGTGCAGAACCACGCCGGCACCGTGCACGTGATCGAGGCAGAAAGCGGCAAGGTACTTCACAGGGCCGCGATGGGGGAAGACGGCGATGACCAGACCCGTGCCAGTATTACTGTGGCGCACGGCCGTCTGTTTATACGTACCAATAGTCGCCTGTTCTGCGTGGGCAAGAGTTGA
>CALJHX010000019.1 GCA_937770485.1 uncultured Verrucomicrobiae bacterium | reverse complement strand
AGACCACCACGATGCCTTTCGGCACCACGCTCGACGTGATCCCGTATGTGGCCTCCGACGGTTACACCATTCACCTGACCGTGATCCCGAAGATCACCGAGTTCCTCGGGTACGAGGATGCGCCGTTCAAGAACCAGGTGATTGCCGGTGTTGGCAACACCGTGTCGGGCGCGCTGCAGCAGCCGCTGGCACTGCCCAGCATCCGCGTGCGTTACATCACCTCCACGGTGCATGTCTGGGACGGCCAGACGCTGGTGCTCGGCGGGTTGATCGCCGAGAACGTCGTCAAGGTGAAGGACAAGGTGCCGATGCTCGGCGACTTGCCATTCATCGGCCGGTTGTTCCGCAGCGAGCGTTCGCACACGGAGAAGAAAAACCTCATGATTTTTGTCAGCCCCCGGATCATCGACCCGGCGGGCAACCCGGTGCATACCGAGGACGACTGGCCCTACAACTCCGGCAACATCCAGTCACAGCAGCCGGCGCTGGATCAGGCCTGAGTTTTGATTAACAAACCGTTGGCGGTAGCTGATAAGCAGATGCGACTTTTGATCATAGACGGGCATGCGTTCGCCTACCGGGCGTTTTACGGCATCCGTGGGCTCACGTCGCCGTCCGGCCAGCCGACCAACGCCATCTATGGTTTCATCAACATGCTGGCCAAGCTCGAGGCGCAGGTACTGCCCACTCACGCCGTTGTGGTGTGGGACGGCGGCCTTGATGCGGAGCGCGTCGAGGAGCTCGACGACTACAAGGGCCAGCGCGACCCGATGCCGGATGACATGGAGGTGCAGCTCGACGAAATGGTCGAGTATCTCGAGGCCGAGGGGTGGGCAAGCGTGTGTGACGACGGCGTCGAGGCGGACGACCGCATCGGCCAGTTGGCCAGCCGCGCAGAGGCCGAGGGGTTTGAGGTGGCCATCGCCAGCTCGGACAAGGATTTTCTGCAGTTGATCAACGACCGCGTCAAGATGTGGAACCCGGCAGACAAGTCGGGTGTGCCGATGGACGTCGACGCCGTCGTGGCAAAGACCGGCGTTCAACCGTCGCAGATCGTCGATTGGCTGAGCCTCGTCGGCGATGCGGCGGACAACATCCCCGGCGTGCCGGGCGTGGGCGTCAAGACTGCGGCGGTGCTGCTCAACGAGTTCGGCTCCGTGGACGGGATTTACAGGCGCTTGGCCGAGGTCAGGCGCGATAAGCAGCGCGAGTCGCTCGCCGCCGCCGAGGTGGTAGTGCGTCGTAACCAGTCGCTCGTGGCGCTGAAACTGGATTTGCCGGGCGTGCCGGGACTGGACGATCTCCGCAGAGGATTCCAGGACACGGCCCGTCTGGAGAAGCTCTTCGAGACGTGGGGTTTCAGGACGATGCTGAACAATTTGCGGGAGGCCCGGCAGGGCGCCCTGTTTGAATGATGATTTTGAAGTACACAGCACAGACAATGCGCTTGGCTTGCGCGCTTGGCCTGTCAGCGGTGGGGCTTTCCACCGCCACGGCTGACCTGCGTTACGAGGCCAAGGGCACAGAGTTCGACCTAACCGGCAAACTTGTCGGTGACCAGATCGGCACGCGCCTGGCCATGGGGCCCAAGGGTGGCTTTCTCGTCTGGCAGGACAATGCCACCGACGAGTCCGGTCTGGGCATCAGCGCGCTGCGTGTCGACGCAGCCGGCAACCCGGTCGGCGCCCCGGTGCGGATCAATAGTTTACTAGAGGGTAACCAGGAAAGCCCGCAGGTCGGTATGCTGCCTGGCGGTGGCGCGGTCTTCGCCTGGGAGGGCGGCGTGAGCGGTTTTCATCGCGTGCATTACCGGGTTGCCAATGCGCAGGGAGTGTTCCTCGCTGACGATCTTTTGGCCATAGGCCCAAAGTCGGGCGAGCAAACCGAGCCGTCGCTCGCCGTGTTGAAGAACGGCAATTCAGTGCTGTCATGGACCGATTATCTCGCCGACGGCAGCGTCAAGGGCGTCTCTGCTCGGGTCATCGGTGCGGATGGCACGGCGGTGACCGATCCGTTCCGGTTGAATGAATTCTCGTTGGGAAACCAGCACAAGTCACGCCTCGTGGCGCTGCCCAGTGGCGGGTTCGCCGCCGTGTGGGTGTCCGATCAGCAGCAGGATGCCAGGTCGCTCGACGTGGTGGCCCGCATTTTCTCCGCGACTGGCCAGGCGCAGGGCGCCGAGGTCGTTGTTAACGCACCCGGCATCAGCGCCAACCCCAGCGTGGCCTTGTCCGGCGGGAGTCTCGTGGTCGCGTGGGAGCAGCTCAACCTGAAGCAGAAGCAGCACCGGTGGGATATCGGGGCGCGCAGTTTCGATCTCAATCTCAAGCCACTCTCTGAGCCGTTGCTGGCCAACACGCATCTGGCCGGCGACCAGTTCGCGCCCCAGTTGCGCGGCGGGAAGGAAGGGGCGATGTTGGTGTGGAACAGTCTCGGGCAGGACAAGTCCCGCGAGGCTGTCATGGGTCGGTTCATCAGCACGACCGGACGGTTGCTCGACGACGAGGTGCGGGTCAACACCGCTCAGGCCCACTCGCAGGTGCAGCCGGCGCTGAGCGTCTCGGATGCTGGAGAGTTTTTGGTGGCATGGTCCACTCCTAGGCTTGGGGAGAGTGGGTTCGATGTCGTCGGCCAGCGTTATGGCAGCGACGCGGCGCCCGCGTTGTTGCCGGCCATTGCAGAGGTGTTCGTGAACGCGGTCAGCGACACGGAGCTGCTCGTCTCGTGGCCGGCGGTGAACGGCATGAACGTGAAACATTATGAGGTTTATTTCGACGGGTTGACGACGCCAAAGTTGTTTGCTGTCAACCAAGTGGTTTGGCGGGGGCTACGTCCTGGCAGCGAGTACGCCTTTCAGGTGGCTTACGTGCTTGGGGACGGACGGCGCTCGGAGCTTTCATCGTTCGGCGTCACAAAGACGTGGGGCCGCGACTACAATACCGACGGCCTGCCGGATGACTGGCAGCATCGGCACTTCGGTAAAGACGCCGCCGTTTGGCCAAGCGCCAGCGAAGACAGCGATGGTGACGGGGCCAGCAACGAGCAGGAATTTGCTGCCGGCACCGACCCGTCGGATGGGGCGGACGCGCTGAGTGTACGCTTGACCAAGCTAGAGAAGGGGACGCGGCTCGAGTGGAACGCACGACTCGGCGCGCTGTATCAGTTGCAGCACACCGCCGCGCTGGGCAGCGACGACTGGGCGAACGTCGGCGAACCAGTGTTGGCTCTGGAGGGCCGCGCCGGCATTACGCTGGAATCGGTCTCAAACATGAATTTTTACCGGATCAAAAAGATTCGTTGACGGTATGTTTAATTTTTCAAAAAGAACGGTGTTGGCAACGGGTCTCCTCCTTGCGGGGGCGTCGGGGGCGCATGCCTTCACCCTGGCCAACGGCACCAACCGGGTGGTGGTGAACAACCTTGGCGAGGAATACCGATGGAACTCGCCGGTGATCACGTACACCTACGATGAGTCGTTCCTGAATTACTTTGGGTCAAACGGCGTTGTGGCGATTGAGAAGGCGATGGGCATCCTAAACGCCATCCCGCCAGCCTCCACCATCGCCACCAACTATCCGCCGTCCTCCGCCAACGAGAACAATCTCTGGAATTACCCGGTTCGGCCGGATCGCTTTCATCCCCGTGCGTACAACGATCGGATTCTCGACATCAAGTCGTACGCCTTGGCCGAGTTGTTCGGCTTTATGGGGCTGGGCAACCCGGAGGACAGCGCGTTCCAACTCGAGTTCGGTTCGGTCACGCTTCGAAATTGGGATCCGATCAGCTACGGCCCGAGCAAGTACGTCAACGGCACGCTCCTCTCGTGGGTCGTGCTGGGGGCCACCAACGCGCAGCCGTTCCCGATCGATGTCACCAAGCCGATCATCACGCTTGCCGGCACGATCGACAACCGGGTGCCGAGGCTCGATGAGGGCAAATATCTCGTGGCTCCCACGCGTGACGACATCGGTGGTTATCGTTATCTGTATCGGAAAGATAATTTCAATATGGAGCCGCTGCCGCCGTTTACTTATCAGGTCATGACCAATGAGCCGAACCTGACAAACCCGGCGATCTTCAGCATCGACCTGCGCTGGTTCTGCAAAGAGTCCCGCACCAACACCCCGGCGTCGTTCAGGCAGTTTGTGGCGACCAACCAGTGGTGGGGTTCGGTGGTCACCAATCTCAACATCCCGCCGCTACTGATCCTCAAGACAAACGTGGCGTGGGAGATGGGCTGGACCACTAACGTCACCCCGTACCTGACCAACTTCCCCTGGACGCCCATTGGCCAGGCGGCCACGCTGGTTTATGTCACCAATAAGTCCCGAACGTTCCAGCCGAGCTACGACTACATATTCGGCAATGTGATAACCAATATCCACGTGCCAGCTTCCGAGTCGGAGGTGCTGTATCGCTCATGGGAGGTTGTGCCCAAGGCGCCCCTCTGGAGTGTTCTTGGCGCGGTGCCCACCACCACCAATTACAATACCACGGTGATGAACGACAACTGCCCGCACGGCGAAATCATCATCCTGCCGTCCACTAATGTCGCAGGTTATCACTTTACGGACATGCAGTTCGAAGTGGTGAACACACTCACCAATCTTCTCACTGGCACGAATAACCTGGCCAACCCGGGCGGGGCGTTGCCGGGGCAGGGCGGCGGACTTGGGGCCGGGGGTGGGGCCATCACAAACTTTGTCGGCGTGATGGAGGATGAAGTCTGGCAAAGCACCAACCATGCCTATCTGGCCTTCCCGATTGTGTTGCAGACCAACACAATGTTGCTGGGTGGCATCGACAAGATTCGCTACTTCCGCATGCAGGGCGATTCGCTCGTGACGACGAATTATTCAGCCAACCGATTCCTTAAGGATTACCGCTTCCCCAGTCTGGAGGAGCAGACGTTCACTTACATCATCCCGAACTCATCGCAGGCCGCGACCAATGCGGCTCTGCCCTCCTATCAGTACGAGATGGATTATGTGACGGAGGGTGTTCGCAAGACTGGTACATTCATCAAGTTTTTCACCCAGCCGGACATACTGTTCAGCGCTATGAATGCCCCGTCGACGGTCACCTCGACCAACGTTCCGCCGGCAGCGATCGACAACAACGAAATTAACGGGCTACAGACGCTGGGTCTGAATGGGCCAGGCGTTATTCAGGCATCCGGCAATATGGTGATCGGTTTCAACAAGATTGGCATCCACTGGGATCTAGACCCAACATTTTTCCGGAATGAGGAAAATCAGGAGCCCGGCTGGATTTGGGGCCATTACGATGGTTCGATGAGTGAACCCATGGTTTTTCCAAACAGCCAAACAATTCGAGATCTTGAGAAGCAAATATATTCTAGCGAATAAAGAGATACAAATATGTTAAATATATTTAAATTATTTCGATGGTCGTTTCGTCTTTTATTGGGCATGGCGATCAGTGGTGGCGTAGTTTCTGTGTCTGGCCAGAGCACTAAAACCGGTGACGATAATTCTAAAGGTTCTGTATGGGTAAATAATTCGATTTTGGATGAAGCGCCGTATGTAAATGCGGAAAAAGTTGAAAATCGGGGGTTTATAGACGCAGCTACGCCTGACAATGTTCCATTTTATTTTTTCAATACAAAGTATTTCACAAATTCAGGAACGATAAATATTCATAAAGATTTCGAATTCAGCACTTTTAAAACTGAAAATCAAGGTGTTGATTTTGACCCTAAAAAAGCAAAAGTATTTCATAATCATTCAACTGGTAAAATTATTAGTATAAGTGATGAGTTTTCTACCGGAAGTGTAAGGATAAATGCTGAAAGGATTATTAATAAAGGTTTGATCTCAGCTGAAAATGCGGGCGTACTGGATTTGGAGGGTGATGATGTTAATTTAGTGCGAGGGGGTATTGAGATTAAATCTGGTCCCAATTTTGATCATCCTAACGGGTTAAATGACTTTGGTCAGCCATTGGCATGGGGTTACAATTTAAATTATCTTAACGGTTCGCTTGGTCCTTATCAGCAAAGAAGGTTTTCATCAAATCCAGGGGGAGCAGGGACATTGCTGGTAAAGCAGGACTGGGGAGTTAGAGATGTCTTTTGGGGATTAAGAGTGGGAGCAAATTACAATGGCTCAACTCCTGCAGGCATTTACGGTTTTGGTGATTATTATTCATTTATTTCACCTGATGATTTGCTTTGGCAGGAAATAGCATCGCCTTATTCGCTGACCGGTAAATATACTCCTCCTTACGGTCAGTACGCTTTGTGGGATGGATTAATTGGAGGTGGTGGTTACCAGTCTTCTTTTGTCACTGATTTTATTCTAGTTGGTGACAGTGAGTATCATGAGACTTATCAAGGTATTTTATTAAAAAATACAGGTTCAGATAAAGTAATGTATGATGCAAAATTTGTTTCTATGTATGCTCCAGCGGGTAGTAGTCCGGAAAGATTCTACTTGGGCGCGGTCGCCGGGTTTACAGTTCCCGAGGGTATCACGAATGTAATCCATGGTGTTAATGACACAGCTTCGATATATATTATTGATGAGCAGCCTAATGTTGCATATGCAGCGAATGGTTTACTTATAAATTCAAGAGAGACAGCTAGCAAAAATTTTGGGGTGCCTCAAAATTTTGTGGTAACTAGATATACGCCTGCTGAATTCCAGAATGGTATACCTGGTAATTATGTTCCGGAATTTCAAGATTTTTCTAGAGGTGAGCAGAGGTCGACAACATTTAACGACTCGTATTATGGGTTTAGGATTACGAATGTAGTTTCAAGGCTTCCTTTCTCGGAATTGCCAACTCCTGATTTGGAAAATAATGAATCCAAAACGCAAGCGGGTTTAGTAAGAATTAAGGCAAAGAATTTAGATCTTAGAAATGCGAGGATAAGAGCTGAAGGTGGAATACGGATTGAAACTGAACATCTTATTGGAAGTACAAATGCTGTCTTAGATTCACAAAATTTAAGCCTTAACTTGGGTAGTACTAATGGAGTTCTCGTGGTTACTAATATAGTTAAGGAGTCAGTTGAGAGGTTCACTGGAGGAGTGGAGTCATACAGTGTCGCTTGGGCTAATAATTATAGAACTACTGGAGCAGATTTAATCGATAGAGGGAAATTGTTTTCTGTTGAAGATCCGGCGGCAGAAGTGACCGTTAATTTGCATTATCATTTTCTAGTAATTGATGCATATCTCAATACAGAAGTTCCTGTTACTGTTACGGATTTAACTGTTAATAGCGACAAAGTGATTATCAAGGATGCTATGAGAGTATCTGAGTTGTTGTCAGTAAATGCTAATAGCCTTTCTATTCACAGAAATCTCAAGTTGGGTAAGGAAACATTTTTGGGAAGTGGCGTTTATAGTAAAGTTGAAGGTCAGGCTGTTTGGGATAATAAGGTTGCACCGAATCTGGAAAACTTTACGAACTTTGCTAAATTGCAAATACCCGGTCAGGCTAAATTTGGTAACGATAGGAATAATTCTTATCAAAGTTGGGTGAATAAAGGTACAACTTTAGCACAAGATATATTTATAGATTCTGATTATGTGCAAAATAATGGTGATTTAATTGCGGAGGGGACTGTAAGCATTGATGCCAAACAAATGGTTCTTCAGGATGGAAATATCAATACCGGAGAATCATTGATGTTAAATGCTGAAAATCTGAAAATGAGATTCCAAACAAATACGATTGGTTCTCGATTAGTATTAAACGTTTCCAATGTGTTATCTGACGGAGGTGTGGGAGCAAATAATATTATGACACTGGGACGAGGTTTTGTTCTCCAACAAAAACCTAAAGCAGGTAATCTGTTGGGGACTGAAATAATTGCAACAGCCGATGATTTTGTAAGTCAGGAGATGGTCTGGAATGCAAAAGATTATGGAGTAACCGTTAAAGGATTTGAGAATAATGCTGCGTTAGGAAGGTTGATTCTAAAAAATGGTAAGTTGAGTAAATTTGAATTTCTTGGAAGTGAAGAAGAGAATAATGCAATGTACGTAGACTACATTGAATTTGATCAGCTTACAAAAGATGACATAAAAGATGGTAGTTTAGCGGTGTTGGATATTAAGCCAGGATTTACCCTTTACTTCGCAGCATCAAATTTACCAGCAGAAGAGTTGGATGGAATGTACAACGGTAGACTACGTTGGGTTAAGGAATATCCCGGACATAATAGTTCAATGCCTGTATACATCAGCGGTATAGATAAGACAATAAGAGTAAATCGATCTTTTCGTGAGAGTATTGCATACGATACTGATGACGACGGAATTGCCAATGGTTATGATTTGTCACCATTTGGTAATGGGGTGCCTGAAATATCGAGTGTTAGTTTAGATGTAGATCGTAAAATCAGAATAAAATGGACGGGATTGCCTTCGACTTTATATCGTCTTGAATACAAAGAAACGTTAGGTGACTCGAATTGGGAAACTCTTACTGAGTATTATAATGACCAATATATAGTTAGGGAGATCACACATCAGGAAATTTTGTCCAACAAAAAAATCAGTAAGTTTTATCGCGTTCTTTATATTGAGTAATAGGAGTACTTAAATGGAAATTTATTTTAGTAATCAAGTGGAGATAATCTTTAAAAAATGCTGCTTCATTTTAGTGCTTATGTTTGTAGGCTCTAGCTTGGGAGCTGCTGATATAAAATCTAATGCATTGCCACAGTTTGAAGGGGTGAAAGCAGTGGTTCTAGATGAGGGCATAGTGATTCACCCAAAAAATTTATTGGTTAAATTTAATTGTCTTGAAGATATTCTCAAATTTAAAAATCTGGTAGATAAAAATTCTATAGAAATTGAGAAGCAATATACTTTAGTACCGGGGCTTGCTTTGATTAAAGTTATTCATGATGGAATAGAAAATAATGATATTGCTGCTATCAAAGATAATCTCACTTTGAAAAAGAATGAGATAATAGAGACTAAATTGGTTGAATATGTTGAGTATGATTATTTGAGGGAGTTGAAGAAGACTCCATCAGATAGCGCATATTCAGCAGGCGACCTTTGGGGGTTGCATAACACAGGTCAAAATAGTGGAACAGTTGACGCGGACATTGATGCTCCTGAAGCGTGGGAACTAACCACTGGAAGCGAACAAGTAATAGTTGCAGTAATGGATTCGGGATTACATATAACTCATCAAGATTTAGAGAATCAATTATGGGTTAATGAGGATGAAGTTCCGAATAATGGCAAGGATGACGATAATGATGGGTATATTGATAATATTCATGGAATTGCTCCTATGACAGGAGACGGTAATCTAATTGATAATGTCAGCCATGGAACTCATGTTGCAGGCACTATTGGTGCATCTTCGAATGATAGTGGTGGTCACGTTGGGGTAGCATGGAATGTTAAACTAATGGGTATAAAAGTTGGTGAATGGTGGATTAGTTCGGCGGCTACAATTGATGGAATAGAATTTGCAGCTAATCACGGAGTCGCAGTGGCTAATTGCAGTTTTGGGGGCTATAATTATTCGCAGGCAGAATTTGATGCATACGCTGCAGGAGGAGAGGCTGGTATTATGTTTTCAATTTCAAGTGGAAATGACGGTCTTGATGTGGATGCGCAGGCTCATTATCCAAGTAGTTACGATCTTGAGTGTATAATATCAGTTGGGGCTTCTGACAGGAACGATGAGCAAGCAAATTTTTCAAATTATGGTTACCGAGACGTTGATTTAGTTGCACCAGGTGTTGATATATATTCTTTATCTTCATCATCTAATTCTGGTTATGAATTTGCGGATGGTACCAGCATGGCTTCACCTCATGTTTCTGGAGTACTGGCTCTAATGCGTTCAGTTCAACCAACTTGGAGTAATTTAGAGATAAGAGAGCAGCTACTATCTAGCGTGGATGTTTTGGCTTCATTGGAGGGTTTAGTTCAAACTAGTGGAAGGTTAAATGCTTTTACAGCAGTAGATGGAATGTCGTCAAAAGTACCAGATGGTAATATGGAAATATCAATATCACCCCCTTCCGGATCAATGCTTTTAGCAGGAGCGGATCAAGAGTTTTTTGTTACCGTTATTGATGGTGATCCAGTTAAGAATGCAACAGTTATAGGAATTAAAGATGATGGCAATGATTTATATTTTAATAATGATGGAGATGCGCCAGATATTTTAAGAAAAGATAATATATATTCCTTTTACATGAAGCTTCCTGAAGAACCTAGGAAGATGAAGTTGACAATACTGGTGCAGGCGCCAGGGAAAAAGGAATTAATTCGTGTAGTCAAATATCGAATTGTACCAGATCCTGTAAATGATTATTTTATAGATGCAGCAAAACTAGCTGGAGAGGGGAGTCTTGTTGAAGCTTTCAATAATTTTGCCACAATAGAAACTGGTGAACCTGTTCACTCGTTGTCTACTAGTTCTGTTGGATCGTTATGGTGGAATTGGTCGCCAAGTAAATCGGGTAAGGCAATTATTGATATATCTGGAAGCGATATCAATGGTTTAATAGCGGTCTACTATGGATCTGAATTTGATGACTTAAAGGTTCTTGCCGCTAATTACCCAGTAGATGGGGAGCGAGATAATTTTGCATATTTTGATGCAACTCAAGGAAAGACATATCGAATTGCAATTGCGAGTGAAGATCCGAGTGATGTAGGCTATATACGGTTAAGAGCAGAAATTGGGGGCATTGTTGATGAGAATCCTCCTTATCTAACAATAGAAAATCCTCCGAATGGATTAGTTACAAGTGAAGAGCGAGTGGAGATTAGTGGAACCGCCATTGATCCAGCGCCAAATGCTTCTGGAGTGCGAGATGTTCAAGTTAGAGTGAATGGTAGTTTTGCATTGCAAGCTATTGGATCAGAAGAATGGTCGATCCCATTGTTACTAAAAGATGGGATTAACTCAATTGAGATAATAGCAATAGATTTTTCAAATAATATATCTAATTCAAAAGTTTGGGAGATTGATTATAAGGCACCTGATGTGCCAAATGATCATTTTGGTAATGCTTCGCAACTTAATAGGGAGACATTTCTTGTTGATGGTAAAAATAATGAATTTTCACTTTCACAAGATGTTAATGATAAGGATGAATTGCTTGTTCAAGTTAATGGGGTGATTCTTGATAAGACAGGCTATAGCTTAGATTCTTTAGGTAATCGCAAGATCATAATTAACAGTACTCCTGCCAAGGGTTCCGAAATAAATATTTTTTATAACAACTGGTTATCAAAAGTTATAAACACCAAGAAAGCTACTAGGGAAGTCAATGAACCCTACCATGCTAATAACGAGGGAGGATCTTCAGTTTGGTGGTCATTTACAGCTCCATTTGATGGAGTTTTAAGTGTGCGTACAGTTAATACTAAAGTTGATACGATATTGGGCTTATACCAAGGGAGTAGAGTAGTTAATCTGGCTCTAATACAATCAAATGATGATGATCAGCTACTAAAGGATTTTGAGGGTAACCCTGGGCTTAGTAGAATCGATCAAGCTCTATTTAAAGGTACTACAGTTAAAATTGCAGTCGACGGTTTTGGCGGACTTAAGGGTGATGTTGGAATTTCATCGGTATTTACATCTCAAGAAGTGTATAGCTTGGTTATTGAAGCCGGAGAGAATGGATCGTTAAAGGAGCCCAAGCTGCCGTTTGAAAATGATAACGGTAATCGCTTTGGCTTGTATGCTAGGGACTCAGTCGTTGAAGTGATTGCTGAGGCGGATGAGGGCTATCAGTTTTCTGGATGGAGTGGATCTATAAGTTCTCTAGATAATCCAATTCGCTTAGTTATAACTGATGGTACAAATATAGAAGCTAACTTTAGCTCTAGAAGTTTATCTGATGATTTTGAGAGTGGCAACTTGGCTGGATTACCATGGTCAACTGATAAGTATACTGGCTGGTTTGTTCAGCCTAAAGTAAGTCTGGACGGTGATTATGCCTTGCAGTCTGGTCCAATTAGTAATGATGGAGTTAGTGAAATAAATGTTACGATTGATTGCAGTAATGGTAAAGGATCGTTTTATGTGAAATTAGATACAGAAATTAATTGGGATAAATTGACCTTTTTAATTGATGGAAGAATCGTCGAGCAGTGGTCAGGTAAGGTAGAATGGAATAAGTATGAATTTAATTTGTCGGAGGGGGGGCATAAGCTGACTTGGAGATATCAGAAAGATTTTGCCAATAGTATTGGAGCAGATTCCGCTTGGGTTGATAACATCAAACTTCCCATAAGCTTTAAGGCGTCAGTTGGATTAGTGGAATCCGATAAAGGGCATAAAGTTAGAGTCTGGGGAGTGCGTGGTCATAGATATAATGTACAAGTTTCAGATGATCTAACTACTTGGAAGCTATTTGACACCGTAATAATTGATGCAGATGGTATTACTGAAACCGAACTCGAAATAGATGCTAAATACGGGGCTGCTTACTTTAGGGCTGTGGCTCCTTAGTGCGAGTAGCTTGACACATGGTAGTTTTAAAATTTTATAGATATATGAAAGTTTCTTTGTTGAATTTGGTGAGAGGATTATTCTCAAGCAAGTCATTGCTCCCTCTTATGCTTTTTTCTTTTTCTCTTCAGCTGATAATGGCAGATGGTTCTGGAATTGTTCAGTTTGCAGCGAGTGAACACACTGTTGATGAGAATGATGGATCTTTAACGATTACAGTTAATAGAGAAAGAGGAGGTGCTGGCGCCGTATCTGTTAGTTATGAAATTGTTCCTTTGACTGCTGGGAAACTTGATTATAGTGCGTCTGATGGCATGCTAAGTTGGTCAGACGGAGAGAAGGGTGCTAAAAGTTTTATTATAGATATTATAAATGATACTGAAAATGAACCTAATGAATTATTTAAGATAAATCTTATCGATCCTAAAAATGGTTTGGAATTGGGTGACCTCAAGAGTTCGACTGTAGAAATTTATGGTAGTGAATCCGGTACATTTCGATTTGCAGCTGATGGCTATATTACATCAGAGTTTGATGAAACCGTAGAGATCTTAGTAACTCGTGGCTTGGGGTCGAAGGGAGCTGTTCAAGTTGACTATGAAGTGAAAGGCGGAGGAGATCTATCCGATATAGAGATTGGAGCGGTACGATTTGCTCGCCGGTTACCTGATACAATTGTTGAAAATGCCAACATTGAGTTTACCTTCAAAGCTGGAGTTCCAGCGGAGGAAGGGCGAGATTTTCTTGATACACCGACTAATCCGCTGAAAGGGACATTGGTATTTAGGGATTATGAAATGTCTAAGATTTTTGAGATTCAATTATTGCCTAATAGAGATGGTGAGGCCTTCCCTTTTACGATGGCGGAATTAATTTTATCAAATCCTAGAGCATTTGATGGTGAGTCTGAAAATATTCAGCCAGTTTTGGATGATACCTATTTTCGCTCAACATTAAGGATTAACGATATTACAGGACCTGGCACTGACGTAATTTGGGATCAACAACCTTGGCCGGATACTCCAGGAACTAGGCGTCGAGGTTTCTCTTTTATGAAAGCTCGCTATAAACGGAGTGAGAGCTTTCTTTGGTGTTGAAACTCAAGAGGAATTTGATCATCCAAGTTACAGGATGATCGAAATACCAGTAATGCGAGCACTTCCATACGACGCGAGTGTCGAGGTTGGTTATATGATTGGCCCCAATAGAGGAATGATTGTCGATGATGCTCGCGAAAATTGGATAAATGAAGGGCCAAAGGCTTCAAATCTGCTTTCCGCAAACGGGGACGATTATGATACAGGTGTTAAGTATTTACTTTTGCCAGGTGACGAACCGAGAATTACTCCTTCATCATTATCTGGTTCAAGCAACTTTGGTGATTTTGAACAACCGATGCATTCAAGATTTAGCCTTACTCAAAAAATATTAAATCCAGGATCTGATTTGGCTACACCATTTGGTCAAAGATTATTTACGCCATCATTTAGTCTTCCGATTACTGATGCCCCACAAATGAAAGATTTTGGTGTAGTAACTGGTAAATTAAGTTGGGGAGTAGATGATTTAGAGCCAAAAATTATAGAATTTAAAATTGCCGATGATGACATAGCTGAATTTAACGAGGATATAGTAATAGTCTTATACAACCTGAAGACTGAGTTTGATGATTTTGCACGAGATACAGAGGATCAGGTTGATGATGTTGGTGGTGATGATGGTGGTGATGAGATGGTGATGACGGTGATGGAGACGGTGATGGACGGTGATGAACCTGAAGAAGAAAAACTTATTAAGCCAGGCTCTCATCTTGGTGTGCAATATTGGACAACAGTTACAATTATTGATGATGATCAGCCTGCAGGGGGAGCAATTGGTGACACTATAGATAATCCTTTTGCCCCTGAAATTAATAATGATGTTTATGATTTGGTAATACAGGATGCCAAGTTCGATACTGAGGCAGTATTAGAAACGCAAAAAGAAGAGAAGTTATATATTGCCGGAGATTATACATCTATCAATGGGGAATTGATAAACCGAATTCAACGATTAAATAATGATGGAACAGTTGATGATAAGTTTGATGTTGGTTTAGGGGCAAATTATTATGTAAACACTTTAGATTTGTCTGTTGATGCTAATGAAATAGTGAAAGTTGTAGCAGGAGGAGGTTTTACCTCATACGATGGAAAACCAAGAAAAGGAATTGTAAGGATTAATTATGATGGATCAGTGGATGACAGTTTTCAACCCGGGCTGGGTGTCAATGGTGAGGTTATTGACTTAAATGTTTTAGATAAAACCGGAAATGTTATAATTGTTGGAGATTTTAATGAGGTAGATGGAAAAAGTAGAAACTCTATAGCTAAGTTATTGGGGGACGGTAAATTAGATTTAAATTTTGATGTTGGATTGGGACCAGATGGCCCCGTTAATGCCGTTGCTGTTATGGCTGATGGCAGGCTAATAATAGGTGGAGATTTTATTTACGTTGGTGAAATCTACAGTCCATCAATTGCTGTATTGAATAATAATACAGGTCAAGTTGATGTATCTATACCATTTAATCAGGGTGTTAATGGAATCATTCACGATATTAAAATAGATCCATCAGGTGGTTTTTATGTAGGTGGTAACTTTACTAAGGCTGCGGGTGTTCCTCGAAACAATATTGCGAAGTTCAGGAACACGGGTGAGTTGGACACAGATTTTGATCCTGGAAACGGATTTAACTTTCCGGTTTTATGTTTGTCTGTTGATACATCAAATAATGTTGTCGGCGATCCAACTTATTATTCTCGTGATTTAGAGGATTTATTTGAGATTTTGTTAGATATAGAAATTGGTAACCAAAATCCTGATTTAACTCTTCCTATTGAATATCTATTAGAACCGGATGATTCATTCGGTATTATTCCTCCATATTTCCGCAACATGATAAAGTTGATGAACCCTCCTGCATATAGAGTTATAGCTGCAGGTGCTTTTACAGAATACAATTATTCCAGGAGAATGAAACTGGCCAGGTTAAACCCTGATGGAACTTTAGATACAAGTTTCATGGATACAGCTTTCAATCAGTTTGCAGGACTGCCAAGAAAATTGAGTGTTGAAGATACGCAACTTATCAATGTGATCGCACAAAGTGGAGAACTAGGTGACGTATTAATAGGGGGCAGTTTCAATGAGGTTGGAGGAGGAATTGGGGGGCGTTCGATAATTGCTCAACGAATTAATATCGCTAAACTACAAGGCGGGAGGTACTCCAGGGCCTGGAGTTATTGGGTTTGATGAGGAAAGTTACACTGCCTCTGAGCGGGAAGATGGTGCAAAGGTAGTAATGCGAAGAAAAAACGGTTCTTTGGGTGAAGGGTCAGTGTATTTTAGGACGAAGGAAGGAATCGGTAGCGGTATTGCTACTGGTGTTGGCGTTATTGAAGAACCGGAAGAACCAATTGATGCTGATTATATAAGCCAAAATGAAAAGTTGGTATGGGATTCAGTTGCGGGTGTTGGATTTCATTCGGATGCTCTTTATTATACTTTGGGTGAAAACTATGCATATCTAAATATGTTGGAATTTGGTGTCTCTACAAACTCGGTACTTTGGACACACGCAGAAGCTTTTGACGGAAGTGGTTGGAGACTTAGTGATGGAATAAAACCGGTAGGAATTAGCCTTAAGATGGGACTTGGTAAAATGGATTATGAAGTAGTATTACTTCCTGATAGCTGAAAGAGAAGGGAATGAAGAACTGGGGATTGAAATAAGTAATCCAATGGGAAAAATAGAGTTAAATGGTGAAATTATTCCTACTATCCTTGGGATAGATATGAGTAATTCTTCAGTTGTAATTGTAGATGATGATTTTGGGCCCGGTGTGTTTGCTTTTGAGACAGGTGAAACTTATGTAGATGAGGGTGGCCGAAGGGCAAAAATTACGGTTGAGCGCAAAGATGGATCAAATGGTACTGTTTCTGTTGATTATGCAACAGTTGATGAATCAGGCCAGGCATCTTTAGATTATACGTCTAAAAAAGGTACGCTCGTATTTGGGTCAGGTCAGACAAGTAAGTCTTTCTATATAAATATCCTTGAGGATGAGTTTCAAGAGGGGGATGAAACTGTTGGGATTATATTGTCCAATCCAAGAGGAGGAGCGGTTATAAGTTCTGGTATTGATGCTAATATTTCACATTTAAAGATAGTAGATAACGACTTAAAGTCAGGTTTGATTGAATTTGGAGTTTCGGATTATATAGTTGAAGAGGCTAGTGGAACTATCGCGATTGCGGTGAACAGAAGGCTCGGTTCAAAAGGAAATGTGAGTGTTGGATATAGAGTAATTGATGAAATTGATGGCGTGTTAAGCACCGCAACTAAAGAATCAGATTTCAATTCAATTTCTGGTGTGTTGACATGGGATAATGGTGAGGTGGACCCTCAAGTGATTTCATTGTCTTTAATAGATGATAATGAGATTGAGGAAGATGAAGTTTTATATATAGAGCTTTTCGATGCTACAGGAGCAATACTGGGGAGCAATACTGTAGCAACAGTTACTATCGAAAGTATGGATTCGTACGGAGAAATTGAATTCGGGCTTACAGAATATTATATAAATGAAAATGGTGGGGCATTGAACATTGTCGTATTACGATCAGCTGGATCTATTGGAGAGCAAAGCGTTGAGTTATCAACTCAAGATTTTACAGCTAGTTCCTTAGGGGAGGCCCCGGATTATGTAGGCGTAAATATTGTTATAGATTTTGCCAAAGGTGAAAGGGTTAAGGAGTATAATCTTGTCATTAATGATGATTTGGAACTGGAAAGTAATGAGAAATTAACACTAAATTTGGGCAATATTATTGGTGGTGCAAAATTAGGTTCTAACATTACATCAATAGTTACGATCATAGATGATGAGGATGTAAATATGGATTCAGGCGCTAGAGTCCCCACTAATGGTAATCTAATAGGGCCAAATGGAGATATCAGGGCAATCTATATTGAAGATGATGGCTCAGTTCTTTTAGGCGGTAATTATAATAAATTTAATAATTTGCCTAATGGTTACATCGTTAAGATAAATAATGGAGTCGTCGATGATTCGTTTTTGCCTCACGGCGGCGCAAACGGTCCTATAAATGTTATTAAGAAATATGGTTCCGGTGTTTATCTAATTGCTGGTGAGTTCAATCAGTTTAATGGTAAAAACTATAGCAAACTGGTTCGTTTAAAAGCGAATGGTTCTGTTGACGAAACTTTTAATATTGGGTCTAGCGCTGATGGTAATATTCATGATTTAGCAATAGATTCCAAAGGTAAGATAATTGTTGTTGGTGATTTTTCATCTTTTAACGGAGATTTATATAGTAATGTAGTAAGAATTAATCCCGACGGAACCACAGATAAGTCTTTTGAACTAGATTCAGGTGTCGATGGTGCAATCAACGCGGTTGAAATTGACCTAAACGGCGATATTATACTTGGAGGGGATTTCAAAAAAGTGAGGGGTCAGAATATCAAGGGTGTAGTTAAAATTACTCAAAAGGGGAAAGTGGTGTCTGGATGGAGTTCGGGAGGGTTCAATGATTCTGTAAGAGATATAGATTTGCACCCTAATGGTAATATTCTGGTTGGAGGTTTCTTCACAAAGCACAACGATTATAAAATTAGCAGAGTTGCCATGTTAGGTGTTAATGGTAATTTGCTGAAAAGCTTTAATCCAGGTCAAGGGCCAGATAATCCAGTTTATTCAGTATCATTTCAAACCGATGGTAAGATCCTAGTGGGTGGTAGTTTTTACACATTTGCGAATATGATTCGTCCTGGAATTGTAAGATTGAATCTAGATGGAACAATTGATCCAACTATTAATTTCGGATCAGGATTTAACGGTACTGTTCAGAAAATTCATGAGAAAAATGGAGAAAGTATTCACTTCGGTGGTGGTTTCAGTATTTACAATGGGAATGAGTGTCTAAATTATATAGAAATATACGGTGGAATAACTGAAGGAAAGGGCAAGCTGGAATTTATGGATCCTGTATATGCAGTACAAGAAGGTGGTACAAATGCAGTTGTCCGTTTGATTAGACGTGGTGGTTTGAATAAATCTATTAGTACTAGGATTGCTACAGTTATATCACTAGAAGAAACACCAGCTTTGCCAATTATTGACTATATGCCAATTAATCTAGATGTTATTTTTGAAGAAGGAGAGGCAGTTAAAGAGATCAAGGTAATTTTAGTAGATGACAAGGAAGTTGAGAGTAATGAAACTGTAGGTTTAAAGTTGTCAGAATTCAGTGCTGATTCCGAAGGAGATCAATCTGTTTCATCAATTGTGATTATTAATGATGATAGTTTGATAACATTCTCTAATTTGGATTTCAGTGTTTCAGAGGGCATACCAAGTGGTCAGGCAACGGTTAAGTTTAGTAGATTAGGTTCTGCGATAGGTGAAGCTTCAGTTCTTTTTCAAACTGCAACAAATGGAACAGCGCAGGCTTCGCTCGATTTTGTTACGTTAACAAACAGAATAGTGTTTGCTGACGGTCAGACGAGTCAAAGCGTAGCTGTAAAAGTTATAGATGATAACAAGGTTGAATTAGAAGAAAGTGTAGATCTTTTAATTTCAGATGTTGAAGGTTCCGCCGAACTAGGAATGGGGAGGTCCGCACTAAGAATTATAGATAATGACGTTTCTCCAGGTGAATTTGTTATTTCGCCTGCAGCAATCCAAATATCTGAAACAGCTTTATTCGCAACAGTCAGTATAACGAGAACTAATGGTTACACCGGTTTGGTAGAATTAAGTTTTGAAACCACGCCGCTTACCGCACAAGAAGGTGTTGATTACTCTCCGGTTCAAGGATCAGTAGTTTTTGCTGATAATGAAAATAAAAAATATTTAGATATACCGATCATTGATAATAACACAGTTGACGGTGCTAAGGCTTTCCGTTTTCGTATTTTTGAAGCGACTGGAGGAGGTGTAATTACACCCGAAAATTTTGTTACCGTGATTATTCTGGATAATGAATTGGGAGGATCGTTACCGGGGCCGAAAGGTCAGGGAGCTAATGGTACTGTGCATGCTGCTGCAATGGATCATGATAATAATGCACTGTTAGCAGGGGAGTTTAGTGAAATAAATGGGAAAACAGCTTTGAGGGTGGCTAAGGTAAACAGCAGCGGGGCTGTGTTGAGTGATTTTAATACCGGCACTGGACCAAATAATACAGTGTTTACAGTAGAGATCTCTGCGTCTGGAAAAATATACTTGGGTGGATTATTCAATGAGTTTGATGGGTATTCTAGACAGCATGTCGTCAGGCTGAAATCTAATGGTAGTGTTGATGAAAGTTTTAACCCAGGTTCTCATGTTAAAGGGACAGTTTTTGATATCGATATACATCCAGAGCATATATTAGTAACAGGAGAAAGCGGCGTCATTATTTTAACACTAGATGGTAACAGGTGGGACGGTTTTGTTGCGCCAATTGTCGATGGAGAAATCTACGCGGTTGCTTATCAGTCTGATCGTAAAATCCTAATAGGTGGTAATTTTGAAAAGGTCAATAGTCAATTCACTCCCAATTTTGCAAGGTTAAATGCGGATGGAACATTGGATAAATCATTATACACAGGAACTGGTCCAAATGGAGCAGTACATGATATAACTATTGATAATAAAGGAATTTTAATCGGTGGAGGTTTTGTCACCTATGATGGTATATCGTCTAGGCGTATATCGAGAGTGGGTTTCGATGGTAAACTAGATAAAGATTTTGATATTGGGCTTGGCTTTGATGGACCTGTTCAGGCTATTCATAGACGACTTGATGGAAGATACTTAGTTGGGGGTTCCTTCGGTTACTTTAATGGTGTCATTCAGAATAATATATCCTTAGTTACGTCCAATGGATCAGCAGTTAAGAACGATTTGTTAATGCTCCAATTAAATGGAGCAGTCTATGCAATATCTGAGTTGGCAGGTGGTAGCAGTATTTTTGGCGGTTCTTTTACCAAGGACAAAGATAGGGGTTTTAACTGCTTTGCGCTGCTCGATTATCTCTCAAGCGTGCAGCCTCCGAGGCTGGGCATTATCACCGGCGAGGCCGGATACAGTCTGTCGGTCTCCGGTGCGGTTGGCCAAACTTACAATCTTGAGTTTTCTGCTAATTTGATTGAGTGGCTGGGTCTATCCAGGGTGACCATCCCGGAAGAGGGCACCGTGGTGATTGACATGGGCCCGGCTGCGGGGAACCGCTATTACCGTGCGGTTTATCAGGAATAAACTTTAACGGGCGTAGCACCCGTTCGTTTTTAGAGAGCTGGCAACCGGAGGGACGACAGGGGGCTGTTGTCTCTTTTTTTGTGGGTTGATAATGGGCGGACTCAAGCGCAGGTTGACCTGCCGGGCTCGGCCCGCTGAAAAGACTTTAAAGCACAGAAAAATGAAAAGAATCGTCTTAAGTGCTGCTCTCACGGCAGTGATCGGTTGGGTGGCTATGGTATTGGCCGATGGCTGGCCAACGGCTCCCAAGTCTGAACTCAAGGCCAAGGCCGGTTCACCAGCTGAATTGTTGCCAACCGCTTGGCCCACGATTGTCGCCGACACTCCCCTCAGCTTGGCTAAGGGCGATGTATCTCCTCCGGCTGGCGGCGATCTCTCAACCCCTGTTAGTCTCGGAAACGCTTCGAGGCCCGGCTTCAAACTCCTCGGCGCGGAGGCGGGCGCCAACCCCAGCCGGGGCGACGAGGCACACTTGGCCTCGTGGGACGCAGTCTCGGCGCAGGGCGACAAGGATGTGCTGATTATCCGGCTCAATTTTGCCGACGATTTGGCTGAGCCGCCCAGCAACGAAGTATTGGAGAGAACCATGAAAGAGGTGAACGATTTTTTCGTGGAGTCCTCCTACGGAACGCTTTCCTTTACCACAACGATTACCCCCACTCTGACGCTGCCCAGAAGCAAGTTGTGGTACGAGCAGGCAGGCCAGGCTTTAATTAAGGATTCGGCCTTTGAGTTGGCTGAGTCCAGAGGTCATGACACGACAAGCTATGACTTGATCTTGATTGCAGTCAGCGACCTGACTGGGCCGGTGTATCAGGACTGGATTGTATCTAGCTTCGCTGGAGGCATGTTTATCAAGGGTTATTATGTCGAGGCCATTTGTCGGAACTTGGCTTCCGGCCTATTCGGTTCATCTCAGTCGGCGGATTACTGGAATACGATTGCGCCCGTCAAAATTGAGCCGGACCCCATGTCCGAGGACCCCCCGATCCCCCACTCCCTAGCTGACCTACTTGGCCGCGACAGTGTATACGGCCCCGGGACACGGGTGTACGACGGCGACCTGTGGAGCCTAATGGGAGGCGGCAACCGTCAGTTTAGCGCGGTTGCCAAGCACACGCTAGGGTGGCTTCCTGAATCATCTATTGCAGAACTTGATTCTAGCACAACCATCCGGCTTTACGCGTACGATGTGCCCAGTCTGACCGAGGAGGGCATCCACGCGCTACGTATCACTAAGGATGAAGCCAGAACATATTGGCTTCAATACCGGGTATCCAACCAGCGAAACCAGTGGTCACCTGGCGGGGACTCATTCATCGACATGATGGGTGAGCAAAAGGATATTCCGCCGCTCCTTGACCACTGGAGTCGCAATGGGCTCCAGTTATTTATGCAAGGTGCAGGGTCGCTATCTATGCTGCTTGATGCGTCGCCCGGGAGCTCAGGCGGTGTGCTGGATTCACCTCTTATGATTGGCCGTACTTTTGTGGAGCAAAGCATAGGCCTTCACATTACGCCGGTGGCGCAGAGTGAGGATGGGGAAGAGGTGCCATGGATTGATGTAGTGGTGAATGTCGGGGCGTTTGACGGAAACCAGGAGCCCGCGGTGGAATTGTCTGCCTCAGCCACAGCGGCCGATGAGGATGAAGACGTCACATTTACGGCTATCGCGACTGATCCCGATGGGGATCCGCTTGGCAACTATTGGGATTTCGGGGATGGTAACTACGCCTATAACGAGGCGGAGGTTACTCATGCGTTCGCTCTTGAAGGGGAGTATCTTGTGCGTTGCGAGGTCACCGACATGAAGGGTGGTCACACCAGTCGATATCTTGTTGTGACAGTGGATAATCCAAGGACGCTTCGGATTTCCGGTAAGATTATCTCGGACATTGGCATCCCGGTGGAGAATGTTGAGGTCGCTGCCCAGGAGGCTGTTGACGGTGATCCCGAGGCCGAACTGGTCGGCCCTATTCTACGTGCCTTCAGCGATGCGGAGGGGAATTTCATGCTTTTAGGAGTGGAGCGCGACAAATCGTACGCACTCAACGCCAACCTGTTTGGCTACAATGCAAAGCCGGTAGGATTTGAAAACCCTCTCGTGGTGAATGACATGGATGCTGCCGAGTTGTTGTTCCTCGCAGGGGAGATCCCTAAGATCAATATCCACTCATCCGTGGCCACGGTCACCGAGGGGGCGGCTCTACCAACATTTTTGAGAGTAACACGCACCGGGAGCCTGGTGGAACCGCTGGAGGTGGACTTCATCATTGAGGGTGCGGCTGAGTTAGAGACGGACTACACTCTGTCGGGTTATGCGCAGACGAACATTGCCGAGGGTAAGTTTTATTTTCCAGTGGGGCTAAACCAGGCGCAGATTGAGGTGAAGGTCGAGGATGATGATGTTTTTGAGGGCATCGAGCAGATTATCCTCCGGATCAATCCTGGGATTATCCCGGACATGGGAAAGATCACCCCACCGGGCTGGTACGCCGGTTCGATCAACATGCAGACGAATTATTATCAATCCACCTACGACTGGATGCCCGGGCGGTTCGGAAAACTGACCCTCGGTATTGAGGATAACGATCCCCCTGGATTGCCTTTGGTGACAGTCACGCTGATCGATGGGTTTGCCAACGAGAATGGTCGGGATGTTGCCATCGTAGAATTAGTGCGCGCTGGGAATACCAGTGAGGCGCTAGAGATCCCGTATGTCATTTCCGGCAACGCGGAAAACAATTTGGACTACGTTGAGATCCCGGATCGTTTCACATTTGCGGCAGGGCAGACCAAGGGGTTAATTGTGGTTCGGCCCAACGAGGATAGATACATTGAGGGGATCGAAAACCTCATTATTACGGTGGCACCGGATGACACTTTTTTGATGGCTGCACCCGTTGAAGCGGAGATTCTCATCATAGACAATGAATTTTCAGTGATCAGCATCGCCGCTGTGGACGCCGTGGCAATGGAGGATGAGGAGAACAACGGGGACAACAGGGCGCGCTTGTTGGTTTCCCGTACGGGAGATCATTCGGAGGATTTAACCGTGAATTATCTGGTCTCAGGTACGGCGAGCAAGGGATTGGATTATGAACCTTTGAGCGGTTCAGTGGTGATTCCTGCAGGAGACATATCAGCTGGGATTCGTGTCATTGCCGAGGAGGACTCGGAGGCTGAAGGGGATGAATTCGTGGTGGTTCATATTTCTGACAGCACTCTTTACAACAGTCACCCCAAGAATACCGCTTCGATCCTGATTCAAGATTCGATGCCGATCCTGGAATTGGCGTTGAATGGAGACCCGGAGGCACCCGAGGGTGGTGGAGCGACTCGGATGACTCTGAGTCGAAACGATGCTAGTGCAGAAATTGAGGTTAATCTTTCGATCAGCGGCACGGCCAACAACCAGTCTGACTATGTCAGTATTGCAAACCGGGTGCAGATGCCGAAGGGAACCCGTAATGTCAACATCCAGGTACAGGCCATTGACGATCCCGTCAACGAGGTCGCGGAGGATATCGTACTCAAGGTGATGCCGGGCGAAGGATATAGTATCGGAGCACAGATGCAGGCTCGGGTAGTCATCCCTGAGAATGACGACAAGAACCTGCCGGAAGTGGAATTCACCCTGACGAGTTCTGATGAGTCTGAGTCAGCGGGCTATGCCATGGTCCATGTCCGTTTGAGTGCCCCTCCGCCTGAGCCGGAGGATGACGGCGGTGGAGACGGCGGTGGAGACGGCGGTGGAGACGGCGGTGGAGACGGCGGTGGAGACGGCGGTGGAGACGGCGGTGGAGACGGTGGTGGAGACGGTGGTCCGTCCGAGGATCGTATGCCTTATCCGGTTGTAGTTCCAATTACCATCATTGGTGGTACGGCCACGTTTGACACCGACTACACCATCCTGACTTTGATGGCTACTAATGTGGTTGACTTGATTCAGGAACCTAAAGAAGAGGGGGATTCAGACGGCGACGGTTTGCCTGATATAGAGGAACCAAATTACGGTACGGATCCCAACAATCCGGATACGGATGGGGACGGTTACAACGATGGGGACGAGGTCAACGCCGGGACAAAACCAACGGACGCAACCAGTTTTCCGGCAGTTGCAAAAGACACTGATGGGGATGGTTTAACAGATGATCAAGAGGCAGGTATTGGTACGGATCCCAACAATCCGGATACGGATGAGGATGGGTTCAGCGACAGCGAAGAGTTCGAGGCGGAATCCAACCCGTTGGACGTCAATGATTTTCCGCAGCAGAAGCCAAACGAGATTTACACCTTGTCAGATGACACGGGCCCGGTTCGGGTGCTTAACGGTTTGGATCCGTTCCTAAAGGCGACTTACGGTTTGGTCTGGGAAAACGGGGATCCTTTGGTCAAGGAGTTCCCGGTTACCATCCACAACGATTCCAAACTTGAGGACAACGAAACGGTGCTTCTGAAACTGGAGGAGCCATTCCGAATTCGGCGTTGGGCCATGACGACTAATGCCTTTGATGTACTCGTACTCGACTTGGTTAGCAACCAACCGGGTGAGGTGGATCCGTTTTGGGTGCAAAACTTCCCGATAACCGGTGGTGATGATGGAGGTGACGGCGGGGTGACGGCGGCGGGGGCGGTGATGATGACATGGACGGCGACGGCTTGAGTGATGCTGATGAGGCAAACCTAGGTACTGACGCTAACAATCCAGACTCCGATGGAGATACCTTCAGCGATGGTGACGAAGTCAACCAAGGCACTGATCCGATGGATGGTGCCGATTTCCCCGAAGGTGACGGCGGCGGCGGCGGTGGCGAAGAAGAGGAAATCCCCCTTCCGGAGCCGATTTTGACTGCCCTGTTGGGCAAGGATTACCTGCACGTCCTGACTATTCTGGACGATGATCTCGGGGAGGTCTCACTCACCAGTACTTCACCGGATATCAACGAAGAGGGGCCAACTGAGGGGACGATGGTCTTTGAGATCGAAGTTCCTCCTGGTACTCCCAAGTGGAAATTCAAGGGCGATCCTGGAATGATCACCTCTCCGGCCATCGGGCCAAACGGCTTCATCTACGTGGGCTCAGGTTCCGGGAGCCTGTATGCGATTCACCCCAACGGCTCCATGCAGTGGTCGTTCAAGGTTGGGGGTTCCATCGCAGCGGCCCCGGCGATCGATCTGGATGGAACCGTTTACGTCGGCGCCAGCGACGGCAACCTTTATGCAATGGATGCCTTTGGTACGTTGAAATGGATCACCCCGCTTGGTGCCGGTGTGCAGGGTTCCTCCCCGGGCATTGGGGCGGACGGCACCGTCTACGTTGGCTCCCTCGATCACAAGGTGTATGCCGTGGGGAAGGACGGCGTGATCAAGTGGACATTTGAGACAGGGGGCTGGGTGACCACCTCCCCGGCGATTTCCACCGACGACGCCATCCTTGTGACTGGCAACGACGCCAAGTTGTATGCCCTGGATGCGCTTGGCCAAGCGCTGTGGACATTCGAACTCGGAAGCGAAGGTGTGATGACTTCCCCGGCGGTAAATAATAAGGATCTGGTTTATCTTGGTGCAACCTGGCAGCCGAAACCAGTCGAGCCGCCGCCCGGAGATGGCGATGGCGGAGACGAACCGCCAACCGGGCCGTTGCACCAGTTGATCTGTGTCAAGGAGGGCGTGCAGCAATGGGCGTTTGATGCTGGGGGAATGATTCTTGGACAGCCGATCACGGATGTGTCTGGCAACATCTTCTTCGGCGCCGCAGACGGAAAAATCTACGCTCTTGATAAGACGGGCCAACTGAAATGGGAGTACGAACTGAGGGTGCCACCGAGCACTTCGGTCATGTTCATGGCGAAGGGAGTGCTTTGTGTCGGTGCGGTCGGGAAGCTGTTCTTGCTCAACGCCGAGGGTGAGCTTCAGGACGAGATCGACGTCAGCCGCACGCCCCTGGCCGAGGCGACCGTGGGCGCCGACGGGACGCTCTACGTACCGTCGCTGGACGGTGTGCTGCACGCGTTCAAGGGGGATGCCGGCGGGCTGCCGAGAAAAGGTTACGCCCGGTTCGGCGGTAATTATCAAAACACGGGTCGCTACGGCGGCGGTGTGATACCGGGCGGTCCGGAGGTACCCACCGGCCCGGTTCGGGACGTGACGGTGCGACTGGCTGTCAACGGCACTGCCAGCGCCATTACTGACTACGAGGACCTTGGCGGCAAGGTGGTCATCCCGGCCGGCACCAACCGGGTCGAGGTGTCGTTCATTCCGCTGGATGACCCGCAGCTGGAGTTCACGGAGAATGTGCAGGTGCGCATAGTGGGGGTGGATGGGGGTAGCTTCATCTCAACCGGCGCAATCGGCCGGGATCGCGTCGATTTCGTGCTGGAGGACAACGACAGCCAGCTCGAGTTTGCCAACATGTATTTTGACGTCCGTGAAAACGTACTGGGAACCAACGCGGTCGTGACCGTCCAGCGCACCGGCCCTGCCAACCGTATTCTGCAGGTGGACTACTCAACTGCCGAAGGAACCGCACTCGAGGGCGACGATTTCGAATTGGCCGCCGGCACGCTGGTCTTCCTGCCGGGCGAACTCGAGAAAAGTTTCGACGTGCCCATCGTGGACAACCCGTGGGTGGAGGAGGAGGAAACCGTCCTGCTCCAGCTCTCCAACGTCACTGGGGGTTGGCCGGTCTCGGGCCAGAGTACGGCTACCCTACGCATTCGGGATGACGACTCCGCGTTCGAGTTTTCCGAGCCTGAATTTGCTGTCACCGAAAATGGCAAGATTGCCATTGTTGAGGTGATTCGAATCGGTGCGTTGGATTATCCCGGTACGGTTTCTATTAGCACGGCTGACCGGGGAATTCACGACTTGAAACTGGACGCCAAAATACAGGCGAAGCTTCCCGAGATTGTTAAGGGTATGTTCCCAGAGGATATCCGCGAATGGGAACTGTTGTACACTAATCATCAAGGAGACTTCACACAGGCCAACATCACGGCCAAGCCAGTGACTGACGACTCGGCGCAAATGCGATTCGTTCTTTATCACGATGGCGATGGCGATGGCGATGGCGATGGCGATGGCGATGGCGATGGCGATGGCGATGGCGATGGCGATGGCGATGGCGGTGGCGGGGGTGAGCCCGAGGAACCGGAGTCTTACGACCCGGTTGTTGCTGCAGTTTTCAATCAAGTGGAAGGTGAATGGGAATTGATCTACGTCAATGAGATCGTTTCCAATGACTGGGAGGCCCTGTTCGACACGACAAACCCGGCCGTGGGCGAGGCCGAGCCGTACGTCGATTACGGCAGCGACGGCATGCAGATCGAGTTCCCAATTGACGCCAGCTTGGCCCAGGTGGCTGTCCCTATCTACGATGACATCGAGACCGAGCCGCTTGAGGTGTTCAGCATGATTCTGAGCAACCCCGAGGCCGGTTACATTGCCAACCAGGGAACCTCAGTCGTTGGGATCATCGATGACGAATGCTCATTCGAACTGACCGTTGATTCCGTGGAGACGGCGGAGAACGGCGGGCCGCTATTCGTCCAGGTGAGCCGCACCGGTGGCGTTGTCAATCCAGTTCTGATCGAGTACGACGTCACCGATGGTAAGGCTCAAAACACGGCGGATTATTTGAAAGGTGCGGGCCGGATAACGTTCGAGGCAGGCCAGGAAACCGCCGTCATCGTTGTGCCGATTATCGACGATATCGAGATGGAGGGACTGGAAACCTTCGAGCTGAATCTCACCGCTGCCATTGTTTCCCCTGACATCGCGCTAGAGGGTTCCGCGACCTTGGGCGAGTCGATCAGCATTCAGGTGACCATCATCGATGATGAGATGCCTGGTGGCGTGGATCCCGGTTTCAACCTGAAGGGTGGTGCCAACGGCCCGGTATTCAGCATCCTTGTCGACCAGGATGAGCGAATCCTGCTCGGTGGCGACTTCACCCGCGTCGGCGGCGTGAACTACGGCTACGTCAGCCGCCTGCACCCGGACGGCTACGTGGACAGCAGCTTCAATATCGGCACCGGCCTCGATGACATCGTCCGGTCGCTGGGCGTCCAGCCGGATCGCAAGCCGATCCCGGGTGGCCGCTACACCTTCGTTGACGGCAACGCAGTGTTGTCGGCATCCCGGCTCAATGCGGACGGCGGCTACGATAATACATTCGCCATCGGCGCGGGAGTGGAGGGCGAGGTGTTCGCGGTGGCAGTTCAGTCCGACGGCGGCATCGTCATCGGTGGTGACTTCAAGAAAGTTGCCGGCGAGGCCGCGAAGAACATCGCACGCCTGAACCCCGACGGCTCGATTGATGCCACCTTCGCGATGGGCACCGGGGCCGACAAGCCGATTCGCGACATCGCCATCCAGGCGGACGGCAAGCTGGTCGTGGTGGGTGAGTTCGGGATCGTGGCTGGCGGCAGCTTTGGCAAGATCGCCCGCCTGAACCCCGACGGATCGGCTGACGCGGGATTTTCGCCCGGCATTGGAGCCAACGGCATCGTCCACTCGGTGGGCATTCAGCAGGACGGTGGCATCATCATCTGTGGAGAATTCACCATCGTGGATGGGAAGGAGTATCCCTATGTAGCCCGCCTGCAGCCCAACGGCATCCTAGACGAGGAATGGGGCGGCGCGGCCGTGGGCATCAACGGCGCGGTATTTGATGTTGGCACACTCTTCGATGGCAAGGTCATCATTGGCGGCGAATTCACTGAGATCAGTGGCTATTCGCGAAACAGCTACGCTCGACTGCACTACAACGGCGAACTCGATCGCAACTTTGATCCCGGCGAGGGGGCCAACGGCCCGGTATTCACCGTGGCACTTCAACCGGACGGCAACATCCTGTTCGGCGGCCAGTTCACCCGGGTGGGTGAGTACGACCAAAACAACATCACCCGCGTTTTCGGCGGTGAGCAGTTTGCGCTTGGCCGGGTGGAGTTTCGGGCCCCGCAGATCGAGTACGACGAGGGCACGGCCAACTATGAGTTCAAGGTCATCCGCTCCGGAAGGGTGCAGGAACCGGTGACGGTTCAGTACAAGACTGTGGACGGCACGGCCAAGCAGGGCGAAGACTTTACCGCCGCGTCCGGCGACATCACCTTCGACCAGGGAGGGCGCGAGGCGACAATCTCGATCAGCCTGCTGGATGACGAATTGGCGGAGGGCACTGAGACGTTCACCATCGATTTGAGCAGTGAAGCCGAGGGCATCGACCTGGGCGGCCGCACTTCGATAGAGGTGGTGGTGATCGACAACGAGAGTTCCGCCAGTCTGGATCAGTTGGCGTACGAGGTGCGAGAAAGTGACGGGGAAGTCGTGCTGGCCATCAACCGGTTTGGAGGTTTGAGCGAGGAGTCCACCGTGAATTACGCCATCATCGCCATCACCGCGACGGCAGACGAGGATTACAACGCCGCTGCGACCGGCGTGCTGACCTTTGCCCCGGGAGCGGCCTCGGCTTCGTTGATTATCGGCATTGTGGACGATTTCGATGAGGAGCTGACCGAGCAGCTTTCCGTGACATTGTCTGACCCGTCCGAGAGCCTGACCTTGGTGGGTGAGTTGACCGCGACGGTGACTGTTCTTGACAACGACCAGCCGGTGTCGGGCCTGATCACCTTTGAGATGGGAATGATACCACCGGATTCCGGTTTGAGCAGCGCCGGCAGCAAGCCGTGGTACGCACAGACGGATCAGGTTTACGAAGGCAGCTATTCGCTGCGTTCCGGCAAGATCACAGACTCACAGGAGTCGATCCTTGTACTCGAAAGGGAAACAGGAGCCGGTACTGGTTCGTTCCACGTAAAAATCAGCTCGGAGCAGGATTGGGATTACCTCGAGTTTGCGGTGAACGGCCGCGTATTGGCCAAGTGGTCCGGCCGCGTGAACTGGAGGGAATTCGAGTTCCCGCTGCAGGCCGGCAACAATCGGCTCGAGTGGCGCTACCGGAAGGACCCCAGCACCTTCGCCGGGATGGATGCGGCATTTATCGACAACGTCTTCCTGCCCGAGGTACGAGTGATTGAGCCGGAGCCGGAAACGGAGCCGAACCTAGCCGTCGTAGGCATCACCGCCGAAGGGCTGCAGCTCTCCGTCACGGGTGATGCTGCAACTGAGTACAAGCTGCAGTTCAGCACCGACCTGAAATCGTGGAGCACACTGGCCAACGTCGTCACCGACGACACCGGCAAAGCCGTGCTCACTGACGCCGCCAGTGCGAAGACCTTGGACAAGGAGACGTGGGCCGAGGCCACTGGGTTTTACCGCGCCGTGCTAGTCGTTGGCGGTGGGGAAGAATAGGCCAAGCGGAGCAACCAATTAACAAGCCGCCGGTTCACGCCGGCGGCTTTTTCTGCGCTTGGCTAGGTATCCAATTCCGGCGTGAGATTCACGCAACTTGCGCGTTTTTCTCAGGTCATTTCCCTTGGCCAAGAGTCTTAAGGATAAAAAAACAGCCTTTTTAGCCGTTGGAAAGCTTGGCATTTCCGGTGCTAATACATTTATTAACGTCGTTCTTCGGGTTGCTACGACGTTGTTTGGGGAAACGACTGGGAGCGAGGCGCTCATTCCGGTTGTCCGCCATAAACCTCCTTCGGTTGGCGGACTAGCCTTGCTTCCAGTTTCCTTTTTTGCCTTCAGGACACTTCTGGAAACTGCAATTTAATTCATTCAAAATCAAATAACCTAGCAAAAGAGCACTCTTTCAAATAACCCACCAAGAGAGCAATCTTGTTCCGGCGTTTCAGAAGTTTCCAGAAGTGCCCTTATGAAATTCATAATCACAACAATCGCAGCCGTCCTATTGGCGGAGTTATAAAGGTGATCAACAGTAAACAAGTCAAATCGGTGCTTCTAGCTGCGGCGACTTGGCTTTGTTTGCCCAATGGCGTGTCCGCCGTGGAGCAACCGGGGCTAGTTCTGATTGAGAATTACTGTCTCGATTGCCACGATTCCGATTCGCAAAAAGGGGAAGTTGACCTTGAAGCCGCACTGGGGGCCAAGCCGTTGGTCAAGAATATGGATTTGTGGAGAACGGTCATCTCTAGGATCGAGAACGGCGATATGCCGCCCAAGAAAAAACCGCAACCTAAGCCGGAGGAGAAGGAGCGGTTGCTAAATTGGCTCGACTCGGAAATTAACCACTTTGACTACAGCCAGGTTGACAATCCTGGCTATGAGCCGGTTCGTCGACTGACGCATACCGAATTCAGCAACACGCTGCGCGACCTGCTGGGTTTGGACCTGAACTTGGTTGCTGATTTCCCGATTGATCTCAGTGGAACAAGTGGGTTCGAGAACAGCGCGAACACCCTCTTCCTTCAGCCAATTTTGATGGAACGCTACCTTAGTGCGGTTGACAAGGCGGTTGAAGCGGTGGTGCCGCTGGATAGAAAACCAAGCGCGGACTCGCCCGTTTTTGTCGCTTGGCCAAGCGGGAAGATTACTGAAAAAGAGGCAGCGCGGAAAATCATCGACCGCTTTATGCTTCGTGCGTTTCGGCGGCCGCCGACTGAAGATGAGGCGAAAGAACTTAACGGAGTTTATGCCCGTTCGCGAAAGGCGGGCGAAAGCTTTGAGATGGCAATCCGCCGAGCACTTGGGGCCGCCTTGGTTTCACCCGCGTTTCTGCTGAAGTCGGAAATTGCCCAGGACACAGATGAGTCGTATCAGCTCAGCGACTACGAGCTGGCCTGTCGGCTGTCATACTATCTTTGGGCGAGCATGCCCGATGACGAGCTGTTCCAACTCGCCGCCGAGAAGCGCTTGGCCAAGCCGGGGGTGCTAGCGGAGCAGGTCACCCGTATGCTTGCCGATCCCAAGGCAGGAACGTTGGGTAGCGTATTCGCAGCGCAGTGGCTTGGCTTTGATGCGTTGGGGGTGCGTGTGCGGCTAGACCCCATTGACAATCCTTGGTGTACCGACACGCTGATGGCAGCGATGAAAAAGGAGTCGGCGATGGTTTTTACAGCGCTCGTTCGGGAGAATCGTCCGCTGAAAGACCTGATCGATTCGAAGAATACTTTTGTGAACGAGGAGTTGGCCAAGTTTTACAAATTGAAAGGCGTCGAAGGGATGGAGATGCGTCGGGTGTCGCACACGGACAAACGGCGCTACGGTCTCTTTGGCCAAGCATCGGTTTTGGCGGTGACCTCATCGCCATATCGCACGAGTCCGATTCGCCGCGGGGAGTGGATTTTGAATTCGCTACTCGGCACGCCGCCGCCGCCGCCGCCGCCCGATGTCGGTGAACTGGACGAGGGAATTGAGGAAAACCGCAAACTCTCCTTCCGCCAAAAACTTGAGATGCACAGCAAGGATCCACGCTGCAACTCCTGCCATCGTGAGATGGATCCGCTTGGTTTTTCTTTGGAAAACTACGACTGGTTTGGTCGGTGGCGAACCAAGAGCCGCGGCCGCACGATCGACGCCAAGGGCAAACTGCCCAGTGGCACGGAATTCGAGGGGCCGGTTGGTTTGCGCGAGGTGATCCTTGCTGAGAAGTTGGACGACTTGGCTCGTCAGGTGATCCGTAAAATGCTTTCCTACGGGCTTGGCAGGCAACTTGAGTATTACGATGAGCCTGCAGTGCGTAAAATCCTAGCGACGTTCAAAAAGGACGGTTACCGGATGCAAACATTGGTGCGCGAAGTGGTGAAAAGTTACCCGTTTCAGTTCCGTAAAAACCGTGTGGAACCGGACAACGAATCGAAGGAAGTAGTTAATAATGGCTAAATCTTGGCAAATCTCACGAAGAACCGTGCTTCGTGCAGTGGGTGCAGCCGTGTCTCTGCCGTGGCTTGAAGCGATGCAGCCGCTGTCGGCGTTGGCAGTGACGCCCAAGCGGCCGAAGCTGCGTGTCGGTTATCTTTATTTCCCCAACGGCGTGGCCAAGGGCGGCTGGGAGCCGGAGAAGGTTGGGGGCGATGGCGAGCTTCTGAAACTGAACAAGTGGATGAAGGACCTCGAGCCATTCAAGGAAGACATTTTGGTTGCTCGAAATATTTGGACGCCACGCGGCAATGGTCACGGAGCCGGTACGGCGACTTGGCTGACCGGGGGTTCGTATAGCGGTTCGCGCGTGAGTGCCGGAGGCGCGTCGGTCGATCAGATCATCGCGCGTCAGGTTGGCAAAGACACGATGTTGCCGTCGCTCGATATGTCAATGAAGGGCGAGGGCTATTTCTCCAACAGCCTGCCGCGGAATACCATTTCGTGGGTAGGCGAAAAACTGCCGGCCACGCGTGATACCAATCCACGGACAATCTATGACCGGATGTTTCGCAAAGCCAGTGACGGAGTCACCGACAAGGGCGTGATTGACTTGGTCAATGGTCAAGCAAGGAGTTTGAAGCGTCGCGTTGGTCGGATAGATCAGCAAAAGATTGATGAGTATTTGGAGTCACTTCGTTCAGTGGAACGCAGGATGGAGTTTGCCGAAAAACAAGCCGACAAATCCGCGCTTGGCCAAGTGAAGGGGATGGAGTTTAAGCGACCCCAGTTGGGCATTCCGGATAATCACGAGGATTATATGCGTACCATGATGGATTTGATGGTGCTTGGCTTTTGGTCGGGGGCAACGCGTGTGGGTTCGCTGATGCTGGATCACGGTCAGAGCAACCGATACTTCGACTTCATTGATGGTGTTCGGGGTACTTGGCATGCGCTGTCGCACTATCGTGATATCAGCGGCAAGTCCGAGGACGATGACGGCATCAACTCGTGGAAGACCGTTTCTCAAAAACGCGACATGTACAATGTGATCACCGCCTGGCACAACCGCCAGTTTGCCTACATGCTTGGTAAAATGAAGAGCATAGACGAAGGCAATGGCACGCTACTCGAAAACTCCATGCTCCTTTACGGTTCCAGTCTTGGGGACGGTCATGCTCACGGTGAGGAGAATCTGCCAGTGGTGTTTGCAGGTGGCGGCGGTGGCACGATTAAAAATGGTCGATTCCTCAAATACCGGAAAAACTACTCTCTCTCAAAATATCATTTAGCGACGATGCAACGAATGGGCGTTGGAGTGGAGGAGTTTGCCGACGCAGAATCGCCGATGAGCGGCTTGACCAAGGGTGTTTAGTTCGTCTTTCATATGAAGAAACTGATAGTTACCGTTTTGACATCGGTGTTCCTTGCCGGTTGTTCGACCTACCAAAAGAACGCCGATATCCCGATCATCGATACGCACATTCATTTATACGATACCACCCGGCCGGAGGGCCTGCCTTGGCCACCGAAGGACGACGAGGTTTTGTACCGACCGGTACTCACCGAGCATTTCGACAAGGTGTCGGATGAGAACGGTATCAATGCCACGGTTATCGTCGAAGCGAGCAAATGGATTCCTGACAACCAGTGGGTGCTCGACCTGGTGAAACACGATCCAAATCGTTACATCGGGTTGGTCGGTAGCCTTGAAATTGGCACACCGGATTTCAAAAAACACCTGACTAAGTTGTCGAAGGATGGTCGTTTTGTTGGCATTCGCATGCGCGAGAGGCCCGGTGGCGATAGTTTCTTTGAAAACGAGGCGGTGTGGAGCGATCTCCAATTGCTGTCCGACAGGAATCAGACGCTCGATGTTTTGATGTTTCAATACAGTCTTGATGACGTTGACATGATCTCCAAGCGTTTGCCCAAGTTAAAGATTTTGATAAACCACGTGGCTGGGGCAGACATTGAAGGTAAACCGGCCGATCCAAAATGGATTGCAGCTGTCCAAAAAGCGGCGAAGAATTCAAACGTAAACTGCAAAATCTCCGGCTTATTCCAGCAATCACACCGCCAGCCGTCGCCAAGGAATCTGTCGTTCTACCAGTCGGAACTCGATGTGTTGTGGGAGGCGTTCGGCGAAGACCGTCTGATCTACGGCAGTAACTGGCCGGTGACCATGCGCGGCGGCACCTACGGTGAATACCTCGCGGTTGTGAAGGGGTTCTTTGCGGATAAGAGCCGCGCGGCTCGGGAGAAATTTTTCTTCAAGAACGCACTGAAATTTTATGGGCTTCCAGCACTGAAACACTAACTCAGTTCGGCTAAATAAAAAAAAGTTGCCGATCTCCTTCGCAAATACGGCGGCAAGACGGGCAAAGAATTAAAAGCCGAAGATCACTTCTGGAAACCACAATTTATTGAATGAAAAATCAGATGAACTAGCAAAAGGGCACTCTTGTTCTCGTATTTTAAAAGTTACCAGAAGTGCCCTTCAAGTCGCCCATTCCTTTCTTTATTTTAATCTCAAACCGTTTGCATTTTGCACGGGTTTGGCAGCATAATGCTGTCCGTAAAAAGCTCACTTGAGTTGGAGGGTAAGTCTTGCTTTTTCGTCGAACCGGGGGGGCAGCAGGTTGCTTGCCCGGGACGAATACACAGCGCGTTACCGCTCCAATAACGGTGTCCAGACATCGAACGCCATCGAGGTATCCGTGATGTAATTCAACGCATTGCGATTATTGCTGATCAGTAAAAAAAGCATTCATGAAGGATAAAACAAAAACTATCGGCCCGGTGATCCAGATTTCCCTCGTGTTCACCCGGCCGCTTTTTTGTTGCTGGACAAGGCATTTCCCGGCGGGATGGAAAAAGTCGCTGCAACTACAGTGACCGATGGGGGAGAGGCTGCGGGAGCCAAGGCCAAGGTCAAGTACACCGATCATTGGCTGAGCGCCGGCGACGTGGCGTTACTAGATGCCCAGTTTGGCAAGGTGGACGATGTGCTCAGGTAAAACCGAGCCGCCATCCCAAAACTCCGGTAGAACCTCCCTCAGCCCCGAAAGCTTCCTTCCCTGTCAAGCTGCCAGCATACTACCGTCCGGCTGTGTTTGAATGCTCTGCCGGTTTTTGTGTCTGACCTTTTCGGGGTTCGACCTTTTTTGTTTTCCGTGTCAAACGATTCAAAGACTCGTGTTCGCAAGCTGCGCTGGCTGCTGCGGATGTTTGTTGTGCTGCTGCTCGTTCTCGCTGGCATGGCGCTCTATCTAAACCAAGCCGGACTGCCGGACTTCGCCAAGCGACACCTGCAATCGCGCCTGGCCCAGCGGGGGGTTCAACTGGATTTCGACTGGCTGCGGATGGACTGGGACGGCGCGTGGCGTGCCGGCCAACTGCAGCTTGGCCAGTCGGACACCGCCGGCAGCGTCGCGCTCACCTTGGGTAACAGCGTTATCCGTCCCGATTATGGAGCGCTCCTCTCGGGCCGCGCCGCTGTTCGCGGGTTGTCCCTCACCGGGTTTCAGTTTGACGCGCAACTCAACGACGCCGGAGCCAACCTCACGCCGATGAAGGTGAGTTTTCCGGAGGGTGAATTACACCTGGCCGATACAGGCGCGCTGACAGCAAAACAATTGAAAGGGGACGTGTTGGGCTTCTCGGTGGATGTTGATGTGAGCTTGGCCAACGTGATGACACTCCGCACTGACCGGAAGTCCGATGCCAAGCCGCTTTCGGAAAAACTTAGGCCGTTCAAGGCGCGCCTAGTCGATTTGGCCAAGCGGCGGGATGTCGTGAGCTTTCGCAGCAAGCCAAGATTGCAACTGCAACTCGCCGGCGACGCGATGCGCCTCGGCGAATTGAAGGGCCGCGGCGTGTTGATAGCCGGCGGAACGACGATGCCGGAGGGGTCGCTGGAGGATTTGGCGATGGAGTTGAATCTTGGCGGCCCGACCGGCATCGCTGGCTCGCTGCGCGTCATCGGCTTAGCGACGCCGACGGCGAAGATCGGTTCGGCAACGGCGACCGTCACTGCGCCGCAGTCGATCAGCAACGCCGTTCCCGCGCGCATCAATTTTGAATTGGCACTTGGCCAAGTGACGGCGGCCAAGACGGCGATCGAGTCGGTCGAACTGAGCGGCAGCCTGGCTGGAGCCGAGTCGCCGCCGGAGACGGTTGAGGGCTGGGCGTACTGGTCCAAGCTCGCGCCGTATGTGGCAGATTTTAGAGGATTAGCCAGTGGCATCACCGGCGAGAAGGGACTGGCGATTCGCGAGGTGTCGCTGGCGGGCGTCTGGCGGGCGCCGCGACTGTCGCTAAGCCAACTCGAGGCCAAGCTGTACGACGGCGGTGTGAGCGGTTCGGCAGAACTGAACGTCGCCACCCGCCTGGCTACGGCGAGCAGCCGGGTAAACTTCAGCCTGCATAATGTGTCCGATCTACTCACGCCCAAGGCGCAGCGTTGGCTCAAGCAATTCCAGTGGAGCGAGGCGCCGGTGGTCACCGGCACGGTGCGCGCGACGCTGCCGAAGTGGACCAACGCGAAGCCGGATTGGCGCGCCGAAGTGCGGCCGACGATGAGCGTGAAAGCCCAAGTGACCTCGGGGCCAATGAGCTTTCGAGGTGTCGAGATCGAGTCGGTGCGGAGCGACTTGGTGTACTCAAACCTCACCTTGCGCCTGTCAAATCTCCTCGCTAGGCGGCCAGAGGGGGAGGTTCAGGTGGCGCTGCGCTCCCACTCGGAGACACGGGATTTCCACTTCGACTTTCGCAGTAGTATCGATCCGCATGCGATCACCCCGGCGCTGGAGGAAGAGAAGCAGAAAAAGGGGTTCGATTATTTTTCATTCGAGACACCGCCAGTGATCGAGGGGCAGGTGTGGGGGCGGTGGCGCGAGCGGGAGCGAACCGGCTTCCGCGCCTCGGTGGCGGCGACGAATTTCACCTTCCGGGCGCAGCAGGTCGATGGCTTCGCCGCCGGGGTCTCGTTCGCCAACAGGTTTCTCAGCATGACAAACGCTGTGGTGCGCCGGCCCGAGGGCGAGGCCACGTTGGATGCGTTGGGCTTTGACATGCGCACCAAGCGGCTGTACCTGACGAATGCGGTGAGCCGGCTCGAGCCGGCGGCCGTCGCGAAGGCGATCGGCCCGAAGACGGCTCGCTCACTCGAGGCTTACCAGTTTCTCGAGCCACCGCTGGTGAGCGTGAACGGCTGGGTGCAGACAGGCCCAGGGCGTAACCCGGCGGAGTTGCATTTCGAGATCGACGGCGGGGCGTTTCGTTTCAGCAGGTTCAACTCGCAGGATATCGATGGCGAGATTTTTTGGAGCGGACAGACGGTGACTCTCACCAACATCGTCGCCGAGTTTTACGGCGGCGAGCTGCGTGGGAACCTCTTGTCCCGGTTTAACGACGACCGCTCGACGGATCTGGCCTTTCATCTCGAGACAAAAAAA
The DNA here is from genome assembly GCA_937770485.1 of uncultured Verrucomicrobiae bacterium. Taxonomy (GTDB): domain Bacteria; phylum Verrucomicrobiota; class Verrucomicrobiia; order Limisphaerales; family UBA1096; genus UBA1096. Next base: position 64,530 of record CALJHX010000019.1, on the reverse strand, counting down.
ACGGAACTGACTGGGTTGATGTCCGGCATCATGGAAAAAAAATCCAAATTAAACGGCCGCTTCGACGGGGTGCTGGACATCACCGCTAACTCAAGTGATTGGAAGAGCTGGAACGGGTCGTCCAGCGTGACGCTGAAGGAGGGAGATCTTTGGGAGCTTCCGCTGATCGGCATCTTCGCGCCCGTGCTGGATGGCCTAACGCCAGGGCTGGGCGCGAGCACGTTTTCGGAGGGCACGGCTGACTTCACCATCACCGATGGTGTCGTCGGTACCAGGAATCTAGAGCTCAAGTCGGCGTTGGTCCGGCTGCAGTACAAGGGGAAGGTGGATTTTGATGGTCGGATTCACGATGCCGGTGTGGTGGCAGAGGCGCTGCGAGACACGTGGGTGATCGGGCCGGTGCTGGGGCCGTTGTTCAACCTGGCGTTGTCGCCGATCGAGCGCATGCTTAAGTTTGAGGTGAGCGGCACGCTCAGCCAGCCGAAGCTGAATATGAAACACATTCCCAAGGTGTTGCTGGTGCCGTTTCAGTTGCCGTTCCAGGTCATTGACGAGTTGATCCCGGGCGGGGAGCCCGCCGAGGCGCCGCCCGGCAATCGTAGGCCGTAAGTTGCTCTGGCTTGGATTGGAAGTCAGATTACGCTATTTTTTGCCAGACAGCTGACGCGCCCGCGCAGGCGGTAAACCATGGCGACTTATACTGAAGATCAATTAAGGAATACCTACCCACGCTGACTTCCTTGTTGGCGAGTGTGGTCTCCGAATTCACCCGCCGGAACATCAGCCTCATCCACGTCTGATCGCTGGCGATGTTGTTCAATTTAGTCGACGATTAACTGTTGAGCCAGTTACCGCACGGTCTGCGAATGGACGAGCAGGACAGGATGGCGGCGCTCGATAAGCCAAGTTCGAGTCAGGTGCTGGCTGCTTCGCATCATATTTTTCCAGTGGTGTTCAACCAGTCCTTTAATTTCGATACCGAGAACGTCGGCTTTGCCGTCTCGGCGGATGTTGGGTCAGCTCTGTGACAGGTGCAAACCCCCGGTCCATACAGGGCCGGTTGGGTGACAAAGGGCTCCACATTCGGTTGCGCCTGGCCTAGCCTGTCGCCGCTTCATTTTTAATTATGAAAACACACACGATGATATTACTGGCCATTGGCTTGGCCGCCGTTCCGCTTGGCGAAGCCGCATGGGAGGATGGGAAGAAGCGCCTCAAGCCGCTGACCGAAGACACAAAGGCCAAGGTGCTGGCAGCGCTGCCGGCCAAGGCCACGGCCAAGCCGAAAAAGCCGCGGCGCATCCTTGTGTTTTACCGGTGCGAGACGTTTGTGCACGGCTCGATCGTTGAGGGGAACTTCGCCATACAGGAGTTGGGCAGGAAGACCGGCGCGTTCACCGCCGACTTGGCGGACGAGTACTCGGTGTTCAACAAGGCCAATCTCGAAAAGTACGACGCAATTCTGTTCAACAACACCACGAGCCTAGCGCTCGACAATGACGACCAGCGCAACGCGATCCTCGGCTTCGTTGGCCAGGGTAAAGGCGTTGTTGGCATCCACGCGGCGAGCGATAATTTTTACAGATGGAAAACCGGCGCGCGGATGATCGGCGGCCAGTTCAACGGACATCCATGGGGTGGGGGCGGCACGTGGTCGTTCAAGCTCGATGACCCGAAGCACATCCTCAACCAGGCGTTCAAGGGCAGGGGTTTCTGGCACAAGGACGAGATTTATCAGTACAAGCCGGAGACGTATGTCGGCGGCGACAAGCTTCGCGTGCTAGTGAGCCTCGACCTGAACACGGAGCAGACGATGAAGCCGCTCAACCGCAACGAGGGGTTGAAGAAACAATATACCGAGGGCGGTCGCACCGTGCCGGTGTCGTGGATTCGCACGTTCGAGGGCGGCCGTGTGTTTTACACGAACCTCGGCCACAACGCGTCCACCTACTGGAACCCAGCGGTGTTGCAGCATTACCTGGACGGACTGCAGTATGCCTTGGGCGACTTGACGGCCGACGCAACGCCGTCATCGAAAATCACCCGCGAGGAAGTGCTCGCCCCGCCCGCGCCGTAGCCGGCTCGGCCAAGCCCATCAAAGCCGTGCCCCTCCGGGGGGAGAACTCCGCGACAACCCGCTCCGCATTATCGATGTTGGTGTTCTGGCGTGGCAACCTGCCAAGGCCAAGTATTTGGTTGATCTCCGGGTTGGCCACTCCGTAGCTGTTCGCGGTGCGCAGACTCATCGCCAATGCGCGGTTCGGCATTTCAACGGCATGTGGCACCTTCGGTTTTGAAGCTGGATCGATTCGATATCGTTGGCCATAGCCCGAATTATTTCCTGACGACGACTCGCGGGTCGGCTGGCGGCACCGGCTCGTCGAGCGCCCAGAGGATGCCGTTGAGCAGCAGTCGCTGAAATGCCGGCAATCCAAAGTCATCCACGCTGCCAAGCGATGTGTAAAAGATGCGGCTACCGTTGGCCTTGTTCGTCCACGCCACCGGCTCGCTGATTTCGTCCCGTCCCGCGAGCGTGCCAGTCATAAGCACCGAAACGGTGGAGGTGACCGGTTTGTTTTTGTAGAGGTGCGATTTTGCTTCGAAGGCATCGTGCGGTACGGCGGTTAGGATGGGGTGGTTAGCTCCTGTGGCCGTGGCCCGAATGATGGTGGCAGGATCTTTTGGCGGCTTGTTGCCGTAATGGTTCCGGTAGTCAACGCCCAGTATTTCGTCGTCGAACTTGGCCCAGCGCGCGTGGTTTTCGCTGGGTGGTTCACGGTCGAACGCATGGCTGGAAGTGCGGATGCCGACGAGCGGTTTGCCCTTGGCCAGGTGCGCGCGGACGAGGTCGAGCTGCGCCTTGGGCGGCGTTCGGCGGCGGACACTCAGGAAAAGTAGGTCAGCATCCTTCAGCGCCTCGAGGCCGGCGAAATCGTTCGGATCGTTTTGATTCACGTGTACAAACGAGCAGCGGATGCCGCGGTACTCGAGCTGTTTTTTGGCAAACATCGGCAGGGTCGAGGCTGTATTGTATTCACTCTCGCCGATCATGAACACGACGTGTGGCGGCGTGTCGTTCTTGAAGCGGAACGGCTCGCCACCAAGCAGTTGGTCGCTGGTTGTCGTCGGGCAGACCCGTTGCTCAATGTGTTCAACGACCAGCGATGTGCCGCGAAAGTGATTCACGTACGGCCAACTCGCCGGGTTGTACATCGAGTCGGTGAGGTCGCGGACGAGCAGGACATTTTTGCCGTTACGCGCCATGTTGCGGAGGCCAAACGGCCGACCGAGCACGCACATGTTCGTGTGCACGCCAACGAGCAGTAAGTTGCGGATGCCTCGCGCCTCAAGTAGGTTCCAAATCTCGATACCGTTGTCGCTGATCGCGTCGTGCTTGGGGTCAATCTCGATCAGGTCGACCTGCCGCTTCCACGGACTGCCCGGGTTGCGTCCAAGATCGGCTAGGTGCCTGGCCCAGGCGGCGTGCTCCGCCGGGTCGTCGTCTTCGCCGCCATCTGAGTGGTCGATGGGGTAGCCCTGGCTTTCCTCCACCTTGTCAATCCAGTGGCACCAACTCTCGATGGCCTTGGGTTGCACGGCGGCACCGGGCGCGGCTTGGGCGCGTTTGCGGGCGGGGTGGTTTTTGTAAAACTCCATGCACGACGATGGCGCGTGAATGATCAGCGCACCCCTGGCCCGTGCGGTGTTGAGAAGTTGGTTCATGCGCGGCGCCATTTCGCCGACGCGGCCGACGGCGTTTTTGCAGTGGTGCAGATCCCACATGTCGCAGACGATCACTGCCGTCTCCTTGGCGTCCCAAAGAACTTTTTGTTGCCGCACGGCCCAGTCGCCGTCTGCGTCCCTGACGCGGTCGCGTGTGTTGAGTGTGAACGTCTCGGCGTTGGCCAAGGCGAGTGAAAACAGGATAGAAAAAATGGCGGCGCGTTTCATGAAATCGATGTGTGTTCTCGGCGGTGTTGCTATCGGCTTGGCAAAGCGCTGTCAACCAAAACACGCCGTGTAGCAAACAAGGCTTCGCAAAGGTTACCCGGCGGTTTAGCTTGACCGAGCGAAGCGGATTATGAGCAAGACGACGAACCAACCCACCCACCCCAGCGAGGGGAAGCTCGCATTGCGAGTACTGGTGGTGGAGGACTCGGAGTTCGACGCGCGCATGCTGGTCGGGCTGCTGCGAGCGGGGGGGTTCGAGCCTGAGTTTGAGCGGGTGGAAACAGAGGGCGGAATGCGAACCGCCCTTGGCCAAGCGCAATGGGAGGTGATACTTGCCGACTACAATCTGCCCGATTTTAGTGCGCCAAGGGCGCTCGAAGTGTTGAAGGAATCGCAACTCGACATCCCGTTTATCATCGTCTCCGGTGGCATTGGCGAGGACACCGCCGTGGCCGCAATGAAGTCCGGCGCGCACGATTACCTGATGAAGGGCAACCTGGCGCGGCTGGTTCCGGCCGTGGAGCGGGAATTGCGCGAGGCTTCGGTGCGATCCTCACGGAGGCAGACGGTCAAGGATTTGCGAGCGAGCGAGTTGAGGCACCGTTCGTTGATCGAGAACACTTCGGACATCATAGCGGTGCTGGATTGTAAGGGCATGATTAAATTTGTGAGCCCGGCCTGCGATCGAGTACTGGGCAAGAGTGCCGAGGCACTGATCGACAGCGACTGGTTTGCGCTGGCGCATGGGGAGGATCGGGATCGATTGATGGCAGAGTTCGGGCAGGCGCTTGGCAATGAGGGGAAACAATTCGCCATCAAGGGCAGGTTCGCTGCAGCGGACGGGAGTGAGAGGGTGATGGATATCACGGCAAGCAACCTGCTGGCCGATGAGGCGATTGCCGGGGTGGTGATCAACGCGCGCGACATCACAGAGCGGTTGAAGGAGCAGGCGGTGATGCACGAGTCCGAGGAGCAGTTCCGGGTGGCCAGTGAAATCCAGCAACACTTGTTCCCCTGGAAGGCTCCGCAGTTGGACGGGTTTGACATTGCCGGTGCATCCAGGCCGGCTGCGGCGACGGGTGGCGATTACTTTGACTATCTCACAACCTCAGACGGTCAACTGGCGTTGGCGATCGGCGACGTGAGTGGGCACGGTATTGGTCCGGCCATGCTGATGGCGGAAACCCGTGCGTACCTCCGCATCCTCACCCGAAACCGTAACGATCTGTCACTGATCCTCACTAGGGCAAACACGATGGTGGGAGAAGACGTCGGCGAGGAGCGATTTGTGACTATGCTGTTGGCCAAGCTTGATACTGAAAAAAGAACGCTCGTCCATGCCAGCGCAGGCCACTCTCCCGCTTTCATTCTGGGCTCCGACGGCGCGGTGAAGAGTGAACTGAGGAGAACCGGGATGCCGTTGGGAGTCATGCCAGACGCGGCGTACACCGTGTCCAAGCCACTGTACTTGGCCAAGGGGGATGTGTTGGTGTTGCTGACCGATGGGCTTGAGGAAACCACGAATGCGGCAGAGGAGTTATTCGGAGTCGACCGCATCCTGCAGGCGGTACACCAAAAAAGACAGTCGAAGGCGGCCAAAATCATCGAGTCGGTTTTTGAAACATTGAAAGATTTTTCCGACAACGCGGAACAAGTGGATGACTTGACGATGATTGTTGCCAAGGTCGAATAATTTTTTACAAAAAAATGCTTGCCAAAGTACAGCTTCTCCGGTAACAACCCAAACAATTGAAGGCGAGGAGCAAGCCCGGTATCTTGATGGGGACAGGTACGATTCGTTTTTCCGTTTTGTATCTGGCCGTTCTTATCTGTCTATTAGTCGGGTTGCCGGCGCTTGAAGCCAAGGAGGCTCAAACTGTAGAAATCGGTCGACTTTCTCCGAAGAAATACGGTGATAAACCAATTGTTGTGACTGCCAAATCCAGTTCAAAATTGCCAGTTTCGATTTTTTTGAACGGCCCGGCTTCGGTAGACAATGGAGGGAAAGTAACCATAAAAGGAGCCGGGAATATGCGTGTTTTTGGCGTTCAAATGGGAAACGACCAGTTCATCCCTGCCAAGCCGGCAATGGTGACACTTGAAGTAGTCGAGGCATCTTTGGTTATCCGGGCAGAGGACAAGAAAATGAAGGAAGGGGAAAAGACTCCAGAATTGACCGTGACATACAAAGGATTTGTCAACGGAGAATCGGTGAAGAATTTAACCAAACCAGCCGTAACGAAGCTTGTTGAGACGGGCAGAGGGAAAATGAAAAAGTATAAAATAGTCCCAAGTGGTTCAGAATCAATGAATTACAGTTTCAAGTATGTATCGGGTAGTCTTGAGGTTATTCGAAATAAAAAGAGCGTTTTTGGGTGAAATTGATTTTGCCCTGAAAATGGAGTGGCTTGTAGCTACTCTTAAAGAACAATTAATAAAAACAACCAAAACAAGTAAAAAACCTACGACTTTTTATTCTTTGAATCGCTCCCGTGGGGGTATGGATATTCTTGGGAATAAAAGACTTGCCAAGGGTTTGGTCTTCTGGCCAACTCCGTGGCGGTTGTAAGTAAGTTGTCGGTTGTCTCGTTGAGTTAGCTTCAACAAAACAGTATTTCAACTATGAAAAAAATGATTGGATCCAAAATTAAACGCACCATAGCGGGTCAACTCGCTTTCGCTACGGCTATGATCTTTTCCCTTACGGGGAATATGATAGCTCAAACAGCGCAGACGATCACTGCTCCAAGTATTGATGCGGTTACGTTCAGCAGCACTACTCTTCTTGATATCTCGGCAACGTCCGATTCAGGATTGGCTGTTAGTTACGGCGTTGCAGGGCCAGCAACCATTGGTACTAACGGCATGTTAACAATGCTTAGCAAAGGTGATGTCACGGTATTCTACTTTCAGGATGGCAAGGATGCAGTTGCTGCCACGTATGAAGCGGATGGTACGACGATTAAGACACCAGCGGAGCCAGCTGTTAATCGGGCATCGCCAGTGGTGAGATCATTTACGATCAACGGTGCTTCGGCCACAGTTTCTTTGGCTGATGCTACAGTGGCTTACACAGGTACAGGCCAAGCTCTAACTCCAACACAAACTGATTCAGGAGGTATTGTTTTGACTGAACCAATTGCTGTCACTTACACGGATGCGACTGGGGCTGCTGTGACTAACCCTACGAATGCAGGTGTGTATACGGCAACCGCTGCCATAACTGCGGCATCAAGCTATTCCGGTTCTGACACAGCTACCCTGACCATCGCAAAGGCAGTCGCAACAGTTACAATTTCAGCAATCAGCCAATCTCACGACGGTGCGCAGAAGCCTGTAACGGTTGTGACATTGCCTGCTGGTCTATCAGTGACTACAACCTATACCGGGGGATCGTTCGCTCCTGCAGCAGCTATTGAAGCAGTTGCAGGAGTTGAAGCAGTTGCAGCAGTTGAAGCAGTTGCAGCAGTAGAGGCGGCGGCAGCAGTTTTATATGTTGAAGGGGATACAATACCAGTAGGCAAAGCAGTTGGTGACGTGAAAACAGCAGCGGTGGCGGCTGTCGAAGCAGTGGATGCTGTAACAGCAGTGGATGCTGTGGTAGCAGTGGATGCTGTAGCTGCTGTAATAGCACCTTCCAGTGCGGGTGATTACGCGGTAACTGTCTCTGTTGTGGATGATAACTATTCAGGTTCATCGAACGCGACTTTGACCATCGGGTCGGTGACTATAGGCACCACTGCTGTAACTTACACCGGAGCCGCTCAATTGCCTTCAGTAGCTGTGGTTCCGTCTGATTTGACACATACAGTTGCTTACAAGGATAGCGCTGGAAAAGCTGTTGAAAGCACAAAAAATGCAGACACTTATACGGTTACTGTAACGGTTTCGGATGCCAGGTATCCGGGAGATACATCCGCCAGTTACACCATTAATCCTGCGCCGCTAACGGCTGATCTGGGTGATCTTTCAATTTCTTATGGTTTTGGCACCCCGTCCTCGGCGGATTGGGCTGGGACACTTACATTTACTGATGTAGCCGCAGTTGAAGCAGTAGCAGCAGTTTTATATGTTGAAGGTGATACAATACCAGAAGGTAAGGCAGTTGGTGACGTGAAAACGGCAGCAGTGGATGCTGTAACTTACAGCGGTTTTGTTGGTGGTGAATCCGCCACATCAGAAGTATTTGCTGCGATAGCTGCAGTTGAAGCAGTAGCCGCAGTTGAGGCAGTTGCCGCAGTTGAGGCAGTTGCAGCAGTTTTATATGTTGAAGGTGATACAATACCAGCAGGTAAAGCAGTTGGTGATGTGAAAACGGCAGCAGTTGAGGCTATAGCGGCAGTTGTGGCTGTGGCGGCGGTTGAGGCTGTAGCGGCAGTAGAGGCTGTGCCAGCTGTGGTCGCCACGGATTTAATTGTAAGCTACGACAGGGCGGTATCCAGTGGTGGATCCTATGTGGCAACACCTGCGGGTCTTTCCTCAAAAAATTACACTTTCACTTATACTGATGGGTCGTTGCAGGTAACCAAATTAAGTGCTGCGATTACAGTGACCAATACTTCTCAGGGCTACACCGGTTCCGCCCTTGGCGTTACGGCGACCCCTTCGATTGAAGGTCTGACCGTTAATTTGGTTTACCGAGATTCAGGGGCTGTAGTGGTTGAAAGTCCCACGTCTCAGGGAACCTATTTTGTTACTGCAACCATTGATGATCCCAACTACGAGGGTGTAAAGCAGGATACACTAGTTATAACGCCAGCGGCAACAAACCTGGTATTAGCTGACCTGCCCGATGTGGTTTACAGTACAACTCCGATCACGCTCCAGTCGACCGCGACTGGTGACCGTCCGGTTCTCTATTTCGTCACGGGTTCTGCTTCGGCTTCCGGGAATGTCGTGACTTTAAAGACCGCTGGAACAGTAAGAGTAACTGCTTATGTTGCTAGAACAAATGATTATGAATCCGCATACGAGACCAAGACATTTAATGTGAGCAAGGCTCAGGTTGGCGTCGCTATGCCTGATGTCTCTGCCGTTTATACGGGGTTGGGTCAATCGCTATCGACGACAGTTTCAAATGAAAGCGAGACACTTACGGTCGATGTCGATGTTGTTTACACCGATGCAAGCGGAACCATCGTGTCAAGCCCGACTGACGCGGGTATTTACACTGCTACTGCAACCGTTAACGATTCGAGAAATTCAGGTTCCACGACCGGTACACTGACTATCTTACAGGCTCCCTTGAACATCACGGCAGATGCCCAGAGCAAGGAGTATCTTGAGGCAAATCCGGTTCTTACGTTGACTTACACCGGTTTTGTAAACAGTGAAGATAGCTCAGTACTTACTACTCAGACTACAGTAGGTACGGAAGCTGATGTAAACTCAGTGCTTGGTTCCTATGGAATCGTAATTTTCGGTAGTGTAGCCAGCAACTATGTCATCACTCATGTAGACGGTACTTTAACAGTTGAGAAAAATTCGATTGGGGTAACTTTGGCGGGTTTATCCCAGACTTATACCGGATCTGGCTTAGTTGCTACGGCTACTCCGGCAGTGGCTGGAACCAGCGTAGTGATAACCTACGCGGATTCTGAGGGTGCGGCGGTAGCTAGTCCGACCAACGCCGGAACTTACATTGTGACAGCCAGTGTTGATGATGCCCTCTACAGGGGAACTGAAACTGGTTCTTTAGTGATAGGCAAGGCAACGGCAACTGTAGCTCTGAGCGATTTGGCATCAACTTATAATGGCTCACCTAAGGCAGCCGCAGCGACAACTGATCCTGCAGGCCTTAACGTTGATCTTACTTACAGCCTGGGAACAACTGTGGTTGCTCCTATTGCAGAAGTTCTAGCTGCTGAAGCAGTTGCGGCAGTTGCAGCAGTTGAAGCAGTTGCAGCGGTTGCGGAAGTTTTATACGTTGATGGAGATACAATTCCAGAGGGCAAGGCAGTTGGTGACGTGAAAACAGCAGCCGTGGTGGCTGTGACAGCGGTCGATGCTGTGGCAGCAGTCGATGCTGTAGAAGCAGTCACAGCTGTAACTGGACCTTCAAATGCGGGCACATATTCCATAGTAGGTAGTGTGAATGACGATAATTATCAGGGTTTCATTACTGGTGATTTGGTCATAGCCAAGAAGGTATTATTAGCAAGTGCTGATAATCTTACCAAGGTTTATGGCAGCGCCAACCCTACGGGGACTGTCACTTATAGTGGGTTTGAGAATAGCGAGGATGTTTCGGTATTAGACGTTGTACCTGTTGTAAGCCTAAGTACTGATGAAACAAGTGGTGCTGGAGTGTATGACATCTCTCTTTCTGCAGGTACCGACAACAACTACGAAATTACAAACCTGGTGCCGGTTTCAGCAGTTGCAGCAGTTGTAGGCGTAACAGCAGTTGAAGCGGTTGCAGCAGTTACAGCAGTTTCGGAAGTTTTATACGTTGAGGGAGATGTAATTCCAGAGGGTAAGGCAGTTGGTGACGTTAAGACAGCTGCAGTAGCTGCTGTGACAGCAGTAGATGCTGTGACAGCAGTAGATGCAATAGCTGCAGTAGCTGCTGTTGGTAAGTTGACTGTGACTAAAGCAGTATTGACAGTAACAGCTGCAGATGGAGGGAAAATTTATGGAGCGCCTGTGGGACCTATTGGGTTTGGTGTCACTGGTTTTGTAAATGGCGATGTTATCGGTGGGGTTGACACCCAGCCCAGTGTGACAACTACAGCAACCGCGACCAGCGACGTTGGGAGTTACGTGACAACAGCTTCGGGTGGTGTGGATGTTAATTATGGTTTTGCATATGTAGATGGCTTTTTAACTATTACAAAAGCATTGGCCACTATTGCAATTAGCGATACTACAGCAACATACGATGGTAAATCTCATGGAGTGACGGTGACTACTACGCCGGCTGGTCTAGAGGGTAGTGTTACAGTCAATTATAAAGATACCACAAACGTACCAGTGTTTGTTGGTGTCTATGATCCTGTTACCGCCAGCATGGATGACAAGAACTACAGTGCTCTTGACGTGACAGGCACCTTTACCATTGAGCAGGGTACCTCAACTTACGTCACTTTGGCGGAATTAGATGACGCCTATTACGGTGATCCTCCATTTGACCTTGGTTTAAGTACGTCAACAGGGAGCAGGGTAATGGTATTTGTATCAGGGCCTGCGGAGGTAGCCAATGATGGTGGTAGATTGGTAACTGTTAATGATGTGGGAACCGTTGATATTTTGTTATATGCATTTGGAGCTGGAATACCGGATGCGTTCAGATTTCAAGCGGCCTCATTTGAAGTGAAAAAAAGGCCCCTGCTTATTACTGCCGATGACAAGAGTCGTGCCTATGGTTCCAATAATCCAGAACTAACCTACAAGACTCAGGGTTTTGCTCCAGGCGAGGATGAATCTGTTTTTTCAACAGCACCGGCATTGACAACTCTGGCAGACAATGCTTCCGGAGTTGCAGATATAGCTATCACATTTTCCACAGAGGCGGTTGATGGTACTGGGCACTATGAAATAAGCCATCAACCTGGAACATTGACTGTATCCAAGGCACTCTTGACGGTTACGGCAGTTAGCCAAACCCGTACCTATGGGGATGACAACCCTGATAGCCCAACCCCACCCCAAGGACTTCGTGTGCGTGAATATCATGACATCGGTGGGACTGCGGTTTCAGAACTTTTTACGCCGTCAGATATTAGTGCTTCAGGTGATTCGGTTGTGCCGAGTTCGGACAATCACCCGGCTGGTGAGCATGCTGGATTTGCAATCGATAACGACTCCGCTACGAAATATCTAAATTTTGATGGAGCAAGTGATCAACCATCAGGTCTGACTATAACCACTGGAGGTGGAGTGGTGACCGGATTGGGACTTACTTCGGCCAATGACGCGCCGGATCGGGATCCCGCGACCTTTGTGTTGTCCGGATCCAATGACGGAGGGGTAACACTTACCGAGATAGCCTCGGGAGATGTTACCGCCTTTGGTGCCCGTTTAGAACGCCAGGAGATATCCTTTTCAAATGATGCGTACTACACGACTTATGAGTTGATGTTTCCGACAACAATGGGTGCGAGTGATTGCTGTATGCAGATCGCTGAGATCGAGTTGCTCGGGACACCGCTTTCGAGTGGTCATGACTTTCAGGCTATTGCCGGTTATTTTGAGTGGCCTCAGACTGGCGATATTAACACAAAGCCGGCTGACGATGTCAGGAATAACTATGGTGTTGTGATGGATGGTTACATCACTCCGACTGAAACGGCTGCTTATCAATTCCACATTGCCGCAGATGACAACGCTGAGTTGTGGTTAAGCACGGACAGTGATTCTGACAACCTCGTGAAAATTGCCAATGAACCACAGTGGAACGGGGTCAGAAGTTTTGCAGGGACCGATCGTCGCGGGAAAGTGGATAAAGATACGATCAGTGTAACCGCTCCTGCAGCTGCACCTGCAGTTGAAGCAATTGCAGCAGTTGCAGCAGTTGCAGCAGTTGCTGAAGTTTTATACGTTGAAGGAGATGTAATTCCAGATGGTAAGGCAGTTGGTGACGTAAAGACAGCTGCAGTAGCGGCTGTGGCAGCAGTTGATGCTGTAGCAGCTGTGGCTGAAGTTGTAGAACTTGATGCTACTGGTCTGGCTGCCGCTATTGCTGCTGCAATAAATGTAGGAAGCAGTGATACCAGTGCTAGCGTGACGGCTACTTCATCTGAAGGAGTGGTTACCATCACAGGAGATAAAGCCAACAGTATTATCTCCATTGATTCCAGGTCGACAATGGCAGGAAGCGATGACACCCATACGGACATAACATCGCCTGGTGACACAGTTGTGCCATCATCAGACAATCACCCTGCTGGTGAACATGCCGGATTTGCGATCGATAACGACTCGTCAACAAAGTATCTTAACTTTGATGGAGCGAATGACAGCCCGTCTGGTTTAACTATTACCACCGGTGGTGGGGTGGTGACCAGTTTGGGGTTGACTTCCGCCAATGATGGGCCTGAGCGGGACCCGGCGACCTTTGTGTTATCAGGATCAAATGACGGAGGGGTAACCTTTACCGAGATAGCCTCGGGAGATGTTCCCGCCTTTGGTGATCGTTTCGAGCGCCAGGAGGTATCCTTCGCAAATGATGTGGCCTACACGACCTATGAGTTGATCTTCCCGACAACAGCGGGAGCGAGCACCTGCTGTATGCAGATCGCAGAAGTTGAGTTAATTAAGGTAACTGGACCAATTGTTGTTTTGGCCACTACAACTGAAGCAGCTGCAGCAGTGGAGGGAGTGGTAGCAGTAGAAGCTGTGACTGCAGTAGCAGCAGTAGCTGCAGTTCGAGGTGTCGAAGCAACTTATTATTTAAATGCTGCTACATTGCCAGCAGGTAAAAGTGTTGGTGATATAAAAACACCTGCAATAGAGGCAGTTGCAGCGGTGGCAGCTGTGGAGGGAGTAGAGGCAGTTACAGGAGTTGCAGCTGTGGCAGCCAAGGCGCAAGTAGTAACTTATACGGTAAGCGGGGCAATCGAAGCTGGAGATTCAGTTGAACTGAATTTAACCGGCCCACGACTTGAGAACGCTTCTTTGCCTATTATTCTTGAGGCCGGTAAATCCTACTATGTGCGTGGACTAATGAAGGAAGGTGGAGGAGGGGACAACTTCTCTGTAGCCTGGAACAAGAGTGGTGAGCCAACCCCTGTAAACGATGGTTTACCTATACCGGGTACTTTCCTGACACCGGCCAAAACAATTGTCTATACGTATGCAGGGTTTGTGAATGGTGAAGATTCCAGCATACTGACATCAGAACCCAGCGGGAGTATTGATGTTAATGCTGCGACAGGAGTTGGAGATTACGACATCTTGCCTGTCGGGGCAGATGCAGCTAACTACGCAGTGACTAATGTAGTAGGGAAACTTTCCATCGATTCTGCAGTCCTAACAGTCAGTGGAGATAACAAAGAGGTATTAGAGACCCTAGCACTCCCTGATTTGAGTTATACTGTTTCAGGTTTGCTAAACGATGATGATGCGACTGTGTTTACTACGGTTCCTTCGCTTTCGACGGTTGCCGACAACACTGTTCCAGGTGATTACTCGATTGTTCCATCCGGCGCAGTTGCGACAAATTATGTGGTCAGCTATGTGAATGGAACAATGAAGATTAAAACCGCGGCCGAGGCAAAAATAACAAGTTTTGTAGTCTCAAATACTAAGCCGATTAATGGGGACAAGGTTACTTTGACCGCGACAGCCACCGGAGATTTAATTGATTATGAGTGGAAATTTGCGGGTGATATCATCCAGAGCGGTTCTTCAAACACATTAGTGATTAACGATATTGGAATTGATCAGTCCGGTTTTTATTCCGTGACTGCAAAGAATTTCAATAGCTCAAACCAGAGACGTAAAAAAATCATAGTTTCGGAGCGCGGAAATGAAGTGTTGGTAGTGGTGGGTAGTTTACCTGTAACAGTTGTCCCATCATCAGATAATCACCCGGCTGGTGAGCATGCCGGACTTGCGATCGATAACGATACTTCAACTAAGTATCTTAATAATGATGGAGCAAATGACAGCCCGTCTGGTTTGACCATAACCACCGGAGGTGGGGTGGTGACCAGTTTGGGGCTGACTTCGGCAAATGATGGGCCTGATCGAGACCCAGCGACCTTTGTTTTGTCGGGTTCCAATGACGATGGTGTAACATTTACCGAGATAGCCTCTGGAGATGTTCCCGCCTTTGGTGAGCGTTTCGAGCGCCAGGAGGTTTCATTCTTAAATGATGTGGCCTACACGACCTACGAGTTGATCTTCCCGACAACAGCTGGAGCTAGTACTTGCTGTATGCAGATCGCAGAAGTTGAGTTGATTGATAACAGTATTTCTGAAGAGCCTAGAGATGTTACGAATCCCTCTGATACAACTCTAGCTGACTATGCTCTTGGAGCTTTACTTGAGTCGCAAGGTCACAATGTATCATATCAAGGCCCCAATTATGAAATGAATGGTATTGACCCAAGGCACTATTCTTTTGTTGTGATTTCTTCAAGTTTGAAGGATGACACATGGGCTGGAAAATATGCTGGGACCACAGCTCCTGTCATTAACTTAGACGGTTCAGCTCAGTATGCCTTAGGTTTTATTGGTACACGAGATGAACTTGCGGGAACTATTAGTACCGCTAGCCAGATTGTAATTGTTGACGCTGATCATCCACTAGCCGGCGGAGTTGCTGCCGGGGCACAGACGATTCTCAGTTCAGCAGGTACCCTTAATTGGGGTACTCCCAGCGCATCAGCAGTAATAATTGCCACAGCGGGTAGTGCATCACATCAGGCTGGGGTTTACGGATACGACACAGGTTCTTCAATGGCTGGTGGGATTGAAGCAGCGGGCAGAAGAGTGAATCTTGCTATCCAGACAGCTGATCTAGGCAATATGACGGCTGAAGGTGGCGCCTTGTTGGTTGCTGCGGTTAATTGGGTTAGTAGTTTTTCGATCATCGATGTTGGAGGTGATGTTGAAGCTACGGTTGGTGATTCTACAGTTCTTAACGGTAGAGTGTCAGGTGAGAACATTACGATTCAGTGGTACAAAAACGACGCTGCTATTGAAGGGGCTACATCCGTTTCCTTGGACTTGGGGTCTGTGCAAGCAGGTAATTCAGGAACCTATAAGATGATTGCAACTGATGCGACTGCCTTAGCGAAGGATCGTTACAAGGAAATCAGCTACGTGGTTAAGGTGAGTGCCCGAGGTGATGAGGTTGTACTGGTTACCGGAGTGGACGCCTTGTCTGCCAGCGACTCGGCAATTAAGGGTATACTTTCATCCAAGGGTTACGATGTGGTGACGGCCACCGCCGCCAGTACTAGTTTAGCGACACTTGATGGTAGGCTCATGGTTGTTGTTTCGCCTAGTGTTGCCACCGCCGGTGCAACGGTTTACGAGAACACCGCCACAGTTGGTGCCTATTTTGCTAGCGTCAAGGAGTTCGGTGACGAGGTGAAATTGGGGTTAAATAACCGCTTGCTCGACAGTTTGTCCTTTGAGTATTTCGGTGACTTCACAGCTGAAGGTGATGAGAAAGCCGTTGTCCGGATTTATGCCAACGACGGAGGGAATCCTACTTCTGTCAGTAAGCAACCAGGAACGATGCTTTATGAGAGTGATCCATTTGCAATAGCGGCAGGCTTCAATAGTGTGAATGTGAGTGATCTTCTAATAGAAGTGCCTGACACGATCACTTGGACTGTTCAATTTTCGGGTGTGGCCAATACAGAAGGCGATCGCGCTGGTTTGGTCTATAATAATCCTGTCACGACTGGATCCAGTTTCGACGATTTCTGGATCAATAGTGGGGATGTAATTTACAACTCTACACAAGGGGTTTATGAGGCTTATTACAAGACTGGAACTGAGTTTGGCGATGAAATCAATCTAGCTGGGAGCGGTCGTTCGCTGAATGAGATTGAATTCGAGGCCTACGCAGAGATCACTTCATCTCCTGCTCCACGTGCAGCAGTGGCAGCAGTGACAGCAGTGGCAGCAGTGACAGCAGTAGAAGCTGTGGTAGGAGTAACAGCAGTGGCAGCATCTGCAGCTGTCGAAGCAACTTATTATTTAAATGCTGCTACTTTGCCGGCGGGTAAGAATGTTGGTGACTTAAAATCGCCAGCAAAAGCAGCGGTGGAAGAGGTGGTGGCAGTAGTGGCAGTGGATGCAGTGGATGCAGTAGAAGCTGTTGTTGGCGTGGAAGCTGTCACAGCGTTGCCGCCTCCTTTCGCGACATTGCGTGTTTATGCCAATGATGGAGAGAATGCTACGGCAAACTATGATTCAAAGACTCCAGGAACACTCTTATTTACGAGTGACCCGATTACTTTGTCAGCAGGCTTGAACACCTACCGGGTATCCGGGATCAAGGTGGATTTGCCAGACACGGTGACTTGGACTGTTGAGTTCACCGGGGTGAGCGGAAATGAGCTCAACGTTGGTAACAGGGCCGCTCTTGTTCTGGGTGGTATCGATGTCGTCGGCAGCAGTCTAGATGATTTCTGGCAAAAGGATGAAGCCGGTTGGGCGACTTACCAGACTAGCAGTGTTAATGAGGGTTCAGATTTCAACGCTAGACTGGTTGCTCAAGCTTGGAGAACTTACAGAGATACTGATTCGGAGTTGATCGATAATTTCGGTGCCAAGGTTACTGCGGGTGTTGACGTTAACTTCCTCGAGTCAGCGAGTCTTCCGGTTGTGGTAGTCAACACAGGCCTCCAGACAGACTGGGGTGTTGCTGATGGATCTACATTCTTAGAAGGATCGTCACTGCCAAGCGGTACGACTGTTCCGGATCGGAGGGCTTTTCTCTCCTCTTCAGCTGATGCTGCTAAAGTTGAGCAGGCGATTGACTGGGTGATGGAATCCGGATTTACGACCACCCCGATCAGTTCGGAACTTGAAGCAGGCGAGTCAGTCACTCTCAGTGCTGTTGGCTATGGTCCTGGGGATATTACTTATCAGTGGAAGAAAGACGGAGCCAACATTGACGGCAAGACTGGTGCAAACTACGTGTTGAGCAATGTTAAAAAAGATACAGCGGGTAGTTACTCCGTTGTTATAACTGCTTCCAATGGCGCCACTGCGGAGGAATCTGCTGAGGTCAAGGTGTTCGCAATGCCGAGCATTATACTGAAATCCCCCGCCGCGGGCTCGACCACATCAGCCATCACCCACCAAGTCAAAATTTGGTCACTTGGCGGAGGACTATTGAAGGATGGGTGGGATAAAATTGACCTTGCAACAGCTTCGATCCTCATCAATGGAGTAGATGTAACGGCAAATGCTACAAAGAAAACCACTATACGAGGCGATGCAGGCCATTGTTGATCTAGTTGAAAATGGTGACCAAAACACCATCCCTGGTTTGTTCCTCGGATACGATACATTGGCACCCGGAGCTGACAATGCAATGAACGTGACTTTTAGTTTTGAGCCGGTGGGCGGAGACCGCGTACTGACCAGGAGTTGGACCTACACTCTTTATTCAGCACCTGCGATCGGAGAATCGGATATTGCCAAGATGGCAGTGAACCAGATATTCCAGAGGGGCGAAGACCTTTATGTGATCTGGCCTGGTTCACCCGGCTTGATACTGGAGCGTAATAGCGACTGCAGGGGCGGCGCTTGGGAGTCCATTCCATCCACAGTGGGTAAAGGAATCCACGTTGAGAAGAATTGCGGAACAAAGGCCTTCTTCCGCTTGGTTCGCGTAAAGGAATAAAGCTCTAGTAGAAATTAAACGAAGCACCCGGATGACTCATCCGGGTGTTTTTTTTGCCCAGTCTACTTCTGTCCAAGGGCAACACCACCCGGTTGAACCTTAGCAGATCCTGTTGCCGTGCAGCTTGAGCCATGCTTCGGCAGCATTGAGATTTGGGCAAGTCTTGGCCAATCGCTCCCAAAACCGTGTAGAATGATCCAAATGATGGAGATGAACCAACTCGTGGAGGATGACATAATCCCGGACAAAAGCTGGCACTTGAATCAACCGCCAGTTTAGAGAGATGGCACCCGTACTGGAGCATGAGCCCCAGCGGGTCTTCTGGCTTCGGATGGTTACTCGCCCAGGATAGAACCCGTGAACCTTGGCCAAGCGGAAAGTGGTCTCGGGGAGTTCCACCTTGGCCAAGCGATGCAGCATTGTCTCCACTGCGTCACGGAGAGAACTCCCTGTTACACTGAAGCTCCTGTCAAGTTGGTTGGCGAAACCGGCCAAGCTCTCATCCTCACTCACACTACGAGCCAGTACCCTCCTTCCTCTGAAGAGCACCGTTTCTACTGCTTGGCTCTTATCGTTCGGCAAAAATGAATCCTGAAGGCGCATGGACAAGAACTGTTTTTCCACCCAGGCAGAGTTTTTTGACACAAAATGGAGCGCCTCCTTTCTGGAGCCACCACGGGGAATTGTAACCCGGAGCACTCGTTCCGGTAGAAGTCTGATGATGTAGCGCTTTGCCCGTTTATTACGAACGCATAACAACGGCAACTTGGATTGGCCGATCATCACGGCTGTTTCAGAGATGGAATGAATTCCGGTGCTCGGCTTCAGCAAGGCATCTAAAAAATCCAATTGCACGCGGACAAATTAAGGATTTATCTCGCAACTGCAAGATTGCCAATGAACCGGAGGCAATGAGGTAATCCCATTGTTGACACTATCCAGATATTTTATAAAAATAATCAGTCAAATCTGCTGGTTGTGGTGTCAGACAATAGAAGGCACAATAAGTTGTGTCCCCACTAGAACGTGATTTTCTAATTGTTGTAGGAGCAGATCTTTTAACTTCTTATTCACAAGAAATTAACAGGTTTTCGACATGAAAACTCCTTTTTTGACTGTATTTTGCGTATTTGAACAAAAAAAACCTACATTTCTGTAAAAAAACCAATAAAAACGCTTGCCCCTACTCATTCGCGTCACTAATTTTAACGGCAAGTACGCTCTTCTGAGCGTGCGAGGGGTAACCGGTTGTAACCCCTCAAGGCACCGGTGAAAGCCGGTGTGGTTTACGTAAACAAAAACAAACTAGTTCTCAGGAGGAACTGAACAAAATGAAAATGAACAAATGGACTATGGGTCTGGCCGCCGCTGGCGTTGTCAGTCTCGCTTCGACTGCTCAGGCAGAGGAAAACAGCGTGTTGACGGCTATGTCGTCAACCGTCATTAGCGGCTCAGTTGAGGCTTCTTATAATGGAAGCCTTAGCTCAGGTAATAAATTGGCTGATAGCCATCATACAGGTGATGAAGGATTCAACGCAAACGGCGCAAGCTTGGCTATCAGTAGCCCGCTTGGTGATGGCGACTACAATGCAGGCTTCAATGTGGAGTTGCTATTGGGTCAACGTGCTGCCGACTTCTCAACTGAGGGAGATGACTTCCACATCAAGAACGCCAATATTGGTTTGAACCTGCCATTTGGCAATGGGGTTGATCTGACCTTAGGTCTGTTTGACACAATTGTTGGCTACGAGGTTGAAGCTAGTGGTTCTAACCCAAATGTTAGCCGTTCTTACGGTTATGATTTGGAGCCGTTCACCCACACTGGTTTATTGGTCTCTACGTCCTTGGTTGATGGTATAGATGCGTCTATTGGATTGGCTAATGCCTTTGACTCCACTAGTGGTCTTCACAACGGAGACACAACCGACTTCGCGCTACTTGCGGGTCTTTCGATCACTGCACCTGACAGCTTGGGCTTCCTAGCTGGTAGTACAGCTTACGTTGGTTATACAGAGGGTACTGGTGACGACGAGGATACGCTCTTCTATGTTGGCGCTTCTATGGCTAGTCCAATAGAGGGAGTTTCGTTGGGAGTTTCTTACGACGATCGTGAGTATGCGGGTGAAGCTGGCGATGAAGCTGATGCAGTTGCCCTTTACGCGGTTTGGGATACTAGTGATAGTATTTCATTGGCTCTTCGTTATGACACCCTCGATGGCACCGATGGAGATTCTACCTCTATGTGGACAGCTACCTTGGGATATTCCATATGGGATAATGTTCTAACTCGTTTGGAGCTCAACAATGAAACGGGCGATAGAGACCATGGCTCAAGTAATGGGCTTGGTTTAAATCTGTTCTACCAATTCTAATTTAATCCAACCAAGTTGGATTACAAAGCCCTTCCGTTTTGGAAGGGCTTTTTTTGTGCCCAAGCGGCCTTTGCCCACTTGAGACCGGAAACTTCTTAAAACCGCGAATCAACAGGAAGAAGCTGGGATTTCTCTCTGATGGCCCTCCGCGCCTCCCCGCTCTCTGCGTTTATTTCTAATGAAAACTTGAAACTTGAAACTTGAAACTGGATCCTCGCGCTGTTGCTGCTGAATATCGAAAATCTGCGCAAGAGCTTCGAGACACCGGACGGATCAGTTCTGACCGTGGTTGACATACCTGCTTTCTCGCTGGATTCCGGGCAGCAGACGGCCCTGTGCGGGACCAGTGGCTCTGGAAAAACGACGTTTCTCAACCTCATTGCCGGTATTTTGAAGCCGGACGGAGGCCGCGTTGAACTGGACGGCTGCCCGATCTCTGAGGCCGGCGAAGCCGGGCGGGATCGACTCCGGGCACGGACGATCGGCTACATTTTTCAGACGTTCAACCTTTTGCAGGGCTACACTTGTATCGAGAATGTTCTGCTCGGGATGAGTTTCGGGCCGGGAGCGGATCGGCGCTGGGCTCGCGAGTTGCTCGGGCGCGTTGGGCTTGGCCAACGGCTGGATCATTTCCCCCGCCAACTCTCGACTGGCCAGCAGCAGCGGGTGGCCGTGGCCCGTGCCTTGGCCAACCGGCCCAAGTTGGTGCTGGCTGACGAGCCGACCGGCAATCTCGACCCCACCAGTGCCGCCGAGTCGCTTGGCCTGATTCGCGAGACGTGCCGTGAGAACGGAGCGGCGCTTTTGCTCGTGAGCCACGACCGGGGGGTGCTTGACCAATTCGACAACGTCCGCGACTTGGCAGACATCAACCGGGCGGCCGCTTGGCCAGGCGCAGGGGAGGCCAAACCGTGAGCCTGTTGCAAATCGTCCTGCGCAGCCTGCGGCAGCACATGCTGTCCACGGTGATCACCGCATTCTCGATTGCGCTGGCCAGTGGACTGCTGATGAGCGTGTGGGTGGTCAAGGATCAAGCACGCGCAAACTTTACAGGGGTTGACTCCGGCTTTGACGGCGTGTTTGGCGCGCGCGGTTCCAAGCTGCAACTCGTGCTTAACTCCATTTTTCATCTCGAGTCGTCGCCGGGCAACCTGTCGTGGGTGCAGTACGAACGGATCGCCGACGACCGGCGCGTGGCTACTGCAGTGCCGATCGCGGTAGGGGATAATTACTACGGTTACCGCTTGGTCGGCGTGACGACGAATCTGTTCGATGTTGAGTATCGCGAAGGCAAAAAGTACGCCGTGCGTTCCGGTTACCTGTTCAACCCGAGTAAGAAACAAGCGGTGGTGGGTAGTTTCGCCGCCGAACGGCTTAAGCTGAAAGTAGGCGACACGTTTCATCCGTATCATGGCCTGATTTTTGAGAAGAACAAACAGCATGCGGAGACGTATGTCGTGTCGGGTGTCATGGAACAGAGCAACACGCCGGCGGACCGGGTGATCTGGATCCCGATCGCCGGGTTGCAAAACATGGAGGGGCATAACGCCGAGACGGCGTCGGACGTGAGCGCCGTGCTGGTGAAACTGCGCGGCAAAAGCAGCGGCATGATGATGAACCAGGAGTTCAACATGCAGGGCGACGTGATGACGTTCGCCTGGCCCATCGCCGATACAATGTCGAAGCTGTTCAACAAGATTGCCCCGGTCGAGATGGTGCTCCGGGCCGTGGCGTTTCTCGTGGCGCTGGTGGCGGCGGGATCGATCCTCGCAAGCATCTACAACTCGATGAACGAGCGCCGCCGTGAGATCGCGATTCTGCGAGCGCTGGGCGCCCGTCGATCGACGATTTTTGCCATCGTAGTGCTGGAGGCCAGCGGCATTGCGGCGCTGGGCGCGGTGGCCGGGTTTGGGGTGTATTATGTGATCATGAGCGCTGCCGCCTGGTTTATCCGCCAGGAAACCGGCATTGTGCTCAACCCGCTGGAGTTTCAACCAGTGATGGTCTGGGCACCGTTGGCGATGCTGGGTCTGGGCGCGTTGGCCGGGCTGGTCCCGGCGGCCAAGGCGTACCGCACTGATGTGGCCGAAAACCTGACCCCCATTTCCTGAGCGATGATTAAGTTGATATGTTGGATGATTCTCGCATCCTTGGTTGCGCTTGGCCAAGCGGGGTGCGGCGGTGGCCACGACCACTCGGAAGCCGGGCCGCACCATCACGATCCGCCGCATGGTGGCGCTGGTGTGACGTTGGGTGACGAGGAGGCGCACATCGAGTTTCTGGTGGATGCTGAGGCGGGAACGGTCACTGCCTGGTTTTTCAAGCCGCACATGGAGCAGTATCTACGCATCAAGGCGGAGTCGTTCGTGGTCTTGGCCAAGCTGCCGGATGGTGAGGCCAAGCTGATCTTCGCGGCGGTGGCCAACGCCGGCACCGGCGAGACCGTCGGCGACACGTCACAGTTCGTGGCCAGGGCCGATTGGCTGGCTGGCGCAGGGTCGTTCGATGCGGTCTTGCCAGAGGTGAGCGTTCGGGGCACGGTCTATCGAAACATAGCGTTCAACTATCCGAAGGGTAACTGAAATGAGCACACAGGAAAAACCGAGCTTCTGGAAAGGATACGTGCTTAAGGCCGTGATTGCGGCGTTGTTCGTGATTGCGGGGTACAAGGTTTTTGTCGACAAACCAAGCCCGGAGCCACCGACTCCCACACAGGATGAACTCGACAGCCTGAGTGGAGGCATCGAGTTGATCGAGGAGGATGAGCCGAAGCCGGAAGCCAAGCTTCCAGTCGATGAAGCGCCGCTGACTGCCGCTGCGGAGCCCCCCAAAAATTCGGTTGAGCTGGTCCAGCCGATCGTTGAGACCGGGGACGCTTTGCTGCCCGAATTGATTGACGGTTACGAGGGGGTTTCCTTCGACAAGCTGGCGTCGTTCGCGTACGAGGTGCCGCTCGACCCGGTGACCAATAAGGTGGAGTTGGCCAAACTCAACGCTCAAATCCCGGCTCGCATCAAGTCGCTCGACAAAAAGCCGGTGGCAATCCGGGGCTTCATGCTGCCGCTCAAGGTGGAGAACGGACTGGTCACGGAACTGCTGATCATGCGGGACCAGTCGATGTGCTGCTTCGGCACCGTGCCCAAGATCAACGAGTGGATTAACATCCGGATGGCGGGCGATGGCGTCCAGCCGATCATGGATCAGTCGATCACACTCATGGGCCAGTTGAAGGTGGGCGAAGTGCTCGAAAACGACTATTTGGTGGGCATTTACGAGATGGAAGGGGACAAGATGATCGGCCCGCTGGATCTCTGATTTTCACCCGATTCACGGTTGACAGCTGCTTGGCCAAGCGGCATGTTTCACCAGCTGCTTTGGACTAAAAGGACTTATGGAAAAAAAACGCACTTCCTCCGGTTTTACGCTCATAGAACTACTTGTAGTAATCGCGATCATTGCCATTTTGGCTGCCTTGCTCTTGCCTGCACTGGCAAAATCTAAAAGCCTGGCAACGGGTGCGGCCTGTCAGAATAATCAAAAGCAGCTGGCTTTGGCTTGGACGATGTATGCGATGGAGAACGATGACAAGCTTTGTGGAGGGTCAACCTACAGCCGAGGTGATTGGTGGTGGGGGCCTCAGCCGATACCCCGAGAGAGGGCGCAGCAAATGGGGAAAATATCTTCTAGACAGCGCGAGATAGAGGAAGAGAAGGAGGGGCTTCGTCAGGGGTTACTTTTTCCACATACAGGTGATACTGGGGTGTACCACTGCCCAGGAGATAAACGGATTAACTCCAAATCACCAACTTTGACTTATGTCAGTTATTCCGGCGCAGGAGGCATGAATGGGGAACAACAGGGCCTATCTGTCAAAAAAATTACCAGCGTAAGAAGTCCATCAGACAAGTATATTTACGTAGAAGAATCCGATCCCCGGCAATACAATATGGGGTCGTGGATTATTAGTATGGGAGCAGGTAATAGCTGGATTGATCCGGTTGCCCCATGGCATAATGACTACAGCACCTTAAGTTGGGCGGACGGTCATGCGACCACAAAAAGATGGCTTTCTTCGAAGACTAAAACTGCAGCTAGAGGGACAGTGGGAACGGCATCGCGGGCTGGTACTTTCAGCTTTGGTTTCTCAGATTCGGATAATCGGGATATCATGTATATGAAGGAGCACTATGCCACTAATAGGAAAAGCGGTAACGCCCTCTGAACATTTTATGTCACGCTATTAATTTGTCATGAAAAACAAAAAAGGCGGTTTCACTCTGATTGAGTTGCTTGTGGTGATCGCGATCATCGCCATTTTGGCTGGTCTGTTGTTGCCGGCCTTGGCCAAGGCCAAGACGAAGGCGCATGGCATCTACTGCATGAACAACACCAGCCAGATGATTAAGTCATTCCACCTGTATGCGGGGGATGAGGAGGACTTAATCCCCCCCAATCATGACGACGGCAATTCAACACCTTGGAGAAACTGGTGCAGTGGTCAGGCATCGAATCCCACCAATGCCCGTTTTATGATGACCGGACCAACCCCCGGCGATATAGAGACCTATAATTTGCGAGGAGTTAGGCCTTGGCAATGGAATCGTATTGCCCCCTACCTTGGTGGAAATATCACCGTTTGGCGCTGTCCCTCTGATCCAAGCACATATACAGTTAGGGAAGACGGGAAGTCCAAGAAAATCCCTCGTTACCGGAGTATTTCGATGAGCCAGGCGGTGGGAACCTACCCCCACGATTCAAAGTCCAAGAAGGCGGTTCACGGCCCCTGGCTGGATGGTAATCATGGTCATTCTCGGGGCAAGACTTGGTGGACGTACGGTAAGATGAGTGACTTTAATCAACCTGGAGCGTCGAGCACCTACATGCTGGTTGATGAAAATCACAACAGCATAAACGATGCAGGGTTTGCAACACTTGGGCCAGGAGCTCCCAGCTTCCGCATGATCGACTGGCCGGCCACTTACCATAATATGGCCGCTGGCTTTGCCTTTGCGGATGGCCACTCTGAGATTCACAAATGGGTTTGGCCCGGAACTGACTTGGCTAAGCGCGGCCCGGCGACGAAGGGTGGGGTTCGTAGTCCGGACATCGTGTGGATGCAGGAGCGCACTTCTGCGTTGATTCAAAAGTAATAAGTTTTAATTGCTTCCAAGAAGCGGCTCAAACGGGCTTTTTTTTTGCCAAGTTTTTATCCTGTGATATAATGTTTCAGGCAAACGGGTTATAAGGGTGCTGGTTTTATCATGAAAATAAAGAATAAAAAAAATGGATTCACTTTGATCGAGTTGTTGGTGGTGATCGCCATCATCGCCATCCTTGCGGGCATGCTGCTTCCAGCATTGTCCAAGGCCAAGGCTAAGGCTACTGGGATAAGTTGTATGAGTAACATTAAGCAAGTGACCCTAGCTTGGTTGATGTATGCCGGAGACAACGATGGTTTTCTGGCCGGAAGCCTGGGGGATTCAAGAACAGGAAAAGTTTGGGTGCCGGGTAATTTAAACTTCAGTGCCGGTAACGCTGCCAATACAGATAAAGATTTGCTTTTGGACCCGAGGAAAGGTGCTTTACTCGGTAAATATTTGCAAAATGCAGATGTGTTCAAATGCCCTGCCGATAAAAGCACTGTTAAATATAAAGGTGTAGCGACACCTCGTACTCGCAGTATTTCCATGAGCCAATCCTTTGGTCGAAACCCTTCCCAAGGGGGAGGCGCTGGTCAATGGTTGCCTTTCAGCAAATTTCGCACCTATATGAAAGAGACCGATATGGGACTTCCTGGGGCGTCTAACCTTTTGGTTTTTGTGGATGAGCACCCTAATAGTATCAACGATGCTGCGTTTGCTATAAAATGTGATGCACGCGATTCAGGGGCACGCATCATTGATTTCCCAGCCAGCTATCATAACGGTGCCTGTGGTTTTGGTTTTGGAGATGGACATGCAGAAATCAAAAAATGGATGGACAGTAGAACCATTGTTCCAGCTAGTTTTGACGGTAAAAAAGGGATTCAGTTGAACGTTGCTACTCCCAATAATCCCGATGTTGCATGGATGCAGGATCGGGCATCGGCCCAAAAAAGGTAGTCGTTAGGCTACTTGATCACCTCATTTTTCAAGGCGATCCCCAGTGGATCGCCTTTTTCTTTGGTTGACGGATTAACTGAGCTGGCGTATTTTTTCTTTTCTTAAATCCTTAACTTACCAATGAAAACAAGCCGAAAACAAGCCGGATTCACGTTAATTGAATTATTGGTGGTTATCGCAATTATTGCGATTTTAGCCGGAATGCTTCTGCCCGCCTTGGCTAAGGCCAAGGAAAAAGCACGGTTGACAAGTTGCATGAACAACCTGAAGCAGTTTGGTCTATCAATGATTTATTATACGGATGACAATGATGACCATTTGCCTCATATGCATGAATGGCTGGTGAGTACTCGGAATAAGTCGTCGCAACAGGTTGTTAACGGCAAGAAGCCCAACGGCCAGCGGTACAACAGAAATCAGGATATTACTACCGGTACGATTTATCCTTACCTAAAAAATCAGGATATCTATCTTTGTCCGACAGACAAGATAGCGCTCAAGAGACTGGGTCAATGGTCAACCTGGAGTGACTTCAGTTATGCCATCAGCGGGCCTGGAATGGACGATAGAAACCCGAGAGTATACAATGCAAAATACTCTAGTTGGGCAGAGCCCGACAAGTCGTTCACTTTCATGGAAGAAGCATTGGATGCTCCTCTTAACGACGGCCATATGTGGCCTAATAATTGGGACGTCCTAGCCACTCGTCATAGAGGCTCCGGAGGCGGGTTTGGCATAAACGGTCAAGGGAATCCAAAAGAAGCAGCCGGACTTGGAAATATTCTGATGGGTGATGCGCGTGTTGAGACGTGGAGCAAGCAAAAGTTCAAGACATATGGGCACCAAAAAGGAAATAGTCGTCTTTGGAAACCGTACGGCAAGGTGACTCAGCCTAGTCCATAAACCCGAGCGCTTGTTCAAGCGCGGCAGTCCTCATCCATCTCTTAAAAAAATTGACATTCGAGGGTGTTTTTTCGTTTAGTCTGCGTGTAATACTTAAACCATGAACAGTTCCAATTTCTCGCGCCGCACAGCGCTTAAATCGATCGCTGGCAGCACTGCTGCCGTGGGCGCGGCCCTGACCCTCCCAGCGCGTGGCCGTGCGGCTGAAGGCAAAGTGAAGGGCAATATCCGTCACTCGGTCTGCAAGTGGTGCTACGGAAGTACTGGCCTAGAGAAATTGGCGGCCAAGGCAGCCAGTCTCGGCATGGAGTCGGTCGAGTTGCTCGACCCGCCCGATTTCCCGACGATGCGCAAGCATGGCCTCTCGTGCGCTATGGTCAGTTTCCCAACCGGCACTCTCAAGGACGGCAAAACCAGGGTTGGAGGTATCGGCAAGGCGTTCAACCGGCTTGAGCATCACGACACGCTGGTGGATGTTTACGAGAAGCGTATCAAGGAGACCGCCAATGCCGGGCTGAAAAACCTCATCTGTTTTTCCGGCAACCGCGGCGGCATGGACGACGAGACAGGCTTAAAAAACTGCGCCATCGGCATCAAGCGCATCCTGCCCATCGCTGAGAAACACAATGTGACCATCGTGATGGAGCTGCTCAACAGCCGAGTCGACCACAAGGATTACATGTGCGACCGCACACCGTGGGGTGTCGCGCTCTGCCAGGCAATCGGCTCGGAGCGTTTCGGGCTGCTTTATGACATTTACCACATGCAGATTATGGAAGGGGATGTCATCCGCACAATCCGAGATAATCACAAGTACCTTTACCACTATCACACTGGCGGCAACCCCGGCCGCAACGAGATTGACGAGACGCAGGAGCTGAACTACGCGGCGATCATGCGGGCAATCCTTGCCACTGGCTACAAGGGCCACGTTGGGCAGGAATTCATTCCCAAGCGCAAGGACAAACTCTCCTCGCTTGAGCAGGGTGTCCGCATCTGCGATGTTTGATCAATGAGCAGCATACTTCCTGACGCCAAGCGGGAGGCCATTGCCGCCGTAGTCAGCCAGACGGTTCGCGAGACGAGTGTGTACGATATTCACACGCATCTCTACGACCCTGCGTTCGGCGAGTTGCTGCTTTGGGGAATCGACGACCAGTTGGTGTATCACTATCTCGTCGCCGAGGCGTTTCGGCATTTCGACATCGGCTTTGAGGCGTTCTGGCGCTTGGCTAGGGAGGAACAGGCCCAGATGATTTGGGACGCGTTGTTTGTCGAGAATTCGCCGATTTCGGAGGCGTGCCGTGGGGTGTTGACGGTGCTCAACCGGCTTGGACTCGACGCCAACCAGCGCGATCTGCCATCGATCCGTAAGTGGTTTGCCGAGCAGGACTCGGGCGACTACATCACGCGCTGCATGGACTTGGCCAAGGTCAGGACAATCTGCATGACTAACTCGCCGTTCGATGAGCTGGAGACGCCGAAGTGGAACGCCGGTTTTGAGCGGGACGAACGGTTCACCTCCGCGCTGCGGATCGACCCGCTTCTGCTCGAGTGGGATACCGCCGCGCCACGCCTGGCCGGGGCCGGCTACGAGGTGCAGGCGGATTTCTCCGGTAGAACGATGGAGGAGGTGCAGCGGTTCCTGCGCGACTGGGCCAAGCGCATGGACGTGCTGTACGTGATGGTGTCGCTGCCGCCGGCGTTCGAGTACCCGGCCGACACCCAGTGCTCAAGGTTGATCGACGGAGCGATACTGCCGTTCTGCAGGGAGAGCGGCCTGCCCTTTGCGCTGATGATCGGCGTTAAGCGCGGCGTGAACGCGGCGTTGCAGTTGGCCGGTGACGGCGTCGGCAAGCCGGATTTGGCCAGCCTCGAGAACCTCTGCTCGGGCCACCCAGACAACAAGTTTCTCTGCACCGTGCTGTCGCGAGAGAGCCAACATGAGCTGTGCGTGATCGCCCGCAAGTTCCGCAACCTGCATGTCTTCGGCTGCTGGTGGTTCACCAACATTCCGAGCGTGATCGAGGAGATGACCCGCATGCGGCTCGACCTCATTGGCATGAGTTTCACAGCGCAGCATTCTGACGCCCGCGTGCTCGACCAGATTATTTATAAGTGGGATCACTCGCGGGAAATCATAGCCAAGGTGCTTACAGAGAAATACCTGAACCTGGCCGCGACCGGATGGGAGCCAAGCGGGGTCGAGATTCAGCGCGATGTCGAGGGGCTGTTCGGCGGTTCGTTCCAGCGTTTTTTGAGCAGGTGAACCGTATGCGCTTGGCGAAGCGCAACTTGACGGGCCGGGTGCCGCTGAATACTTTCACCAAGCCACTAAGTTCCGGTTCGCCGACTTTTTTTTGATGAAATTAAAACAGCTATGTTGGGTTGCTGCCGGGTTACTCGTCGGGTCGATGACGCTTTTGGCCAAGCCCATTATTGTGAATGATGGGAAAAAAATTACCAAACTGACCAGTATCGAGAACACGCTCAACGAGGGCGGCGCCGAGATCGACCTGACGGTGGTAATGCGCCGGGGCCGCTGGCCGGCCGGCCATCTTGGGATGACCCAGGCCGGCAAGTACACGAATCCGGCCTTGTGCGCTGCTTGGCACTCGGATCGGTACTATCCCGGTACGGGCGAGTACACGATCACCGCCGAGGTTCAGCCCACTGGCGCTGAGGATGTTTATGAAGGTGTCCCCGGCATAATTGGCTGGCTGGATTCCGAGTCTGGCGTCGGCATTTCATTTGCACTGAACTATTATGACGGCTTTCAAGTGGGCACAGTTTCATTCCAAGCCGATGAACCCGATGCCAACCGGACACTCGACGGGCTGTTCAACCTGGACGGCTCGCCCGCGCAGTCGAATAATGCTTCCGCCTGGTCCGAAAAGGGGTCATACGACGTTTCCAAGTTCATCAGAATGCAGTTGGCGTTTTCCGCCCCGACCGAGAATGACACGGCGGCATTAGAGGATGTTACAGCGCGGCTCATCGCCACCGTGTTCAAGAGTGGCACAAAAATTATCGAGGGAACACGCGAGATCGTCCTGCTGACGAACCTTCCAGTTCCGGCGGGGAGCCGGCATCGGTTTGGCTACTTCGGCTACTGGGACAGCATTTGGGATCAGGGCAACGAGATCGGGTATTTCAAAAACCTCAAGATCGATGGGGAACTGTACAACTCACCCCCAACAATTGAGCCGATCGAAGACTTGACCATCAACGAGGATGAAACCGGGGAGGTGCTCGCTCTGATCGATGATGTCGAGTTGCCGTCCGTCAAGCTCGAGGTGAGTGCTGAATCATCCAACCCGGCGCTGGTGCCGGTGGAGGGGGTTTCAATCACCTCATCTGGCTCCAAGCGAACCCTGACCGTTACGCCCAGCGCAAATGCCCACGGCGAGAGCGTCATCACCATTACGGTCAGTGACGGAGCCAAGCAAGCCTCGGCCGCATTCACCGTGACCGTCAAAGCCGTGGCCGGCTCGCCAATCCTTTCCGTTGCCCGGGCCGTGGCCGGCGGCTTGGCCGTGGAGTGGTCCGGCGGGGGTGTGTTGCAGTCCAGCGCCGACCTGAAAAGCTGGCAGGTTGTTGAGAACGGAGCCAGCCCGTTCGCGGCCGATCCCGCCGAGGTCCGAAAATATTTCCGGGTGATTCTGGAATAGCGCTTGGCTTATTCCGTCCCCGCGTAGGCGTCCATCCCTTCGCAGGTGCAGACCGGGTTCCGGTCGCCGTGGACGTTGTCGATGCGGTTAACCGGCGGCCAATACTTCTGCTCCCGTAATCCTGTTACCGGGAACACCGCCTGCTCGCGGCTGTACGGCCGGTTCCATTCACCCGCCACGTCTTCCGCAGTGTGCGGTGCATTCTTGAGGAGGTTGTTTTCCGGGTCCACCTTGCCGTTCTCGATCGCCATGATCTCGGCGTGAATGGAGATCATCGCTTCGCAGAAACGATCCAGCTCCGCCCTCGGCTCACTCTCGGTCGGCTCGACCATCATCGTCCCGGCGACCGGCCACGAGATCGTCGGTGCGTGAAAACCGTAATCCATCAGCCGCTTGGCCACGTCCTCGACGGTGACTTTCGCAAACTGCCGCAAATCGACGATACACTCGTGGGCCACGAGGCCGTTTTTGCCTCGGTACAAAATCTGGAACGTGCCGGCAAGCCGCTGGGCGATGTAGTTCGCGTTCAGGATGGCAACGCGCGTGGCTTTGGTCAGTCCGTCGGCGCCCATCATCGCGATGTACATCCACGAGATCGGCAGGATACCCGCGCTGCCCCAGGCCGCCGCCGCGACCGCACTGCTGTTTTCCATCAGCGGATCACCCGGCAGAAACGGCGAGAGATGCCCCGCCACGCCGATCGGCCCGACGCCCGGGCCACCGCCGCCATGCGGGATGCAGAAGGTCTTGTGCAGATTCAGGTGGCAGACGTCCGCACCGATTCTGCCGGGGCTGGTGAGGCCGATCTGTGCGTTCAGGTTCGCGCCGTCCATGTACACCTGTCCGCCATGTTCGTGGACGATGGCGCAAATCTCGCGGATGCCCCGCTCGAAAATGCCGTTGGTGGATGGGTAGGTCACCATGATTGCCGCCAGGTTTTCGCTGTGTTCTTCAGCGCGGGCGCGCAGATCGTCGAGGTCGACGTCGCCGTTGTCGGCGGATTGACCGCACGTCACCGGCACGACTTTCATCCCTGCCATCACGGCGCTGGCCGGGTTGGTGCCGTGCGCCGATAGCGGGATCAGGCAGACGTTGCGTTGCATGTCGCCGCGGCTTTCGTGGTAACGGCGAATTGCCAGCAACCCGGCGAATTCGCCCTGCGAGCCGGCGTTCGGCTGGAGCGACACGGCGGCAAAGCCCGTGATCGCCGCCAGCCAGTCTTCGAGTTGCTCAAAAAGTTTCTGGTAGCCCAGCGCCTGGCAAACCGGCGCGAACGGGTGCAGCGCGGCGAAGCCTGGCCAACCGATCGGGAACATCTCGGCTGCGGCGTTTAGCTTCATCGTGCACGAGCCAAGTGGAATCATCGACGTCGTGAGCGACAGGTCGCGTGCCTCCAGTTTCTTGAGGTAGCGCAGCATCTCCGTCTCCGAATGGTACTGGTTGAAAATCGGGTGCGTGAGAAAATTGGAAGTGCGCCGCAGCGCCTCGGGAATGGCTGCCGCCTCGCCAACAGTCAACTCGAGGCCGGGCGCTTGGCCTCCGTTGAAGATCGCCAGCACGTCGGCCAAGTCGGCCGTTGTCACTGTCTCGTCGAGCGCGATGCCGACACGCCCGGCACCGAGTTGCCGAAGGTTGATCCGCCGTTTCTCTGCTTCGGCAATCACGCTGTCCGCCGTTTGCCCAAGCGCGACTGTGATCGTGTCGAAAAAATACTCAGACTCCACCGCTTGGCCAAGCTGCCGCAAGCCGTTGGCCAACGCCTTGGCTTGGGCGTGGACGCGTCCGCCGATCTGCCGTAGCCCGTCAGGGCCGTGATACACGGCGTACATCGAGGCGATATTAGCCAGCAACGCCTGGGCGGTGCAGATGTTGCTCGTGGCCTTGTCGCGGCGGATGTGCTGCTCACGTGTCTGCAACGTCAGCCGCAGGGAAGGGCGGCCGTTTGCGTCTTTGGACACGCCGACGATCCGGCCCGGCAGCCGCCGCTTGTGTTTATCCCGTGTGGCGATGAACGCCGCGTGCGGGCCGCCGTAGCCCATCGGCACGCCGAAACGCTGCGCGCTGCCGATTGCGACGTCCGCACCGAGTTCGCCGGGCGGCTTGATCTGCGTGAGCGCCAGCAGGTCGGTCGCGACAATGGCGAGCGCGTCGTTGTCGTGTGCTCGTTCAATGAACCCGCTCGGGTCGATCAGCGCGCCGTCGGTGGCCGGGTACTGCAGCACCACGGCAAACACCGACGTGCTGAAGTCGAACTCGTCCGGGTCGCCGGTAACGATCTCGATGCCGATCGCCTCGGCGCGCGTGCGCAGCACTGAGAGCGTTGACGGATGGCAATCGTCTGAGACGAACACGGCATTTGCCTTGTTGCGCGACTGGATGTTGCGGCACATCGTGACCGCCTCAGCGGCGGCGGTGGCCTCGTCGAGTAGCGACGCGTTGGCGATCTCCATCCCGGCGAGGTCGCAGATCATCGTTTGAAAATTGAGCAGCGCCTCGAGGCGGCCCTGCGAGATCTCGGCCTGATAAGGCGTGTACTGCGTGTACCAACCGGGATTCTCGAGCAGGTTGCGCTGGATGACTGGCGGGGTGATGCAGTCGTGGTAGCCCATCCCGATGTACGAGCGCCAAACCTGGTTTTCGTCGGCCAAGCGACGGAGGGACTGGAGCGCCTCGGTCTCGCCTTGGGCGGCTGGCAGTTCGGGCGGCTCGTCTAGGCGGATGCTGCTCGGCGTGCCGGCGCTGATCATCGCGTCGAGCGACTCGTGGCCAAGCGCCGCGAGCATCGCTGCAATGTCGTCCTGTCGCGGGCCGATGTGCCGGTTCACAAACCGATCCGGGTGTTGAGTCAAACAGCTATTGTCGTGTTTCAAAATCGTTCTTTTCTCGGGTGGAAGCCATTTTCCCGAACTCAGGACAATATACGGTAAAATGGAAAACTACCACAAGCGAGATTCTCAAATTGTGAATAAATAGTCTGAAATACGGGAACCAATCACGAGTCGCTCAGGACTGGTTAAACGCAGAGAACCTCACTCCAAGAGTGCTGCCGCGAACTTTGAGCGACTCCTTTTAGTGCGGCTGGGCGGGGTGTTTGAGGATGAGGATGCAACGGAAGCCGTAATCCTCGGTGGCGACCTTGGGGGTGACGATGAGTTCGCGGTCGGCGGCGAGCACCCCGGGGTTGTTGTCGCGCCAGCCGCCGCCGCGCAGGATGCGGCCAACTCCTTCCTCGCTTGGCCAAGCGGTGCACCATTCCCACACGTTGCCCCGAAGGTCGTGCAGGCCAAGCGCGTTGCCCGGAAACGAGCCGACCGGGCTGGTGCGGTCAAAGCTTTCGCTGCCAAGTTGCGGGCCGAAGTTGCCGCTGTCGGTTGGCTCCGCTTGGCCAAGCGCGGCGATCCACTCGCTAGAGGTCGGCAGGCGGTAGCCCTCATCGGCGGCGAGCAGGCCGCTCTCGCGTTCGCGTTGGCTGAGCCACGCGCAAAAAACCTGAGCGTCGTGCCAGTGGACGTTGACGGCGGGGTGGCGGTTGGTGTCCTGAAACCAGGCGGCCTGCCAGCCGTTGGTGGTGGCGTTGGCAAAGGCGGCATAATCGGCGACTCGGGTTTCCCAGACGCCGAGCCAGGCGTCGCTGCCGGGCAACTGGACAAACTGCATGCCAAGGCTGTTGACAAAAAACTGGTGCTTGTTGTTCTCGTGAAAACCTGGCTTGGCCGCCGGGTCGCCGCTGCAACCGGCGAGCAGCCAAGCCGCCGCTAGCAGCATCAGCATTCGGGTGCGTGCAGGCTCAGGCATGGCGTTGGGCGTCGAGCAGTTTTTGGCTGCGCCGCCGCGACGGCACGGCGAGGGCGGTTTGTCGGGTCAACTGCTTGATCTCGGGGCGGCAGACCTTGATTCGGTTTTCGGCGTCGAGCACGTTTTGCCCTCGTAGCAGCGCGAGAGTCCGCTGGCCGATGAGGACTGGAAGCATACTGGCGGCGCGCAGCCGAAACTGCCGGTACGGCAGCAGCCCGATGTACTCTCCGGCGGCGTCGAGGTGCGCGGCGGCTTTGTCGAGGTAGCTGTCGTAAACGGGGCGGAACCGGTCGATGGTCTCCGGCGTGAGCAGGTCGCGCGGCGTGAGGTCGTGCTCGGCCAGCACGGCGCTGGGCAGGTAGCAGCGGCCCATGCGCAGGTCGGCCGGAATGTCACGCAGGATGTTGACCAGTTGCAATCCCTTGCCGAAACGCACGCCGGTCTCTAGCAACCGCGCCTCGGTGGCGGCATCGGCCTCAAAGAGGTGGGCGAGCGAAAGGTGCGTCCAGAATTCACCGACACAACCGGCGACGCGGTAGGTGTAGTCGTCGAGTTCCTCCTCTCGCGCGAGCGGGGTGATCGTGTCGCCGGTGGCGTAGGCGAAGCGCTGTAGATCGAGCATCTGCCCGCCGGTGATCGTGTCGAGCACCTGCCGGATGAGCTGCCGGTCGGCGTCGGAAAACTGCTCGAGGTAAGTGAGCGGCGCGGCGGCGTTCTCGAGCAGTTGCACCTCGGCGGGATCGCGCTGGAGCCGGGCGAGGATCGCGAGATTGGGCAGTGCACCGGTGTGGCCCTGGATGCGCTCGTTGAATTGCTCGAGCGCTCGCAGCCGCTGGTCGGTGGGGCCGCCTTTCGAGTCGGCGATGGTGTCGGCGATGCGGGCGAGCAGGTAGCCGAGGCTAATCTGTGGCCGGATGCGGGGCGGGAGCGCCTTGAGGGTCAGGTAAAATGAGCGGGAAGTTTCCTTGAGCAGCGAGTCGATGGCTTGGTGGATCAGCTTGGACATGACTTACGCACTGTTGCCGCTGGGCTAACTGGCAAACAACCAGTAGCCACCGATGAACATTGAGGCGGTGCAGCAGGCCAGGCCGAAGCCGTGGCCAAGCTGCGGGCCGTTGTTGGCCAAGCGCCTGGCCAAACGGCCCAGCCCGGCGGAAAACAGCGTCATCGCCGCGACAGTGGCCAGGGCGTAGGCGGCGAGGTAGAGGGCGACGCCGCCGAAGCTGGCGATGGCGAGTGTCGGCAGCACAACCCAGAGGTGCGTGCCGCCGGCGGTGCCGTGCAGCAGTCCGATGCCCAGCGCGGCGTGCGAGTGTTTATGGCTTGTGCGGGAGTGGGCCTGGCCAAGGTGTGCGTGGATGTGCGAGTGCCGAATGCCGAAGTGATCGTGTTCGTGGGTGTGGACGCGGTGCCGCAACAGGGAGCGGATGCCCAGCGCGCCGATGGCGATCAGCAGCACGCCGACAAGCTGCTCCGCTCCGGTGGAGAGCCACTCGGCGGCGGCAGTGCCCTTGAGGAGCCAGACGAGCAGGCCGATCAGCGCGACGCCACCGGCGTGGCCAAGGCCCCAGTGGAGGCCCAGTCGCCAAGCGGCGTGCTGTTCGCGGCGTGCGGCGAAGGGTGCCAGCGCGGCTAAGTGGTCCGCTCCGCAGATCACGTGGGCGAATCCCGCCGCAAAACCGATGAATAAAAATTCCATGCCCTTGAACGGGTACACTATTTAGCAGAGGCGGCCCGTCCGTGAAAGCGCAAAGGTAAGCAGATTCACTTTGCGCCAGTGCCGATGAAAACGACCGGGATGGTGCGGAAGAGGATCTTAATATCGAGCCAAAGCGACCAGTTGTCGATGTACTCGAGGTCGAGGCGCACCCAATCGGAGAATTCTTTGACTTCGTTGCGACCGCTGATCTGCCACAGGCAGGTGAGGCCGGGCTTGACGCTGAGGCGGCGGCGATGGGAGAGATCCTCGAAGCGCCTGGTCTCGTCCACCGGCAGGGGCCTCGGGCCGACGAGGCTCATGGCTCCCTTGAGGACGTTGAACAACTGGGGCAGTTCGTCGAGGCTGAACCGCCGTAGAAAGCGGCCGACCGGCGTGATGCGAGGATCGTTGGAGACCTTGAACACCGGGCCACTCATCTCGTTCATGGCCGCAAGCTCGTGCTTGCGCTGCTCGGCGTTGGTGACCATAGAACGGAATTTATACATGGTGAACGGTCGCCCGTTGATGCCGCTTCTTTTTTGGCGAAACAAAACCGGGCCGGTCGAGTTGGACTTCACGGCCAGGGCGCACAGCAGCAACACAGGCGAGAGAAGTACGAGCATGGCCAGCGCCCCGACGGAGTCGATGGCCTGCTTTGCCAAGCCCTGCAGGGAGGCAGCCGGTGCGGAGTGAAACACCAGCAGCGGGACGCCGTGAAAATCATCGACCGCGGTGCGGGCGATCTGAGTGTTGAAAAAATCGGCGGCAAGCCACACCTCAACGCCCTCGAGCTCGCAGGCGTTTATGACCTGCTCGATCTTGTCGAACTTGGTGTGACCTGCGTTGATGAGAACGACATTGGCGGAGTGCTCATGCATTTGTCGCAGGAGATCGTCGATCGGTTTGCGGTCGATGTTGAACTGCAGCACGACGCGGTAGCTCGTGTCGTTGGTGTCGTCGATGCGGCCGAGCATGTTCTGCGTTTCCTCCGGCGAGCCGAGCAAGATGATTCGTTTCTGGAGGTCGGCGCGGGTCAGGCGTCGCCGCTGCCAACGAAGCGAGCCTTCCTCCTTGGCCCAGGCCAGCGCGATGCTGAGCCCGGCAAAAATCAGGATCACCGAGCGAGTAAGTTGAATCTTGAAGGTGAACATCACCGTGATGATGAGCAGTGTGATCAACACGGAGGCCTTGGCTAGCGGCCAGATGGTCTGGGCGCGGCTTGGCCAAGCGGAACGCGAATAAAACCCCTCGGTGTCCAGGACGAAGGGAGCCACAAACAGGAGCAGGACACTGATCCAAACGTACGCCCCCTCGAAGGGCGCGATTTCAGCCGTGCCACCGAAGACCTCGAATTGCAACACGGCGCGCAACCCGTGTGCCAGCCAAAGGCTAATGGCAAAAACCAAACCGTCGAGCACCTTGTTGATGCTTGTATGGATTTGTCGTTGGTTGCGTAGCATATGGATCGGGTGGCCCTATTTGGTAGGACCAAGGTCTATGCCCGAGTTGGCAGGGAATCAATCTCCAATCGCCCTGACGGCAAGGGAAAAGTTGGACATGAACGCTGCTGAAAGGTTCAAAACCAAGTGGCCAAGCTCACCACTGTTCCTCGATTTTTTCGATGAACAGGTGGTTCAACTCCTCCTTAAGGCGTTCGACGGGCAGACCTACCACGTTAGAAACAGAGCCGGAGACCCGCTTGATAAGCTTGTGCTTGTCCTGCTGTATGGCGTAGCCGCCGGCCTTGTCGAGTGGATCGATCCCTGCAAGGTACTCGTCGATCTGCTCCTTGCTGAGCGGCAGGAAAGTGACGTTGGTGATCACCGAGAACGTCTTGTTGATTTCGTCGTTGTGATAAATCAGCGAGACGCCGGTCGAAACCTGGTGTGTGCGCCCCTGCAGCTTGGACAACATGCGGCTGGCCTCGTCAATATGGGTTGGTTTGCCGAACAGTTCATCCTCGAGGTAAACGATGGTATCGGCGGCAATCACCAAGCATTCCGGATGGAGCTCGGCAATCGGCTCAGCCTTTTTTTTGGCGTTGGCTTCGCAGAGGTCGGGGATAAAGTCGCTGGCTTCCATCACTTCTTCCGCGTGGCTTGGCACGATCTCGAACTCGATCTCCATCGAGCAGAGCAACTCCGATCGTCTCGGAGAGGTGGAGGCAAGAATTACAGGGGGTAAATTTTCCATTGTGAACCAGTAACTAGATCTGGTTAAAGAAGCAATCTACCTGCTTTTGGCATGACCGCAAGCATGGGCTGCTGCTATGAACCCCTCGAAAAGTTGGTGCGGCTTGTTGGGTTTACTCTTGAACTCGGGATGAAACTGGCTGGCCACGAAAAATGGATGCCCGGGAATCTCCACGATCTCGACCAGCTTGCCGTCCGGCGACGTGCCGCTGAACGTTACCCCGGCTGCCTCGAAAGCCTCGCGGTAGGTGTTGTTGAACTCGTACCGGTGCCGGTGCCGCTCGTGAATTTCCTCGCTGTCGTAAAGCCTGGACACCAGCGAGCCGGGCTCGAGTTTGCAGGGCTGCGAGCCAAGGCGCATCGTGCCGCCCTTTTCGGTGACGTTCTGCTGTTCGTCCAGTAGCGCGATGACGGGGTGTGCGGTGACGGGGTCAAATTCGGTGGAGTGAGCGCCCTCGAGCTTGAGCACGTTGCGCGCAAACTCGATGGTGGCGATCTGCATCCCAAGGCAAAGGCCGAGATAGGGGATGTTGTTTTCGCGGGCGAATTGGGCTGCCTGTATTTTGCCTTCCGTGCCGCGCTCGCCGAATCCGCCCGGCACCAGGATGCCGCTGCATCCCCCGAGAGTCTCGGCAGCGCCGTTTTTCTCGATATCCTCCGCGTCGATCCGCGTAATATCGACGGCGCAGTCGTTGGCCACGCCTCCGTGGATCACTGACTCGTAAACCGACTTGTAGGCGTCCTGCAGTTCCACGTACTTGCCCACGACGCCGATGCGCACCCGGTGGCGCGGCTTGATGAGTTTGCGGATGATGTCCTGCCAGTGCGCCATGTCGGCCGGAGGGGTCTCGAGGCCAAGCTGCTGGCAGATAAGGTTGTCCATCCCCTCGCGTTGCAGCATCAACGGCACTTCGTAAATCGAGTGCTCGACGTCCATCTCCTCGATCACTGCCTCGTATGGCACGTTGCAGAAGAGCGAAAGTTTTTGGCGATGTTCCTTGGACAGCGGTTTTTCGCACCGGCAAACAAGGATGTCTGGTGTGATACCGATTTCACGCAGCTTGGCCACACCCTGCTGGGTCGGCTTGGTCTTGAGTTCGCCGGCGGCCTTGATGAACGGAACATACGTGACGTGCAGAAACAGGACATTCCCCCGGCCGGCGCCGAGCGCGAACTCCCGGATCGCCTCGACAAAGGGCAGCCCCTCAATATCGCCGATGGTGCCGCCGATCTCGGTGATCACCACGTCGACTCCGGTTTTTTCGCCGATCTCCCGGATGCGTTTCTGGATTTCATCGGTCACGTGCGGGATGACTTGCACAGTTTTGCCGAGGTAATCACCCCGGCGTTCCTTATCCAGCACCCGCTGATAAACTTGTCCGCTGGTGAGGTTGTTGAACCCGGTTAACTTCGCTTCGGTGAAGCGCTCGTAGTGGCCAAGGTCGAGATCGGTCTCCGCGCCGTCGTCGAGCACGTACACCTCGCCGTGCTGGAACGGGCTCATCGTGCCGGGATCAACATTCAAGTAGGGATCAAACTTCTGCAGCGTGACCTTGAGTCCCCGGTTCTCCAGAAGGGTACCGATGGAGGCCGCGGTCAGTCCCTTGCCGAGGGAACTCACCACGCCGCCTGTTACGAAGATGTGCTTCACTGTGCTGTTGTCAGGAGTTCTCGCACCCGTTCCAAGTCTTCCGGGGTATCGATGCCCACGCTGTCGTGTTTCACCACTGCGACGGCGATCGAGATACCACTTTCCAGCGCCCGCAGTTGTTCCAGTTTCTCCGCCTGCTCGAGAGGGGAAACCGGCATCTCGACCAGTCGGAGCAGGGTGTCCCGGCGGTAACCGTAAATGCCGAGATGCTTCAAAAACGGAAATTCCGTCAACGGCGACCCGTTTGGTCCGTCGTCGGCGTCACGCAGATACGGTATTGTACGCCGCGAGAAGTATAGGGCTTGGCCTGCAAAGTTTACAACGACTTTTACCGCGTTGGGGTTGTCATACTCCGAGGGGTTGGCGATTGGCACCGCAGCGGTGGACATTTCATTGTCATCGAGCAACTCGGCCACTTGGTCGATCACGCCCGGGTCGATCATCGGCTCGTCGCCCTGCACGTTCACGACAGCGTCGAATTCGCAGCGCTTGGTCACTTCGGCTACGCGGTCGGAGCCGCTTGGGTGATCGGTCCGGGTCATCTCGACCCGGCAAAATTTGGCCGCCGTGTCGGCGATTCGTGTGTCATCGGTGGCCACGATCACCTCGCTGATCCGCTTGGACAAGCGGCACTGGTCTACGACATGCTCGATGATCGGCTTTCCGGCCAGC
Source organism: uncultured Verrucomicrobiae bacterium (assembly GCA_937770485.1). GTDB lineage: Bacteria > Verrucomicrobiota > Verrucomicrobiia > Limisphaerales > UBA1096 > UBA1096. Next base: position 23,209 of record CALJHX010000019.1, on the reverse strand, counting down.
AATTTCAGCGGCTTTCCGGGAAACCGGGAGGAGCCGTAACGGGCGGGTATAATACCTGCAATGTTCATCTTCAGTCGCCTAACCGGGCTGCTTGGCTAAGCCGGGAATCCTAAGCGAACACGGATATTAATAACCTAATGGAGTTTCAAGTTTCAAGTTTCAAGTTTTCAGCTCCCAATGCGTACCCCTTTTGAGTGTTCAGTTTTTAGCTCTCCAAATCCCTGTCTATCCGTGAAATCCGTGTCTATTTTTGTCGCTTTTCGTGTTCGATGAATGTTTTCTTTAGAAAAGTGTTGTGAATAACTCTTGGTTGCCTCCTCTGCGCTTCGGTGCGTAAATACGTCTTGATCAAGTCATGAAGGCTCTATTGGCAAATCCGCTGGAGCTGGCCTCTCTTTCCGAGAAGGACAAGGGAGCGTTGGTTCGCCTGTTGTCCGACCCCGACCCCGAGGTATTTCAAGCTATCCGGCAGACATTGGTCAACTGTGGCATCGAAGCCCGGCCCTGGCTGAAGGCCGGTCTCAAAAGTGGGGATCGACTCGTCCGTAAGCATTCATGGGAACTACTCACGCAACTGGAACGATGTGTGGCGGATCGTGAGTTCGTCGCCTTTTGTAATCGCGGCGGGGAGCAACTCAATCTCGAGAAAGGCGTGTGGCTCTTGGTCCGAACGGCTTTCCCCAGTTTCGACCAGGGAGCTTATCGGGCCGAGTTGGATGGTTATGCAGAACAGGTGCGCGAAGTTAGCGATCCAAGCCAAAGCAAGCCGGCCGCACTGATGGCGATCAACCGTGTCCTGTATCGGAAGGAACGGTTCCGCGGCGACAAGGCGAGCTACTACGATCCTCAGAACAGCTATCTAAACCGGGTTATCGACCGCCGCTTGGGCAACCCGATCAGCCTGTGCCTCGTGTATCTTTTTGTCGCCCGCCGGCTTGGCCTTCCGGTGACCGGCGTGGGGATGCCGGGCCATTTCCTCCTGCGACTGCAGTCCCCGGCGTTCACCATTTATATTGACCCATTCAACGGGGGTAATTTTTTGACCCACTCCGATTACGCCACCCGACTCAAGCAGTGCGGGTACGGTCTGGATTCGGGCTTTCTCTCCACGACGACTCCGCGGCGCATTCTGATGCGTATCTGCTCAAACCTTCACCAGATTTACCAGAAAAAGAGGCATCTCGGGGAGCGGGATCGCATCCAAAAATATCTCATCAAGCTCGCCAGTTGACGCGCCCCAACCGGTCATGCGCTTGGCTGCGGGGTCGGTTCGGGAATGAAGTAGGATTGGAACCCAGCCGAAGTGTAGTTGACCAGGTTATTGATAATCCAGTCGGCGCTGCCGCCCATGTCCCCCTCGTCGTTGAACCAGTCGATCTGATCCATCAGCGTGATCGTCATCACCACTGTTCCCCCGAGGAACGCCCACTTCCAGTTAAGTTCCTCGTCGGTTTTATCCGGGAGCGACCGCTTGAGTTCCTTCTGAAACGCTGTCAGGGAAACGCCGAGGTGTTTTTTCATCAATTGATGGTAGGCGAAATTCGGCTCCATTCGCAGCCAGGCAAAGAGCTTGAGAAAATCCCCGCCCCCCTCGTCGGCATTGTCGCGAAGCCGGATGAACGGCTCGACGTACGCCTTGATGATGTCGTCCATGCCAATGGGTTGGCCGCCGGCTTCAAGGGCGTATTGACCAAGCAGGTTCAATCGGGCTTGATTGATGGGAACGAGCCGCCGTTCCAAGATGGCATCGAGAAGGCCTTCCTTGTTTTTGAAATAGTAATGAACCATGGCCATGTTGACATCCGCAACCTTCATTACTTCACGCAAGGACGTGGCCGTCACGCCGTTTTGACCGAACAACCTTTCGGCGGTGTTCAGCAGCAAAATGCGGGTTTTTTCACCCTTATTCAGGCCATTACTTTTGTCAGCCATTAAGAAAACAGTCAACCGACTAACTTAAAAAAGCTGAAATGTCACATTTTTTTTCAAAAAAAATCTCGAAAAATCGATTGACACGAATCAATCAGTTGATAGATTTACGCGTCTGGCTGCCTTTAGTGAGCGTTTGCGCCGGCGGGAGAGGGTGAGCAAATCTGTTAAGTATGAGCGTGGAATCATGTTTTTGATCCGACAAAGCCGAAGGGCGCTGGGCATCGCAATCGCCCTGGTTTGCCTGATCCCCAGCTTGGCCAAGGGCCAGTTTTTCGAGGAATCTGCAGTGTGGGGGGGAACCGACTCGATCGGCAGGGAAGTTGTCCTGTACGTCTCCCCGGAGGGCCGGTTCTATTCCCGGTACCCTTTGCTGACATCCGCGACCGGTGACGGTCACGGTGTTTGGTCGATTGACTCCGCCGATAACACGATCCGGTTTCGTTCCCTGTCGGGTGAGGTCACCACTTTCCCGGTCGACCTAATTTCCCGAAGGTACACTTTGGCCAAGGGGCAGGAGGGGGCGATCGTCCTGAAAGCGGGGGACACGGGACATCGGCTGACACTCAAGCCGACCGATGACACGCCCGACTTTTTGCCCGAGGAAATCATAAAGTATTCCATCCAAGTTCCGAAAAATGTTTTTTACGATCTGTCCGACCCGGTCGGACACGGGTTGAATCTCGACTCGTGGACGCCGCACGGTGTGGTGTTCTCCGACAGCACCGGCGCGGAGATTTCACTTGCGGGAGCGGACAGGGAATTGTTTCGCGTGCAGCGAAACGAGGCAGCCGGGCACACGCTGGTTTATCTGGCCCAGCCACTCCAAGCCAAGGCAGATCAGTCGGGCTACGAGCTTAGCATCATACGCCAAACGAGCTTGACTAAGCGCCCGATCGTCGCTGCCTCGACCGAGCGGTTTTTGATTCATGTGAACCCCGGCGACTCCGTGGTGGGCGGCCTCCCGCCGATCTTTGCGTTGCCGCCGATCTTTCTCGGCCCTGAGCCGGATGCGCCGCTGAAGATCCGGTTTTTCGGGGCAAACAATTACACCTTGTTGGTGGAGGACTCAGCCGACTTGGCCAACTGGAAAACGGTCGGGAGTCTCGACGGCGAGGGGGAAACCGTCGAGTGGATCGACTCCCGCAATAACCGGCCCAGTGCGTTGTATTACCGCATTCGGTTGGCCCCGAAGGAGTTGGCCTCGCCGGGCGTGTTCGATTTTAGCGGAGGCAAACCACTCGATCCCGGCAGCAAACTGGCAGAAGACCTGGCCAAGACCGTGCTGGCGCGGTTAAATATTGATGGGCGCTACGTCACGGGGACGACCGTGGAATCCGTCGTACGTTTGTTGCCCCCTATTTTCGGCCCCCAATATCTGGTTGAGTTGCGCGGCAACAATGAACAGCAACAGCCGGTTTCGGTTTACGCCGAACTCGCCGAGGCCGGCGTTCAAAAAACGCATTTCGTGACGAAGCTGAATGTGGACGATCGGTGGGAGATGCTTCGTCGCATGGAGTCGATCGAGTTGGATGACGGCTTGGCCCTTGCTCCGAATGCGTCTGACACGAATCGGTCCGCTGAGTCTGCAGAATTTGCATTGGCTGACCTGAATGAGCGCACTGGGAAAAACTGGTCACTGGTTGAAGTGATTTCCAGCCTCGAAACAGGAGAGGCAACAGATCACTTGGTCTTGAGCCTCACAACCCCGGAAGGTGACGAGGCGACGGCATTTATTGAAGTGGGAATGGACCTGGAGACAAACCAGAGTGAAGTGCTCACGGTGTTCATGCAGTCGGAGTTGGGGATCACGATTGTCCCGATCGTGCCAAGCGGCCTGGTCGAAGACGACCACGAGAACTTTGTTTCACTCATATCTGGGAGTGTCGAGTTGAACCCGGTCAAAACCGATTCGCCCTTGGCCAAGCGCTTGGCCGGGTTCGTCCTTGGCCAGGAACCGGCGGCCAAGGCCGGCTTGAAGTTGAAGCGAATCGCCGCCGTGACCCAAGCCGAGGCAACGGACTCCACATCCTATTTCGTCGAACTGCTTGCCACGACGAAGACCGGGGAAACGGTGTTGGCCCAAGCCCACGTGAACGAACTGAATGACGGGAATCTTGGGCTGCTCAGCCTCGGGATTACGGCTGGAGATTAAAATGGCAGCGATGTGATCAGCTTTTTTGGGCATGTTAACAGTAGAGAACACACCAGAAAACACAGGCCGCGCCCGCAAGGAGTTGGCGCGGCTGGCCCTCAAAAACTGGCGCAAAAAAATTGTAAACAGGTTGACTAACCAATCAATCAGTTGATAGGTTTACTTCCGTTCGAGTTATCAATCTTCATTGTGATAAAAGACAGTTAAGAGCATTGAGTTGGTTCACCTCCAAAGGAAACGAAAAATGAGCAAATACACATCATTCAAGAGGGATATTCACGATTCACCCCTTTTTTCACGCCTTGACGCGTTGGCCAAGCGGATGTCTGATTGGCCTCCGTCTTTAGCTGGGAAAGGGCTGTTTCAACGGGTTGGTATTATGAATCGTTTGCATCAATTCAAGTCTTTGTGTCGGGGAATTTCGGCGCTGGCGTTGGTTTCCGGGTTGCTTTTTGGCATGCCGGGGGTGGTACCGGTTTTCACAGGGTTGGCCGCGCCGGAGGATGCCCAACCGGAAATCATCAGCATTCAGATGGAAGTCAGCGAGGTAGTGGTCACTGTGCGCGTGCCCAAGGGTATTATGAAAGTCACACTGGAGGGACGATCCCGATTAGGTGTTGGCAACTGGGCGCCGCGTGCCATCAAGCGCGTGGATGGTAGCGGCGGATTGCTGGTGATTCGGATCGCCTACACGAAAGCCAACGAGATCCTCCGAGTCCGGGGCGATGACAAGGAGGAACTGTCGGCGGTGTTTTACAAGGGGACGACGGATTTTAGCGGGCAAAAGGATGAAGGCGGAGACGTCTTGACTCCCGCACCCGGTCGGGGAAACGAGTTTGATTCCGTAGCCGAAGCAGGGGATGCCAATAAGGACGATGGGGGCGAGCAGCGTGATGTTGTTGAGTCGGACATCTGGAGCATCCACAACGATACTCTTTATTTCTTCAATAGTCTGCGCGGCTTGCAGGTGATCGATCTCAAGGACAAAAGCAACCCGGTCATCCGCGGCGTGCTACCGATGCCGGCTGCCGGCGAGCAGATGTACACGCTCGGTGACAAGCATGTGATTTTACTCGTCCGAGATGGCTGCAACTGGTGGGGCAACGACGCCGAGAGCCAGGCGATTATTGTCAATGTTGCCGGCAACACGCCGGTGATCGAGGCCAGTGTGCCAGTGAAGGGTTACATCCGCGAGAGTCGCCTTGTTGGCACCGCACTCTATATCGCCTCGCAGACGTACATTACGAAACAAGCCGTCAATCCTACGACTGGTGACTCGTACACGCGATGGGAGCACGGCACTCAGGTGTCGGCGTTCGACCTGAAAACCCCCTCCAAGCCAGTTGCGCACGAGACGGTTTTCTACAGCGGTTACAACAACGACATTTATGCTACCGACAAGTTCTTGTTCGTCTCAACCTCGGTTCCCAAGGACTACTACAAGACCGACTTGCGGTGTATCGACATCTCTGCGCCGAACGGCACGATGAAGGAGGCAGCAACCATCCGCACAGCTGGGCGTGTGGCGGACAAGTTCAAGATGCGGTTAAGCGATGATACACTCACGGTTATTTCGGAGGAGTTAAAGAGCAACAGCAATGATAATCGTAATCGCTGGCTGACTACGCTCGAGACGTTCAGCCTGGCCAATCCGCATAAGCCCGAGGCACTTGGTGCGTTAAGCTTGGCCAAGGGCGAACGCTTGTTTGCCACACGCTTCGATGCTGACCGGGTGTACATCGTCACTTACGAGAGGATCGATCCGCTGTGGATTGTGGATCTGTCCGACCCGCGCAAGCCGGTGATCAAGGGCGAACTCGAGGTGCCAGGCTGGTCCACTTACATCCAGCCGTTGGGCGACCGACTGGTCTCGATCGGCGTGGACGACACGAACAACGGCCGCCGTGTCGCGGTGTCGTTGTTCGACGTGAGCGACATCACCAAGCCGAAACTGTTCGACAAGGTCACCATGGGCGACCGCTGGTCGTGGAGCGAGGCGCAGTACGACGAGAAGGCTTTCACCGTGCTGCCACACGCCGGGTTGATCCTTGTGCCGTACCAAGGCCACGAGGCGGGCGGCTATGTCAAGAACGTCCAGATCATCGACCTGAACGAAAAGACGCTGAAGAAACGCGGCGTCATCGAGCACGCGCTGCAACCGCGCCGTGCCACCGAGTATCAGGATTTCATCCTGTCGATCTCCGGCAAGGAACTGCTCACGGTGGATGCCACCGACCGCGACAATCCGGTCGTAAAAAGCGAGGTTGAGCTGGCGTGGACGGTCGATCAAGTCATCCCGACGGGCGACTATCTGCTACAGTTGGCCAAGGGCTCCAACTGGTACTTCGGCGAGCAGGGCGGACCGTCCATTCGGGTGGCCTTGCAGGATGATCCCGATACCGCGCTTGGCCGTGTGGTTTTGCCGGAGACGGCCTACCTCTCCGGCGCCTCGGTTAACGGCGATAAGCTGTACCTGTTACAAACCCAGGATTTTCAGTCTGCCAATCCGAAGCCTGTCCCGGAGAAACCTGAGGAGGGCGATGACGACGGCGATGAGGAGAAACCAAAGCCGGAGCCGGAAGAGCTCAAGCCCAATGTTTTCCTGACGGTGATCGACTTGGCCAAGTTGCCGGAGTTGGCGGTGATTGGTGAGGTGTCCTTGGTTGACAAAAACATGGGATGGAGCAACCAGTTCAAGCCCAATTGGCCGGATAAGGGTAAACTGCTGTGGTCAAACGCCGGCGGCTACCGCTACTGGGGCTGGCGTGGCGGGCCGATGATCGATGATGTTGCAGTCGATTCCTTTTGGCCCGGCTACTACGGCGGGAGCGCCGGGCAACTGCTTTGCTTCGATGTAGGCGATGCCGTCAAGCCAAGTCTGGCCTCCTCGGTCAACCTCTCGGTCGAGCAAAACGAGGACGGCAAAGCTAAGTACGCCAATCGCTGGAACTTCAGCGAAGCGATCCTCAACGACAAAGGCTTGGTTTACCTCAGCAGCCAGCACACGGACTACGTTGAGATTGAGCCGGATGAAGGGGACGAGGAAGAGGATGAGAAACCCAAACCTGAACCCGACCCAGACGATCCCGACGGGCCGATCGAGAAGCCCGAGCCGAAACCGATTCCCCAGCCGAGCGGTTACTGGGTCACCAGCTACGAGTTGCATGTGGTTGATTACACCGACATGTTCAATCCGGTGGTACGCGAGCCTGTATCAATTGCAGGGACACTGATCGGCACGTCGCACGGGGGGGCGCTTTTGTACACCCAAGGCGCACACTGGACGGAAGAGCACAAGTGGGACGGTAACTGGCTCGACGCCAGTTCTTACGATGGGCTTGAGGCGTTCCTCGTTGATTCCGTTGAGCAGCCCAACACCTGGCCGCAAACGTACAAGGTTACCAGCGACGGCACGTTGTACATGACTTTTTCCGAGACCGAAGAAGTTGATCCGGTCGAGGAAGTCGAACTTGTTACGACCTTTTACATGCAATCCCTTGCGCTCGACGAGACCGCCAAGTTCGCGCTACTGGACGAGATCGAATTGGAAACGGGCATCCAGCAACTCGCCGACATCGGTGGGCGTCTTGTGGGTCAGGATAACCAGCGCACGCTGCACCTGTTCGACACCGCAAACCCTGCGTCGCTCTCCGTCGCGGGGCAGGGCGGACTGGACGGCTGCCTGTGGTTTAATATGGGAGGCGTCACCGGCGACATCGAGTCCGGCCTGTGGCTGCCGCTAGGCAACTACGGCGCGGTGAAAATCGACTGGGAGGAGTAAGCACGGCGCTTGGTCAAGCTGAAGGTGGCGACGGCTGCCCCAGCCGTCCGCAAGAATTCAAAACTGCTGGCTCGGAGAGCCAGCCCCTGTGTTCACTCGCCGTCCCTGAGTTGCTCTTCGATGTAGGGCAGGTAAACCGCCCGGATGTGCCGCGCCAAGTCCTGCGCGATTTTTTCCGAGCGATACGCCACGAGACCGTTCTCCGATTCGTTCTCAGTTGTCTTGGGGTCGTCCGGCGGTGACACCCGTTCGAAGTAGCGCTTGGCCGCCGCATACTCCCCGATGTGCATCTTGTGCCAGCCTACGTTGGCCACAGTCAGGTAGCCGTTGGGGTCGAGTTTTTCGGCCTCGGCAAAATACTTCCCGGCCTTGTCCGCTTGGCCAAGCTCATCCAGCGCCATGCCGAGGCGTGCGTGCGAATACGCGTCGTACCGGTTCAGCGTGATGGCTTCCTTCAGCCAAGCAGCCGCTTTTTTTAGCTCTACCTTTCTCGTCGTCCGGCTTGACTCCATGGCCCTGCGCCGGTGGATTTCACCCAGCATCCCAGCCGTCTCGAAGTTAGTCGGGTCAATCTCCAGTGCGTTTCTGAGGCCCTCAACCTGCTTGGGAAACGACTCGGCCGACCGGGATGCCTCGAGCTGGGCGTGCTCTTGCGCCTGTTGTATTGCCTGTTGAACAAGCAAGCCCGACACACCGCAAACCAACACGGTCAGGAGCAGTCGCACCGGCATCCGCACCGCCACCCAGTATCGCTCAGTGGCGAACCTGATGTACGCCGTCAACAACGCCGCCAGCGTGGTGGCCAGCATGGCGTTGGAGGGTATGTGCAGGTTGAAATCGACAAACGAATGCAGCGCGATCGACCCCAGCCCCGCCGTGCTGCCCAGCACAAACGCTGAGCGGTTGCTTGTCTTGGCCGAGAGATCGCTCGAGGTGCGCTGCGAGTATTTCCAGCTCTTGATGATCCCGGAGACCATCGTCCCCAGCATCAACCCCGCCAGCATCATGCCGACAAATCCCCAGTCCACCAGCGTGTTGAGATAATCGTTGTGCACCCTCACTGGTCGCGACTGCAGCCGCTCCGGTCGATACTCCGGGAAGCGGTGATCGAAATGCCCCGGCCCGACGCCCAGCAGCTTTTCTTCCTTCCATACATCGACCGCAGCGCCCCACAATTCAGCCCGCGAGCCGACGTATCCTGTCGTGCCCGGCTGGTTGACGTTCCGCAGTCGGTCCTGTGCGAAGTCTGATTTCATCAAAAACGCCCCGATAAGCCCGAACACGATGCAACCCAGCAGGATGCTCCGCAGTCGAAACTGTTTCCGCCAGGCGAGAACGCCGATAACGGCAGCCAAGGCTAGACTGGTTGAGGCCCAGCCGCCGCGCGACATACTCACCGCCACGCCTCCTAGCAGCAACAGGGCCGAGTAGCCGAGCAGGATACGCATCGGCTGGCTGCCGCGGCCTGTCAGCACCGCCGCCAGGCAAACCGGCAGCAGCATTCCAAGGAAACCGGCAAAATGGTTTGGGTTGATGAACGTTCCCGAGCCGCGACCGGTGTACTGCTCTGGCCGGGTGAAGGTCCAGACATGATCCAATCCGGCAATTACTTGCACGATGCCGTAAATGGCGATCGTCCCGCCTGTAAACACCATCACGTACAGCGTAAGTTGCGTCCAGTCCGATTTGTTCAGATTGTTTAGCACCACGAAAAAAAGCAGCACATAAACCAGCAGGCGCAGCACCTCAATGCGTGCCGTGTACTCGACATCCGCCCGGAGATAATGAAACAGCGCGTAGGCAAGAAAGAGCAGAAGACACGCGCCGATCGGCGGGAAAAGCAGACGATTGTAGCCTGGCTCAAGCCAGATGCGGGCTATCCAAAGAATGCCTGCGGCGGCCACCAGCAACTCCACTACGACAAACTCAGGCGCCCGGACCGCCCCGGTGGCCAGCGCCGAAAAAACGAGCGCTGTCAGCACCAGCCCAACGATCCCCCTCTCACAAAATCTGTCCAGCGTTTTAAGGTTCACAAGAACGTTAGTTTAACGGAGAAACATCAGTTTGTAAACGTCGGCGATCAATGTTTCTTTTGCGGCAGCGGGATGTGCTTGGCGAAAAAATGATCCATCATCGCCTGGCAGTAGTCGTTGACCGGCTTGGCCAAGTCCATCGTATGTGGCCAGCCGTTGAGCCGGCCGTAGGAGTGCGGGATCTTCAATCGCTTGAGATGCGCCGCCAGCGCGTCCGCTTGGGCAATGGGCACAAGCTCATCGATCGTCCCGTGCAGGATCAGCGTGGGCGGGTCGGTTTTGTCCAAATGAAATCGCGGCGATGATTGCCGGTACAACTCCGGCGCCTCGTCGATGGATTTGCCCTGGAGAAAGTTGCTAACCGAGTCGCTGTCCTTTGCAAACTGGGTCGTCATGTCGTACACACCGTAAATGTTGACGACCGCACTGACGCGACTGCTGACATCTTTGTTGCCGCTGTCGCCCTCGAGTCCGGGATCATCCGAGTAGCCGAGCATCATCGAGAGATGCCCGCCCGCCGAGCCGCCGATCACGGCGATTTGCGTGGGGTCGATGTTGTATTTTTTGGCGTTGGCCCGGAGCCAGCGGACGGCGCACTTGCAGTCCTGTACCGCCGCCGGGAATGGCGCCTGGTCGACCAGGCGGTAACTGGCCGTGGCCACTACGTATCCCTTTTTGGCGAATGCCGCCGTGTAGAAATGGTAATCCTGCCGCTTCCCGCTCTTCCACGCGCCGCCGTGGATGAAAAGAAGCGCCGGCACCGGCGTGATGATTTTCGCCGGCCGGTAGAGGTCGAGCTGCAGCGAGTGGCCGCCGGCGTTTCCGTACTCGATGTCCTTCTCCAGCACGACGCAATCCGGTAGCGGCACATCCCGCTCGACGATATCCAGTTTCCCACTGCCAAACGCCGCCAAAATCTCCAGCCGAGTCTTATAGCCGGGAGGCGGGGTTGGGGCATTCTGCGACTTCGTTTCCGCACCGACAAAAACCGAACCCACGGTTAAGCTGCAGACCAAACTGATCCAACGCAATCGAGTATTCATCTCTGAGGGGTTATACGCGTTATCACCAAAAAAAGTCACGCTTACTCCACACTCCAGTTTTTTCAATCAATTGACGAATAAACCGCTTCGGGCCAAGCTTGTCCAAGTGCTGTGAATTGGTTTCTCCACCAGATTCGTTTCGTTGTCCTGCTCGTCGCTTGGCCAAGCGCTTCGGCGCAGGAGATCGAGTGGCCGGCGGCTCCAGATCAGACGGTTTGGCTGGCTGTGAGGCACGAGTCGTTCGGGGATGGCCAGGCCGCATCTAGGCCAATCGACGCCTCGACGGCGACGAAGCTTGCCCAAGCGCTCGAGCGTCTGGCTGAGGAGCACGGTTTCTACGGCGACGGATTGGTTCTGCGTTTTTTACCGGGTAAATACGAGACGCACGGCATCCGGCTGCGCCCCCGCTGGCACGTGAACGGGGCTGGCATCGACAAAACGACTCTCAGGCTCGTACCGGGTGCGCGGCATCGGCAAATCAAGTCAGCCTATCACAGCGTGATCAGCGGCGGCTGGGGGCCGCAGTTCAGTGGTGAACCGGGGAAACAGCGCTTGGCCAAGCGCGACTTCGACAACCTACGGGTCGCCGATTTGTCACTCGACTGTAACTGGGTCGGAATGAAAGCGGCGCTCGGGCCGAGTTTGAAAAAAACGGCCGGGATCGATCTGCTGGCGAAGCAGGCGCGGGTCGAGCGTGTGTTGGCGAGCGGTTTTGGGGCGCAAGGTGGCAGGCCGTCGTGGCGTGAGGTATTTGCGATTCGCGTGATCTCCGCCATGGGCGACGGATCAAAGCTGCCGGGTTATCGCGACTCAATCATCGAGATACGCCACTGTATCGTCGAGGGTTATGTCCGGGGACCAAGCGCGGGGACGGCTTGGCCGTACTGCACCGGCATCATGGTTAGCCACCGCAGTGCGGACTTGGCCAAAGGCAGAGTCGATGTGCGCGTGCATCACAACGAGGTTCGCGACATCACCAACGGCATCGCGCTTGGCGGGGCGTTTCTGAAACGAGCGGAGTTTTACGAGAATACGGTGACTAACTGCGGCATCGGGTTCAACTTCGACACCGGCGGCAACCGAGGTGTAGTGATCCGCAACAACCGTTTCACCGGTTGCGTTGGCGGCGGGAGCGTGAACGACGGGAAGACGTTCGAGATTCGGGACAACACGTTTCATCTGGTCGCGCCGGGCGAATCCCGGTTTGATTGGTGGCACAACGGGCTGCGATTGAGGGATTACACGCGGGGCATTTTGGTGGAAGGCAATCGGTTTATTTTTGAAGGTGAATCGAAGTCGAGTGCGCGGGGCATTTTGCTACACGGCAAAAATGTCGGGCTGCGGACGTTCATAGACGAGGCGGGCGACTGGCAGAGCGAAATCGACCCGAACCGTTTTCGAAACAACAGCTACTTCGGCTTGTTACCGAACATGGCTGGGCCGCAAAAACCGGGCCAGCCGATGAATTTGGTCGTCGGTGATCGCACAATTCACTTGAGCGGCGAGAGCGATAATCCACAGTTCACGTGGCTCGACGACTGAAGCGAGTCAGTCGCTAACCGTACCGTCCGGGAGTGTTGTTTGGTGAAGGATGACGGCTTCGTGATCAACCGGCTCGAAACCGGTGGCGCCCAGGAGATTTGCCAGCGTGAGGTTTGCTCCGGCGAGTTTAGTGTTCCGCAGATCGGTGCCGGTGAAGTTGCACTTGGACAAGTTTCGGTTTTGTAACTCCACGCCGCGCAAATCCCATCCGGAAAAATCACGTCCTGCCAACTCCACTTTGGGCGCACCATCTACATAGAGCTTAATGAGCAACCGCCGTTCGGGCGTGTCGGTTTTGACGGTGCCGTCCGGCAGGGTGGTGTTGCGGTAAACCGTTTCGGGGAAGTGGTGCCACGGAGCGGTCGTTGCGCCGGTGAGATTGGCGTCGGTGAAGTTGACGCTACCAAGCACAGTCTCGGCGAAATTTACACCGGTGAGATTTGCGCCAGTGAGGTCTGCGCCGTCGAGTTTGGCCAGGGCCAGGTCGGTGTTGGCCAAGTTTGCGTCGGAGAGGTTAGCGCCACGCAGATCGGCGGCAACCAAGTTGTGCTTGGTCAAGTCAGCATTTGGCAGGTTGACTTGCGAGCGGATGCGGAAATAGCACGGGCTGGCTGTCGTTTCGATTATGCGGCTGACGGTGAGTGACGGGGTGTCGAGTCCTCCGGTTTGTGATTGGCCAAGTACTTGCCAATGGATGAGATCAGTCGATGTTTCGAGTTGTGTGTCGGGTATAATTGAGATCGAGCCGGACTGGGTGACTGAGGCGGTTACCCAAGATAATTCCAGGGGATCAGTTCGCTCGATGGTCAATCGAATGTCGGCCCCTTGGCCAAGCGCGGCGCTGAATAGCGTCACCATCAAAAAAACAAATCCCTCCCGGGTTGGCCAGGGAGGGATTCGCGAAAGTATTGTTCGCCGGTCAGATGACCTCATGCAGCGGTTGGGTGTTGTTCTCAACCAGGTACCGCGGCCGACCGTTGAGATCGTCGATGGTGGTAGTATTTGGGTCGATGCCCAGCGCGTGATACAGCGTGGCGTGCACCTCGGCGAAGGTTACCGGCCGGTCGCTGGCCTCGCCGCCGAGGCGGTCGGTCGCACCGATGACCTGTCCGTGATTGAGTCCGCCGCAGGCGAGTAAGCCGCACGAGACGCGCGGCCAATGGTCGCGGCCGGCGTCTTTGTTGATGGTCGGTGTACGGCCGAACTCACCCCAGCAAACGACGACGACATCCTTGTCCAATCCGCGTTGGTGCAGATCGTCGACGAGTGCAGTGATGCCTTGGTCGAGCATGGGGAAATCCTGCCGGGCGCGGTTGAAGTTTCCGCCGTGCCAGTCCCACCGACTGAAGGAGAGCGACACACAGCGCACACCCACCTCGACGAGGCGGCGGGCGAGCAGGAAGTGATCGAGCAGCTTGGGCGCGCCGTCGGCTGTCAACTTGGGAGTGCCACGGCCGTAGCGGTCGCGCAGCTTCACGTCTTCCTTCCCTATGTCGAGCGCCTCGGCGAGTTTGCCGGAGGTGAGCATGCCAAATGCCTGTTGGTTGTAGGCGTCCATGCCCTCTATCAAGCCGGAGTTGTCGACGTCTCGCCGGAGTTGGTCGAAACTTTCCAGGAGTTTGCGGCGGTCGTCCAGACGCTCGAGCGTGATGCCGTTGAGTGTCATGTCATCCTTACCCTCGGCGGAGGGCTTGAAGGCCGCATGCGCCGGGCCAAGGAAGCCGGCTTTGCCGGGGTCACTCCACTCGATATGGCCGGTTTTGGGTGAGAGGCCGATGAACGGAGGCATGTCCGGTTTCACCGGGCCTTTTAACTTGGATAAAATGGAGCCAATGCCGGGCCAGCCGCCGGGCGGCTGGTTGCGGGGCGAGCGGCCGGTCATGCACTGCTCGGCATCGTGTCCGCCGGTGGCACCGACGATGGATCGAATGACGGTAAACTTGTCCATCATCCTCGCCATGCGCGGAAACTCCTCGCAAATTTGGAGGCCGGGGACGTTTGTGGAGATTGGGTTGAACTCGCCGCGGATCTCCCGGGGCGCATCCAGTTTCAAGTCGAACATGTCCTGGTGCGGCGGCCCGCCGGGGAGGAAAATATTGATGACCGCTTTGTGCGAGGAGCCGATGCCGGCCTTAGCCTCGCTCTCGAGGATGTTGGCCATGGTCAGCCCGCCGATGCCCATGGCACCGATCCGGATGAAGTCACGCCGGGCGATCCCGTCGCAGAATTCTTCGCAGCCCCCGCTGCCTGCACTGATCTTCAACATGATTAGACTCCTTGGTTACAAGCCTCCCGGCAAATCCGGAAGCCTATGTTTTTCAGAAAGATGCCTATGCGGAGAGGTGTGTCAAGAGGGAAAGAAGGCTTTCTTGGAAACCTGGTTGAAAAATAAAAAAGGCGTTCCTTTTGGATTGCCTTATAAGGCTTTTGGCATTTGGTCTATAACCCATTTGATCGACAATGTTTTGGCCGAAAGCGGAGTAGTTGATCTGGGTAGCGCCATCTTATGTTTTGGGGTTAAGGAAACCAAACAGGAGTAATACCCGGGGTGTTTTAGTTTAAAATAACTGATCCGGTTTGTTTTTCGGAGGTTTTGTTCCGTTGTTGTTGCCAAGTGGGGTGGCGGCCTCGAAGTGGCTGGACCGACTCTTCATTCGGAAGTGGTAGGTTTTCCAGAATATCCTGGCGTCAAAATTTGCAGAAACGCTTTCGTCTACCCACGTGTCACTGGCCAATCGTTTTTGGGAAACGGAAATGTTGATCGCATTCACTGATCCTGCCAAGCCACCCAGGAACGTGACCGGTTTTTTTAGTTTTGCGTTGATTCTGGCGATATGAAACTCCTCCTTGTCCACCCACAGCTTGGCGTTGAGTTGGTTCATGAAGCGGTTAACAGTTCGGCTCTTGAGTTTGTGTTCCTTGTTTGGCTGCAGTTGAATAACGTAGGCCGGGCGAGCATTAACTGATTCTATGCCAGCTAGAACAGGCGTAAATTTTTCCTGGAACAAATCCACGTTTTTTATGACCAAGTTTCCACTTTTATTGGTGCCGCCTTCCTTTTTTCGCGCCAGGTATCTGCGTTGTCGTTCACGGTTTCTGGCTTGTTCGCGAGCGACTTGTTGGTGGCTTGCCGGCTTGCCGTCCACCTTAACCAGTTCCTGGTCACGTCCATCGGTGTAGGCGCGGTAGGTCTTGGTGTAACCCTTCCGGATGTTTCCTTTTGAATCGAGGTCTTCAACGTCAGCTTGACGTAGAAAAGAAAAGACGGTCTCGCCTATGCCGTTGCGCTTGGCTGCCTCGCTGGCTTTTTTGATGATTTGGCGAGCCGTCAACCCGGGCAGGTCTACCTTAACGGCAGGCAGAACCTTGAGTCTGTCGTCATCGCCCATCGCTGTTTGAGCGAGGAGGATCGTGGCAGCCACCAGTCGGCCAATTACCCAGCTCGGGTAGAAACGGGTTGGCGGCATGCAGTGTGAGAACAGTTTGGTCATCTCAAACACTTTCACAAGATACATCTTGGAAAGCGGGAAGGTTACGCCTAATCCTCAGTTTTGCTACTGAACCCGATGTCACGGTTGAACGGGCTGGGCTTGTCGTAACCCTCGACGTTTGGGAAATGCATGACGGTGCCGATCGCCCCCCACGGGATCATTGCCGAGGCATCGACCTTTTGCATCGACTCGGGGACCCACAGGTTGGAGTCTTCACCCACTCGCACCGGCAGCTCGAAGTCGGGGAACTGCACCCATAGGCCGGTCTCGTCATAGCCCAGCACCTTGGCAAAAAACTTTTCCTGCGTGATCCCGACCGGCTCGAGAACCTCCGGTGTCTTAAGCACCACCAGCACCACGTCGTTGATGGCGTGGGCGATGGTCATCATCATTTTTTCACTCATGGTTGTCTGGCTGCGCGAACGGCTGAAATCGTAGACCCGCCGCCCTTGTGCTGCAACGCAAACCTTGGCCAACCGCTGGCGTTGGGGCTATAACGCCGCTGTGCCGAAACGCGCCGAAGCCGCTCAACTTATCGCTGCTGCCGCCGAGCTGCGAGATGCCGTCAACCGACTTGGCTTTTTGCCGCCGGTCGAGTTCGTTTACAACCCGCTCGATTATGCTTGGGCGGCGCACGAGCAGTTTCTCAGCCGCTACGGCGGCGGGGCCAAGCGCGCGATCTTTTTAGGGATGAACCCCGGGCCCTTTGGTATGGCACAGGTCGGCGTGCCGTTCGGCGAGGTGGCCGCCGTTCGCGACTGGCTACGCATTGACGCGCCCATCGGCAAGCCGGCCAAAGAGCATCCCAAGCGCCCCGTGTTGGGCCTTGACTGCCCGCGCAGCGAGGTGAGTGGCCGGCGGTTTTGGGGGTTTTTCAGCGAGAAATTTGGGCAACCAGAGGCTTTCTTCGCTGGGCATTTCGTCGTGAACTACTGCCCGTTGGCCTTCCTCGAGGACACCGGCCGCAACCGCACGCCGGACAAGCTGCCCGCTGGCGAGACCCGGCCGCTTGAGGAAATCTGCAACGCGCACTTGGTCAGGGTAGTGGCGATTTTGCAGCCGGAATGGCTCGTTGCCGTCGGCGGGTTCGCCGAGAAAAAAGCGCGCGAAGTGCTTGGCCAAGCGGACGTAAAGATAGGCCGCATCCTGCACCCCAGCCCCGCCAGCCCCGCCGCCAACCGTGGCTGGGCCGAACAGGCGGAAAAACAACTTAAGGATCAGGGAATCTGGGGGTGAAGTTTTTAGTTCTCATTTTGAGAACGGGACACGAATCTCACGGATGATCAAGGACTTGAAGAACTGAAAACTTTTTTAGCCACGAAAGAACACGGCTCTGCGTCTAATTCAAAGAATGAATCCTTAACCCCCACCCTGTCTTAATTTTGAAGAACCGGGAGCCGCGAACTAATCTTAAAACTTGAAACTTGAAACATTAAAAAATACATTGAGCGCGGTTATGTTTGAGGACATTGAGGATCAACTGAAAGCTGCTGCAGAACAAATTGTTCATCTCAGGAGGTATCTTTGACGTTCCAAAGACACAAAACCGCCTGACGGAAATCGAGGGGGAGATGTCCCAGAACAATTTCTGGGACAATCGCACTTACGCCCAAAAAATCGTCGATGAGTCTTCTTCGCTCAAGCGCCGCATCGAGCCGTTGCTCAAGGCCGAGACGCAGCACGCCGACATGCAGACGATGCTCGAGCTGGCGGATGGCGAGGACGAGGCCACGCAGAAGGACATCCAGTCCGATTTGACGGCCGATTTGGCCAAGTTCACCGGGCGTCTTGAGGCGCTCGAACTGGAGCTGATGCTCGACGGACCGCACGATCGAAGCAGCTGTATCCTTTCTATCAACGCCGGCGCCGGCGGCACAGAGTCGTGCGACTGGGCCAACATGCTCTTGCGCATGTACCAGCGCTGGGGTGAGGAGCGCGGCTGGACGGTCGAGATCAGCGAATTGCTCCCGGGTGAAGTCGCCGGCATCAAGAGCGCTACGCTGCTGATCGCCGGCGAGAATGCCTACGGCTTTTGTAAGGCCGAGAGGGGGGTACACCGGCTTGTGCGTATCTCGCCGTTCGACTCGAACAAACGCCGCCACACCAGTTTCGCCAGTGTCGATGTCATTGCTGAAATCGAGGAGAGCGAGCAGGAGGAACTACCGCCGGCCGAGTTCGAGGTAGGCACATTCCGCTCCGGCGGTAAGGGCGGGCAGAATGTCAACAAGGTGGAGACGGCGGTGCGTATCCGGCATGTCCCTACAGGGCTGGTGGTTGCCTGCCAAAACCAGCGTTCGCAGCACCAAAACCGCGCGACCGCCATGAACATTCTCATGGCCAAGATCACCGCGCGGCGCGAGGATGAGCAGAAGTCCGAGTTGGAGAAATTCTACGGAGACAAGGGGAGCATCTCGTGGGGCAACCAGATTCGCAGCTATGTTTTCCAGCCGTACCGCATGGTGAAGGATTTGCGAACCAACGTACAGGCGAGCGACGTGAAGGCGGTGATGGACGGCGACCTCGATCCGTTTGTCAACGGCTGGCTCCGCGCCGGCTGCCCGGCCGACAAAGCTAGCGGAGTCGAGGATGACGAGTAGTGATAGCGCCACTTGGCCAAGCGCGTGGCGTTTACATTTGAGAAAAATTCAAGGCGAAAATTAGCAACTGAGCTCCACAGCCGATGATTGCTATTATGGTTCCTATGATGCCGCAAATCCTGCCGGCATTGGTGGTGCCTTTGCCGCTTGGATCCATCATACCGGCTTCGATCTGGGCAAGATCAGTGTTGCCCATGATCCATGCTGCGATACCGAAAGGGAAACAACAGGCTATACCCAAAATCCCGAACGTGAGGATCATTGATCCTCGATGGGGAGCATAATGAATAGCGTCCGCCTGAGATGAGGGGGTGGGTGGTGGTGGTGTTGACCTTGGAGGGGCAAGGAGTTCGCTCAACTCCGGATGGCCGGACAGCGGCGACCAGTCTTCGGAGTCGGCCGAGCGCACCTGTGAGTTGCCGTCCATCCGGCCCTGCCCAAGCCAGTCGCGAATCTGCGCCTGCTCAAGCGGCCCGTACTCGTTGTCGTCATTTGCCTTGAAATAATATTCCATGTCCACGATCTGCGATGCCAATTAACGGGTATGCAGCGCATACGGAGGATCGCACCAGTTGTGCGAGTTATAGTTTTTTTCGGTTGCCAGATTACCCTGTGGTCAGAGTCAGTTACTCAATGCGGCAAGGCCTCCTCCAACAAAAATTAATAATATGAAAATGACCAAAGTGACTGCAGTGATGGTGCAAGAAATAATTCCGCAGATCATACCAGCCTTGGTGGAACCTTCGCCCTCGGGGTCCATGGTGCCGCCACGAATCTTTATGAGGTCGCCCTTGCCCATAATCCAGGCGGGTATGCCGGTGAATAAGCCGCACAAAACCAAGCTGAGAATGCCCAGTACCAGGATCAAGGTGCCGCGGTGGGGTTCCAAACCGCCAGGGACGGCTCCATGAGTGGGGGTGCGTCATTCATTTTTTAGTGTAGGTTGTAAGACACGAGTGTGGATACCCAATAACTCAGAATTAGTCAACAGTAATATTGACTTTGGTTTGGCTCGAACATCACCAGCTGATCGGGCAGGCTCCCCGGGCACTGACCAATGGGAAAGACACTATTTGAGAAAATCTGTGACAAGGAGATCCCGGCCGACATTGTGTACGAGGACGATCAGGTCGTGGCGTTCCGGGACATCGACCCGAAGGCTCCTACGCATGTGTTGGTGATTCCACGCAAACCAATCCCACGCATCAACGAGGCCCAGCCGGAGGATCAAAAGCTGTTGGGCCACCTACTGCTCAAGGCGGCGGATGTGGCTCGTTCGCTCGGTCTGGGCGAAGACGGGTTTCGGCTTGTACTGAACAACGGCAGGGACGCAGGCGAAACCGTGCCACATCTGCACTGCCACATTCTCGGAGGGCGTAAGATGGATTGGCCACCGGGTTGAGATCGGCCAAGGCGGCGATTTCCCCTGGCAAAAAAAAACGCCCCTAGCCAATTTGGCTGGGGCGTGCTGTAAAATTTGGCAGGCCGATCAGGCCTTCTTCTTGCCCTTCCCCTTTTTTGCAGGAGGTGGGTCGGCGATCTTGCTGGCAACCAGCAAGCGTTTTTTGCCTTTGCCTTCGAACTTGCCGGTCACTGCAACGGCGATTTTGTCGCCACCGCAGATCTTATTGTGAAACGCCTTGGTGACGGCGTCGTTCTTGAGCAGGAGGACTCGAGTGACTTCCTTGCCATCCTTGCCCTTCCGCTTGACCTGTAATGCGGCCTGGCAGGCGTCGGTTTTCTTGAGCGTGCACTTGCCACACATGATAGTGCCCGTAACAGTGCGCTCTTTCGCCGCTTGACCTTTCTTGGTTGCTGCTTTTTCTTTTTTCTCTTCCGCGTTTGCGGAGAACATTGCCATCGAGATGGCAACCGTCGTGAGGATTAATTTAAACGATTTCATTTTTTCTGTGCCTTTCAGCTTTGGTTTCTAACAAGCTTGGTTTCTGACAAAGCTCGACGTTGGGGTATTCAATCATTATCCGGCAAAGGTTTCACTTTTTTTCAGCCTTTTTTTTACCGATAGCCGCGTCGAAACGGTTTTTTAGGTCATCTAACTCATTGATTAGTTTAGAGTTGGACTTCTTTAGGCTGGTGACTTCTTGGCGGAGGTTTTTGAAATCGTCAACTGGTTTGCGGCCGGCACGGAGTTTCTCGACCGCCCGCTCAGCGGCTTTTCGAGTGGGGTCCTCCTCGGCTGCACCAGTGAACTTATCAAGCACGGCAATGGCTCGCGGATCTCCCAGTTGGCCAAGCGCGTCGATGGAAGCCAAGGCGACTCGGCGCTTGGGATTGTTCACGTGGCCGATGAGGAACTCACGGATGCCGGTCCTGTTTTTTTGGTTTCGCCCCAGGTAGCCAAGCGCTCGCAGACCTGAGGCGTAGCCGTTGGTGGTGAATTTCTTACCGTCGTTTTCCAGCGCGCCGCGAATTTTGGCGATGTTCGCTGGGATGTCCTGTTTTCGGAGCGCACTCACAGCTGCGTCGGCGAGTTGGTGCCGGAACGAATTGGAATCAAGCGCCTGGTTAATGAACTTGCGCGCCTCCTTGTCGTTGTGGCCGGTCAGTCCGTTGATGATACGCGAGCGGATGGCCGGGTTCTTCTCCTTGGCTAGGCTCTGCTTGAGCGCGGCCAAGGCGGCCGGTTTGTACTGGCTGGCGATGTTGGAGATCACCTGCTGGCGCACCTTGGCGTTTGGCTGGTCGGTCGAGTCGGTCAACGCGGCCAGTGCTTCGTCACCACCAATGCCACGCAGCGCCTTGGAAGCGGCGATTCGCACGGCGTAAAATGAGTCGTTTTGCAGCGCATGTTTCAGTTTCTCGCGGGTGGTTTTGTCCTTACGCTTGGCCAAGATCTCGACAGCCTGAAGACGGCCAAGCGCGTCGCTATCATCAGCCAACTGCGCGTGTAGCAACGCCGTCGAAGGCGTGAAGCTGAACTTGGCCAGGAGCGTCACATCGGGGTCGATACGAACGATCGAGGGAGCCTTGGCCAAGGGGAAATAGAAGTCTTCGGACGTCTTGGTGATCTGCAATTTGAGATCGACGATTTGGCCATCGACCTTGAATCGAATCGGCACCGGCACGTGGAACAGCATGACGTTCGCGTCAACCTTTTGCGTCTGCTGCACGCTGAGCTTGGCCAGCTTGGTTTTCTCGTCCCACGCATAGCTTATTTTCAACTCGGGATGGTGCGCGTGAAAGACGTACTGATCGAAGAACCGGTCGAACGACTGGGCGGAGATTTTCTCGATAATCGAGCGCAAATCCTCGGTGACGACGTTGCCGTGTTTGTGTTGCTCAAGGTAGGTGCGGACGCATTTACGGAACAGCTCAGGGCCAAGCTGTGAGCGCAGCATATGCAGGACCCAGCTTCCCTTGGAATAGGACATAAATCCGTATTTTCGGAACATTTCCTCTGGAGTGTTGTATTTGCGGTTGACCATCGCAGTGGTGTCACCGCTGCGGCCGGTAAGGCTCTTACGATCGCGGTAAAGGCCGTAGCGCATCTCATCGAGACCATCCTTGTTGCCAGCGAACAGGTGCGTGTAGTAGGTGGCAAATCCCTCGTTGAGCCAGAGCTGGCTCCAGTCCTTGCAGGTGACAAGGTCACCGAACCATTGGTGCGCCAGTTCGTGCGCCATCAACCCCTGGCTGCTGCGGATGTTTTCCGTCTCGCTGCTGAACAGCGTTGAGGCGTTGAGCGTGCTGATGCTGGTGTTCTCCATACCGCCCCAGTGGAAGTCCTGCACGGTGACCTGATCGTACTTGGCCCAAGGGTAGGGTACGCCGATTTCATTTTCAAAAAACTCCATGCACGCTTTGGTATCGCGAAATGAGTTGGTGGCGTTGGCGAAGTCGGACGGCGCGGTCCAGAAGGACATCGACAAGTCGCCGTGCTTCTCTTCGATGCGCTTGAAGTGACCGGCGACAAGCGTGATGAGGTAGTTGACATGTGGCTTGTCCTGACTCCACTTGACGACGCGTAGGCCAGAGTCGGCATCGACTGAGTCGCTGACCTTGCTGCCGTTGGAGAGGACGACCATCGTCTCGGGCACTCTGCAGGTCATCGTCGAGGTGAAAAACTCGTTGGGCGCGTCAAAGCAGGGGAACCAGTGCCGCGCTTCGATCGATTCGCCCTGTGTCCAAATGTGTGTGTCGCCGGAGTCGTAGCCCATCTCTGGCGTGCGGAAGTAGAGTCCCTTTTTCGGCTCAGCCTCGTAGGTGACGGTGAGCTTGGCCTGCTCGTCCGCCGCGATCGGCTTGGTGAAAGTCACAATCAATGCCCGATCGGTGTTCTGCCAGGCGGCGATCTCCGAACTGCCGGCGGTGACTTTACTGATCTCGAGGTCGTGCGCGTCGAGTCTCAGTTGGCCAAGCGGCTTGAGGATCGGCTTAAACGTGAACGTGGCGGTGCCGGCGACGCGGCGATTCTTGAAGTCCGGCGTGACGTCGAGGTCGAACTGCTCGATGTCCACAGCACGGTCAGGCGCGTAGCGTTGGGACGCCGAGTCGATGCTGGACCAAATGCTCGCGGCGTGGCCGCACTGGAGTCCGTGAACGTGCTCCGCCTTGGCGAAGCGCGTTGCGCCAAGCGACATAAACGCGGCGGTTATAATGAGGATGGTTCGTTTCATC
>CALJHX010000018.1 GCA_937770485.1 uncultured Verrucomicrobiae bacterium | reverse complement strand
GGGGGCGTGAGCCCGCGCGCGATGGATCCGTTGCAAATTGACGTCCGCAACAAGACGGAGGTGTGGGTGAAGTTCCAGAATTTTCAACCCGGCCACAGCCATGCGGTTCCGATATCATGAAGTCGCTGCTGGACTGGATCGATCACCGCACGGGCGTTTTTCAGATCACCAAGTCGGTGTTGTTTGAGAATATCCCCGGTGGCTCGCGGTGGCGCTATGTCTGGGGTAGCACACTCACGTTCACCATCTTCGTACAGTTCGTCACCGGCGTGTTTTTGTGGATGGGCTACAGCGCCAGCTCCGGCGACGCGTGGGAGTCGGTTAACTACATCCAAAACGAGATGACCGGCGGCTGGCTGCTGCGCGGCATCCACCACTGGACGGCGCAGTTCATGCCGCTGCTGCTGCTGCTGCACCTGATGCAGGTCGTGATCGACGGCGCGTACAAGGCGCCGCGTGAGGTGAACTACTGGTTCGGTGTCCTGCTGCTGCTGCTCGTGCTGGCCCTGTCGCTGACCGGCTATCTGTTGCCGTGGGATCAAAAAGGATTTTGGGCCACCCGTGTCGCCACCAACCTGATGAACCTCGTCCCGTTCGCCGGGCCGGAGATGCAAAAGCTCGTCGTCGGTGGCACCGAGTATGGGCATCACACACTGACGCGCTTCTTTGCGCTGCACGCCGGTGTGCTGCCGGGCCTGCTGGTGCTGCTCATCGTCGGGCACATTTACCTGTTCCGCCGTCACGGCATCACGCCGGCCGAGCCGGTGATCAAGCGAAACGCCTACTTTTGGCCGGATCAGGTTTTCAAGGATGTCGTGGCGTGCCTCGCGGTGACGGTGGCGGTGCTGGGGTTTGTGCTGTGGCACCACGGCGCGCATCTGGGTGCGCCGGCTGATCCGTCCGAGCCGTTTTCCGCCGCGCGTCCGGACTGGTATTTCCTGTTCCTGTTTCAGTTTCTCAAGCTGCCGTTTTTCGCCGGCGAAAACGAGGTGTGGGGTGCCATTTACATCCCGGGGATGGCTGTCGGTTTGATTTGCCTGATGCCGTTCATCGGCCGCTGGAATCTTGGGCACGTGTTTAATGTCGGCATTATTTTTGTGTTCCTCGGCGGTGCCGGTGCGCTGACGTACTTGGCCAAGCGGGAGGATGTCGCCGGGCCGAACAGCGCCAAATACCTCAAGGCTGTCCTCGACGACGCGCGGGACGCCCACCGTGTCACCGCCTTGGCCAAGGACAGAGGCATCGAGTCCACCGCACTGTCGCTGCTCAAAGACGACCCAAAAACGCAGGGCGCGCGACTATTCGCTCAGCACTGCGCAAGCTGCCACCGCTACGATGGCCACGACGGCTTGGCCGTGGAACTGGCCAAGGCCGTGCCGCTCGACGAGTTGGAGAAACGCACGGAGATGACGAGCCGGTTTTTCTCCGGCGACGCTGTGCATCCCGATTGGCTGGCGCGCCAATCCTCGACAAACGAATGGCAGACGGTTCGGTCGCTGTTGCAGGCGAAGGCCAAAGGCCCGTTCGACGTGATCGCCAGCACCAAGCCGAAGGACGCGCCCGAGGCGCCGGACTTGAAGGGCTTCGCCACTCGCCAGTGGATTCGTGATTTGCTCGACCCGGACAAATACATCAGCGCCCGCTACTTCGGCGGCACCGCGCACAAGGACGGCGACATGTACAAAAAATTCCTCAACCGCAAAGTCCGCAGGTACGACACCGAGGATCATATAATGCTCGACGCCATTGCCGTCGCTCTCTCCGCGCAGGCCAAGCTGCCCGGCCAAGCGGCGGATGACCAGTCCGACGCAGCGTTGATCCGGAAGGGCATCGAAGATCTCAAGGACAACATCGGCTGTATCGACTGCCACGCATTCGGCGAGCCGGACCCCGATGCCGACGGCCCCGACCTCACCGGCTACGGCTCGCGCCAATGGATCGTCGACTTCGTGAAAAACCCGGAGCACGAAAAGTTTTATCCGGATAACAATGACCGCATGCCTGCGTTCGGCGTGAAGAAAATCCTCACCGATAAAGAAATCGGCCTTATCGCCGACTGGCTCCGTGGCGACTACTTCGAGCCGCCCGCCGCCGATCCGGGTCACTAAACCAAGAGTTTGGCCATGGACTCAGCGAAAGCCGTTCGCCACCTCAAAAAAGTCGATCCGGACTTGGCCAAGGTCATCCGCCGCATCGGCCCGTACGAGCTCGTGCCGAGCAAAAACCGCACGATCTACGCAACGCTCGTTCGCTCGATTGCCTACCAGCAACTCACCGGCAAAGTGGCGGCGATCATCTTTGACCGTTTCCTTGATCTGTTTCTCGGCCGGAAATTTCCCGAGCCAGAGAGGGTGTTGCGGAAGCCGTTCGAGCAACTGCGCGGCGTCGGGCTTTCCAACCAAAAAGCCCGTTACATCCAAAACATCGCCCAGGCGGCGAAAGACGGCATCGTGCCCGACTCGCGCCAGGCTAACCTGATGAGTGACGATGAGTTGGTTGATCGGTTGACCTCCATCAAGGGCGTTGGTCGCTGGACTGTTGAGATGCTGCTGATCTTCCGATTGGGCCGCCCGGACGTGCTGCCTGGGACCGATTACGGCATACAGAAAGGATTCGCCTTGGCCAAGGGCTTGGCCGAGTTGCCCAAGCCGAAAGAGCTGCTCGCTGCCGGCGAATGCTGGGCACCCTACCGCACTGTCGCTGCCTGGTACCTCTGGCGCACCGCCGACACCGCCACGCCATAATTCACTACTCGCTGAGTTCCTCGGTCACTGCCTGAGTTGGGCGTTCCTCACGCGTTTGCTTGATGGTTGGGATCAGCAGGATGGCCGAGAGGACAATCAGCCCGGCGCTGATCAGGCTCAGGCTGCCGATGGCCAGGCCGGAAGCCAGCACGCTGAAGCCGATTATAGGTGCGAGTACGCCGCGGACGCCGGTGAAAAACGTGTGCACGGACATGTAGTCGGCCACGCGGTTGGGCGGCGCGAGCTTGGTCACCCACATGCCCCAGGCGATATCGCCACCGGCGTGGGCAATGCCAAAGAAAATCTGCCCAATTGCCATGCCAAGCAACGTGTCGCTGTTGAAAAAGATCAGGATTCCCACGGCGAAAAACAGGTTCAATACGGCGCGCAACAGGAAAAAATTAATGCGATCAAAGAGCCGCCCCCAAAACGGGTTGAGCAGCAACCGGAAAACGTTCGGGATGACCAAAATCAGCGTGGCGATGGTGAGCGCGTTTTGTTCGAGTCCGTAAACCGGGTTGGTCAGGTACTCGACGCGGATCGGGATCATCATCAGGTTGCCGAAGCCCATAATCATCCAGCAGATCAGCGCGTGGCGAAAGAGCTTGTCGGTCCTGGCGTAGCGCAGCGCCCGGAACGGGTGGCCGCCGGCGTCGCCCTTGAGCGGCTTGGACGGGAAATGTTTCAGGCAATGCCACGACGCCAGGAACGCGAGCCCGAAGATCACCAACAGCCAGCGGTAGTTGCCGAGGCCCGGCTGGCCGGCGGTGCCGGTCTCGTTGAGCGCCAAGCCAGCGAGAAAGCTGAATGCCCCGGCGGCGATGACACGGAACCAGACCGTTCGCGAGAAGTAGTGGCCGCGTTTGTCGGCGGGATAATTGTCGCGGAAGATTTGCGTGAGCAGCGGGATCGCACCGGTCGAGCACGACATCGCCACGATGCTCCCGGCGACGAACAACGGCAGCGACGGCACGGCGGCCATCAGGAAAAACAGAGCCGCGCCGAGCAGTGCCATCCGGCCGGCGGCGACGGCGGAGGGCAGCTTCAGCGACTGGACGACGGTGACCACCACCGGCGTGAGCAGCAGGCCCACGCTGGCCGCTGTCGAGACCAGCGCCTTGGCGATCAGCCCAGGATTTTCAAAGCCCTTGACCACGGTCAGCAGAAGGAATGTGCTGCCCGCCGCCTCGAGGATGCCGCTGCTGATGGCCCGGCGCTGCTCGAGTTTGAAGGTGACTTTGGTCCGCTCGGCGAGATTCATCCGGGATGCGTATTATTCATGAAACCGGTCGGCTGGCGATTCATAAAACACCGCCGTCTCGCTCTCACGCCGCGTTCGCGGTACAGTAGCGGCGTGCCAGGAGTGGTAGCCATCGTCGGTCGGCCCAATGTCGGGAAGTCGGCCCTGTTCAATTGTATTGCGCGCAAGCGGATTGCGATCGTACACGACCGTCCCGGCGTCACGCGCGACCGGCTTAGCGCCGAGGTCGAGTGGCTGGGGCATCCGTTCACGCTGGTGGACACCGGCGGCATCGGCCTGCTCAAGGGCGAGCGCGGCGGCGACAACTTCGCCCGGGAGATCATCACCCAGGTGCAGGTCGCGCTCGATGACGTGGACGTGATTTTGCTTGTTGTCAGCGTGCAGGAGGGCGTCGTGCCGATGGATCTCGAGGTCGCCGGGATGCTGCGCGAAGCCGGCAAGCCGGTGTTCGTGATGGTCAACAAGGTGGACATCGCCGCGCACGAACGGGGGGTCGCCGAGTTTGCCGAGCTTGGTTTTGAGCACATTTTCCCGGTCAGCGCGCTGCATGTGCGGGGTATCGACATCCCCATTGGCCAAGCGGTGAGCCGGTTGCCGGAGCACTTGGCCAAGCCGGTTGACGAAACCGGCGAAGAAGGTCAAGCCGCCGCCGAGCCGCCGCTGAACATCGCCATTGTCGGCCGACCCAACGTCGGCAAGTCGTCGATCATCAACGCGCTCACCCGGTCGGAGCGGGTCATTGTCAGCGAGATCTCGGGCACCACGCGCGACGCTATCGACGTGCCGTTCGAGGTCGAGACCGACGGCGTGCGGCAACGCTACAACCTCATCGACACGGCTGGCATCCGCAAGCGGCGGCGCATCAAGGACCCGGTGGAGTTTTTCAGCGTCAACCGCGCCGACAAAGCCATCGAGCGGTGCGATCTCGCCGTGCTGGTGATGGATGCCGCCGAGGGAGTCACCGAGCAGGACAAAAAAATCTGCGACCGCATCACCGACGCCGGTTGCGCCTGCGTCATCGTCGTCAACAAGTGGGATCTGTTCCAGGTCGAACTGGAGAAGGCCCGTAAGCGGGAGGCCAAAAAAGCCGCCGCGCAGGGAGGCCGCAAGTTCAGCCGAAAAAAGCAGGAGGAGCTGATGTACGAGGAGTTCGCCAAGTGGGTGAAATCCAACCTGTTTTTCATCGACTACGCGCCGGTGATTTTCACGTCGGCGATCGAGGGTTTCCAACTGGATCGCCTACTCGAGGCCATTCGCTACGTCAATTCGCAGCTCCAGAAAACCACGCCGACGAGCCTGCTCAACCGCTCGCTGCAGGCGGCGATGGAGCGCAGCCCGGCGCCCAGCTCCAAGGGTCACCGGCTCAAGCTCTTTTACGCCACGCAGGTTAGCTCGAAGCCGCCGACGTTCCTGCTCTTCGTCAACCGCAAGGAGCTATTGAGCGACAATTACACGCGCTACCTCATCGGCGTGCTGCGCAAGTCGTTCGGCTTCGAAGGATGCCACATCCGGCTCGTGGCCAAGCCGCGTCCGAAGAGCATCGAGCCGATCCGCCGCAAAACGATAGTCAAAAGCCGAACGAGCAAAAAGGTCACCAAGCGCGAAATCCAAAAAATCCGCGACGAGACCAAGCGTAAAAAGGATGCAAAGAAAAAAGCCATCCGAAAAGGGGCCAAGCCACCGGGAGCCAAGCGCGCCAAAAAACGCCCCGCCAAAAAAGACAGGCCACGAAAGTCAGTTTAGCGCTTGGCCAAGCTGTGGCTCGGGCTCGACTGGCAGTTGAGCCTCTCCTCCGGCCGGGGTATTGCCGGGTTAAACATGGCGAGGGTCATCGGACAAGACGGGCGTTTCAAGCCTGTGTTTCTCTATCCAAGCGCACAACTGCAATCAGTTCGGGAATGAGTTAAAGGATTTTGTGTCCAAGCTCTACCGCCGTGAGAAGGAGGTAACCGGTGACGAGATTGGTGTTAAAGAGGGTATCTATTCCGAACACATTTTAAAAAGATGGAAAGGCTCAATACTTTTCTCAATTGATGCTGGCGAATATATCGACATCTCCAACCAATCAGATGATCAACAAATCCTCTTTTATGCGACCCTTTGGCGAGCACTCCATTGTATGGCGGATGATCTCCGAGAAGGCGGCACATGCCATGCCGGACAACATGCTGGTTTTTTGTTTCGTCAACGCAGATCACCGCTACGAAGCCGTCAAGCAAGACATCGAGTTGCGGCTTCCCAAGGTCAAATCGGGAGGAATTATATGTGGGTATGATTACGTCAAGGATGGCAATATCTACAACAAGGTGGACGAATAGTTAATCGCCTGTTCGGTATGCAAGCGGAGGTGAAGTGATTTGCTGCTCACGATAGCTGGAATTTTGATGTTACGGAGTCCGAGGAGTGGCCCTCCTGGTTCGCCTTCAAGCCGTGATTCCAGCCACAGCTTGGCCTTGCCATTTTGCCCGTTGCTGGTGAGCATTCGCCGAGGTTGATCCCGAGGTCATGGCGGCGTTAATATCCCCAGATTTGTTGAAACGGCTAGAGCAGTTGCAACTGCTCGCCCGCCGCCGTTCCAAGAGCACAGCAAAGGGCGAGCGCCGCAGCGGCGCTCGCGGCCAGTCGGTCGAGTTCGCCGACTACCGCAACTACGTCCCTGGCGACGATCTGCGCCGCATTGACTGGAATCTCTACGGCCGCCTCGACCGCCTTTTCCTCAAGCTCTACGAGGAGGAGCGCGAACTTCCTGTCACCATTTTTCTCGACGCTAGCGAGTCGATGTCGTTTGGCCAGGTGCCCAAGTTTGACTTCGCCCGCCAAGTCGCTGCTGCGGTGGGCTACGTGGCGCTGTGTGGGTTCGACCGCGTCACCGTTGAGCCGTTCCCGCTGGGCGATGATCAAGTGGGCCTAGTCGGCGAGTTGCGGCAGGTGCGTGGCCGCAAATCATCGATCCGTTTTTTTGAAAACTTGGCCAAGCTGAAAGCCGCTGGTACGGCGGAGTTCAATCAGGCACTGCGGCGCGGCGCGATGAAGCACCGCGCGCCTGGTGTGTCGGTCGTCCTCAGCGATTTCCTCGACCCCGCCGGTTATGAGGAGGGGCTAAAGTCGCTGGCCCATCGCGGCTCCGAGATTCACGCCGTGCAAATCCTCTCGTCTGAAGAACTCGAGCCATCGGCCTACGGCGACCTGAAGGTGATCGACTCCGAGACAGGTGCCGAGCAGGAGGTTACCTTTGGGAAATACCGCCTCAAAGCGTACCGGGCCACGGTGCAAAATTACTGCCAGCGGCTTCAGGAGTTTTGCCGCTCGCGCGGCGTGCGCTACCAGTTGACGCGCTCAGATACGCCGATCGACGACCTGCTGCTCAAGGCCATGCGAACGGGGGGCATGTGGCGATGAATTTTCTCACGCCCGAGGCGCTCGCGTTCGCGGCCACGCTGCCGGTCGTCGTTGTTTTTTATCTGCTCAAGCGTCGTCGAGTGGCAAGGCTGGTCTCGAGCACCGTCCTGTGGCAGCGCTTCCTCAACGAGACGCAGGCCAGTTCGCCGTTCCAAAAACTTCGGCATAACTGGCTGCTCGTCATCCAGTTGATCCTGCTGGCGCTAGCTGTGTTCGCTCTGACACGCCCGTATTTCGCCGGCAAACTGGAGAGCGGACGGTTCATCGTCGCCATTCTCGACGTTTCGGCGTCGATGCAGGCGACCGACGTTTCGCCCAGCCGGCTTGACCAGGCGAAGGCCGACTTGGGCAAGCTCATCGACTCGATGTACGACAACGACCGCATGGTGTTGCTGCTCGCCGGCGCGGTGACCGAGGTACGCCAGTCGCCGACGAGTTCCAAGCCGTCGCTGCGATCCGCTCTTGGCCAGGCGCGGGCGACCGACTCTCCGACCCGCCTGCTCGATGCAATCAAGCTCGCCCAAAACCTGACGCGCAACCGTGCCAAGACCGAGGTGCATTTGTTCAGCGACGGCGCCTCGCCGGACTTTGACGAGTTCGAGTTGCAGGACTTGAACCTGGTCTACCACCGCGTGGGCGAGGGCGGCGACAATCTTGGCATTGTGTCGCTCGAGGTGCGGCCGCACCCAGAGCAGGACGGGCAACAGGCGATTTTCGCGACTCTCGCCAATGCCTCGAGCAACGCGCTCTCGAGCGACGTGTCGCTGTTTTTCGGCGGGAGACTTGTCGGCAACCGGCGCGTGAGCGTCGGCGCGACCAACACGGCGTCGCTCGTCTTCGTCGCCAGTCAGGGTACGAACGGCGTCTTCCGGTTACAGCTAAAAAACAACGACGTACTTGCCGTGGACAACACCGCCTCGGTGCTGAGCTTGACCCGGCGCAACACCCGCGCGTTGTTGGTTACGAAGGGCAACCAATTTCTCGAGCGGGCGCTGCGAAGCGTTTCCAAGCTCGACCTAGCCGTGTCGGCGAACCTCACCAACCCATCGCCGCCGGTCGATTTTGTCGTGCTCGACGACGTCGCGCCAAGCGCTTGGCCAAGTGGCAACGTGCTGGCAATTCACACACAGTCGACCAACTGGTTCCTGCCCAACGGCTCGATCGACGGACCGTCGATTGTGGACTGGAAGAGTACCCACCCGCTGCTGCGCTTCGTCAATTTCGACAACGTGCAAGTGGCCAAGGCGCTCGCAGTCAAGCCGCCGTCGTGGCTGACGCCGCTCGTCGAGTCGCCGTCCGCGCCGCTCGTGGTAGCGGGTGAAAACAACGGCCAGCGCGTCGTGTGGATCGGCTTCAACCCCCTCGACAGCACGTGGCCTCTACGCGTCTCGTTTCCCATTTTCATCGCCAACGCCGCAGGTTGGCTCAGCCCAGATGCTCGCACCGGTATCCGCGTGGGCGAGCCGTTTCACGTGCGCCTGGCTAGCGAGGAGCAGCAGGTGACAGTCGAGTTGCCGGACGGCTCGACTCGGGAAACCAAGACCACGACCAGCGGCGAGTTGATCTTCGGAGACACATTTCAGCAGGGCGTTTACACGGCGACTTTCGGGACAAACGCGCTGCAGTTTTGCGCGAACCTGCTCGACAGCGACGAGAGCAACATCCGCTCGCGCGAGTCCCTGCAGTTGGGTGAGTACGGCACGGTCGAGGCGACGGTGCAGGTGAGCGCTGACAAGGAGGCGTGGCGCTGGATCGCGATGTTGTGCCTGGGGTTCCTGTTGTTTGAATGGTGGTTTTATCATCGCCGCACCGCATGACCGACCGGCTGCAAATAGCGTGGCTCATCGGCGTGTCGCTGCTCGCCGGTTGCTCGTCCAGCGGCGACTCGGTCACGGTTTATACCTCGCAGGATCAAGTTTACGCTGAGCCGGTTTTACGGCAGTTCGAGGAGGAAACCGGCGTTCGCGTTCGGGCTGTTTACGACAGCGAAGTCGTCAAGACGGTGGGGCTGATTAACCGCTTGATCGCCGAAAAAAATCATCCACGCTGCGATTTGTTTTGGAACAACGAGGCGTTTCGCACGCACCAACTCGCCGCGCGCGGAGTGCTCGCCACCGGAGTGCCGATCGAGTCGTTCGGTGCCCGGACGCGGCAGTGGGTTTGGAACACGAATCGGCTTGGGCGCACGGAGCTGCCGCCGAGCCTGGCTGCGCTGACCAACTCGCAGTGGCGAGGCAAGGTGGCGATCGCACTGCCGCTCTTCGGTTCGACGGCGACACATTTTCAAGTGTTGCGCCAGCGCTGGGGCGCGGCACGGTGGCAGGCGTGGTGCCGCGCGCTTTTGGCCAACGGCGTGATGACGGTCGACGGCAACTCGGTGGTCGTGCAACTCGTCGGCCGCGGTGAGGTCGCGCTTGGCCTGACTGACTCCGACGACGTCCGGGCCGGCCTTCGCAACGGCTTGCCGATCGCCGGCAAGCCGCTTGGCCAAGACGGCATGGCCATTCGCAACACGATCGGCCAAATTCGCGGCGCGCCGCATCCCGCCTTTGCCAGGCGCTTGGCCGGGTTTCTGCAATCGTCGACGGTGCGGGCCGCGCTCGTCGAGGCCGGGGCGATTGATCCTGACGAAATCCCGGCGATCGAGGTGATCGCTTGGCCGAGTTTGGTCGAAGCCAACGAGCAGGCCGTGAGCGAACTGACATCCATCTTCCTCAACTGACATGAGTTGGGGGCTGTTACTTAACAGTTTGGTACTGGCCGTGCCGGTGGCGTTGGCAGCGGTGGTGGTGGGATGGTTCGTCGCGCTGTTCATCGCATCGTCGCGTGGCCGAGTACGATGGGCTGCGCTGGCTGGGGCGATTGTTTCGTTGGCGTTGCCACCATTTCTAGTGGTTAACACGTGGCTTGGCCTGCTGGGCAATGTCGGCGTGCTGAAGTCGTGGTTGCCGCTCGACATCTATTCGCACGGTGGCGCGGCGTGGGTGCTAACGTTGATGCTTTGGCCGCTGCCGTGCCTGATGTGCCTCGGCCCGCTAAAGCGACTCACGGCAGAGTTGCTCGACGCCGAGCCGGGACTTTGCGGCATGCCGCTCGTGCGTTCGCTGCTCCTGCCGATGACGCTGCCGGCGGCTTTACAGTCCGGGTTGGTTGTGTTTGCGCTGGCGTTCAACAACATCGCGGTGCCGGCGATCCTGCAGGTGAAGGTTTTCCCGGCGCAGTTTTGGGTACAGTTCAGCACGAGCTACAATTTCGCGTTGGCGTGGCAATACGGCTGGGTACTGGCGGCATTGCCACTGGGGCTGCTACTGTTGCTGCGCGGCAGGGCGGTCGCCTGGCCGTGGGAAAGCCAGGGCATTCCGGCGGAGGTGTTGCGCGAGCGGCTTGGCCAAGTGCTGATCGGCACGGTGGCGACTGTTGCTTGGCTGTTTATTTGCTTGTCGGTGTTGCTGCCGCTTGGCCATTTGCTGTTCGATGCGCGAACGTGGACGGATATTTTGGACGCGTTCCGGGCCGGGCAGCGGGCGGTTTGGAATTCGTTTTGGTACTCGGCAGCAACGGCAACGTTGGTCTCGGCGCTTGGTTTCGTGGCGGTCCGGTGGACGGGGCTGCGTTTGGCCTGGCTGCTTTTCTTTTTGCCGGGCGTGCTGCTTGGGGTGGTGCTGATTTTTCTGTTGAACCGGCCCGGATTGGGGTGGCTATACGGCGGCCCGGGCATCGTGCTGCTGGCGTTTGGCCTGAGATACTTCGCGCTGGGCTGGGAGGGGATGCGCCTGGCCAAGGCGTCGCTCGATGCGGATTTGCAAACCGTCACCGACCTCGCCGGCCTGCCTTGGTGGCAGCGGTGGCGGCATTTATTTTTGCCGCAAGCCGGCCTGGCGCTGGCGGCGACATGGTACGTGGTCTATCTGCTTTGCCTGTGGGACACGGAGACACTGGTGCTCGTCGTGCCGCCGGGCGGCGAGACGCTGGCGCTGCGGGTGTTCAACCTGCTGCACTACGGCCACCACGCGCAGGTGAACGCCCTCTGCCTCATCCTGCTGCTGCTGGCAGTCCTGCCGCTGGTTTTTTGGGCCGTGTTTCGTTTGTTTAAAAAAAAACCGACCCACGATTGAGCGGGCCGGTTGGCGAAAGTCGATAACCTGGTTTATTTGGTGGCGATGCAGTATAGGTTCTCCTTGCCACGGAGGAAAATCTGGTTGCCAACGATGGCTGGCGAGCAATCAAATTTCTCGTCCAATTCGTTGGTTGCCAGCACCTCCAGCTTGGCGCTGTCCTTTAGCACGGAAACAGTGCCGTTGCGGCCGGCGATGTAAACCCGACCGCCGGCGCTCACCGGCGAGGCGTAAACACCGCTGACGCCGTCGAGTCGTTCGCCTTCGACCAGCAGTTTGCCGCTTTTGGTGTCGCGCACGGAGAGAATGCCGTTGTTGCCGGAGAGATACCAGATGCGGCCGTTGCTCAGCAGCGGCGACGGAGTGTAAGGTGTTCCACGGTTGGCGGTCCACGTGACCGATTTGCTGTCGGTCAGATCACCGCTGCCGCCAAGCCTGATCGCGGCCAAGTGGGCGCCACGGAAACCGCTCATTGCATAGGCGAAATTCTCATCTACAACAATTGAGGGGATGGCATTGGAGGTTTGCCCGCTGCATTGCCAAAGCAGTTTGCCGTCGCTCAGTTGATAGCTGCGAACAGCCCGGGTGCCGTTAACAATTACCTGCGTGACGCCGTCGTGGATCGTCACGACCGGGGTGCACCAGCCAGAGGCTTCGTTGCGATCGTTTTTCCACTTCAACTTGCCGGTCTTTTTGTCGAGCGCGTAGAGGGCCGAGTCGCCCTCGTGATCCCACAGCAACACGACCGTGTCACCGTGAAGGGCGGGGGAGGTGCCTTCGCCGAAGCTGTTGCGCATGCGCATGTCGCCAAAATCCTTCTTCCACTGCAGTTTACCCTTCATGTCGTAGCAGTACAGGCCGCGGGAGCCGAAGCTGACAATGATGTGCTCGCCATCGGTCACGGGGGATCCGGAGGCATAACCGTGATCACGATGATGTCCTTCGTGCGGCACCTGTGTTGCGGCAACGCGCCGCCAGTTCTCTTTTCCGGTGTTTCTATCGAAGGAAATCAACACGAAACGATATTCTTCGGTCGGCTTGCCGCCGCCACCGAAACCGCCACGTCCCCGGCTTGAGCGTCCACTACGGCGGCTACGTTCTCCGCCACGTTCTCCACTGAATTGCTGACGTAATTCGTCGCGCATTGTATCACGCTCAGCATCATTCAACTCGCCGTCGCCGTCCTTGTCAAAGCGCTTGATAAATTCCTCACGATTGAATGAGCCGCCGCCGAAGCCGGATTGGCCGCCACGTTCACTGCGTTCTCCATCCGGGCGGGGGCGTTCCCGACCGCGTGAGCTCCGATCACCATCCGGTCTTGGTCGCTCTCCACCGCGTGAACCCTGTTCACCTCGGCCCCGGCCCTCTGGGCGTTCGCCGCCCGGTCGTTGACTGCGCTCAGCTCCCTGTTCGCGCTCGCGTGACTCGCCACCGGCGGCGGCCACTTTCTTGCCGGTTTTTTCGGCTGTCATGATAAAAACCTGGTCGCCCCAGATCACCGGTGTCGATGAACCCGAGCCGGGTAACTTGGTTTTCCATTGAACATTTTTGCTTTCGGAAAACACAGTTGGCGGATTACCGCCTGGAGCCACGCCGTTGGCCGCCGGGCCGCGCCAGGTCGGCCAGTTTTCCGCAGTGACAGTGCCAGCCAGCGACCATGCCAAGCCGCCTAGCCCAATTTTGGTGAGGTGAATGAATTTCATGATTTTTCTAGTATAACCTAGAAGAAGACTGGGCCAAGCGGTGAAAGGTTTCAATTATTTTACGTGGATACTGCATTTTTTCCGGCGGGGGTCACCCTCATTTGGCCGCCGGCCACCTTCTCCGTGAAGGAGAAAGAATCCAACGGGACGCGCTTGGCCAAGCGGCCCGGGTGTGTCACGGGAGAAGTCTTGGAGTGCGGCCGTCTCTGCCGCTTCCTGGCACGTTGCCAAAGCGGCGCAGAGAACCGCACGCCAAGACGCTCTCGCGACTTTTAACGTCTCTCTTTTTTTCGCGTTCGCGGCTTCACGTGAGTTTCGATGACAGGTCAGGGTATGGCTTGTGCGGTCCGGATCATGCACCCAGAATGCCGACGTGAATGTTCACTGGGTCGATGCGGCGATTCTCTGCAGCTACCTGCTCGGCATGGTCGTCTTTGGAATGTGGATGGGCCGCGGTACTCGCAGCTCCGCCGAGTTCATGGTCGGTGGGCGTGACATGCCGTGGTGGGCTGTGCTGTGTTCGATCGTCGCGACTGAGACCAGCACGATTACTTTCCTGAGCGTGCCTGGCCTCGCGTACACCGGGGACCTGGGATTCCTGCAACTGCCACTTGGCTACATCCTCGGTCGCTGGATCGTGGCTTCGAAACTGTTGCCGAGGTACTTCGCCGGCGAGCTATTCACGGCCTACGAAGTCCTCGACCGGCACTTTGGAAGCGCTGTGAAGCGTGCCGCGAGTCTGCTGTTTATCATCACTCGCACTCTCGGCGATGGGTTCCGGTTGTTTCTCGGTGCGATCGTGTTGCAACATGTCGCCGGCATCGACATGAACATGGCGATCATCGCCCTCGGTGTCGCAACGATCGTTTACACTTTTGCCGGTGGCATCCGCGCGGTGATCTGGACCGACTTTATCCAGTTCGTGGTGTACATGCTCGGCGCAGCGATCGCCTTTGGGATACTGCTCGATTCGATTGACGGTGGCTGGGGTGCCGTCACCGAGTTGGCCCGCGCTGAGCTGAGTGGTGACAAACTGCGGGTCTTTCATTTCGATTTAGACCTGACTGGCACGTATCTGTTTTGGGCCGGCTTGATCGGCGGCGGCGTCCTGGCGGTCGGCACTCATGGCGTCGATCAGTTGATGGTGCAGCGTTATTTGAGCGCCCGCAGCCAAGGCGAAGCGGCGCTGGCGTTGCGACTGAGCGGCATCGTGGTGCTGCTGCAGTTTGCGTTGTTCCTGCTGATTGGCACCGCGCTTTTTGCCTACTACAGCCAGAATACGCCGGCGGAATCGTTTGCCAAGAGCGATCGGGTTTTCGCGACGTTCATCGTCGACAAGATGCCGATCGGCGTGCTCGGTGTCGTGCTCGGCGCGTTGTTCTCCGCAGCGATGTCAACCCTGTCTAGTTCGCTCAACTCCAGCGCCACGGTGCTGGTCAACGACATCCTCACAATCAACAGTGACAGCAGTCGGTTGCGCTTGGCCAAGTGGTTGACGGTCGCCTTTGGCATCGCCCAGATTGTCGTTGGCATCTCCGGGCAATGGCTCGAATCGTCGGTGATTGGCAGCGTGCTGGCCATCCAGGGATTCACCACAGGAATCATCCTCGGCGTCTTCGCTCTCGGCTTGGCCAAGGGCAGGGTCGGCACCAATTCGGCGCTCGTTGGCTTGGTCGTTGGGTTGATCGTGATGACCGCGATCAAGTTCGGCACGCCGCTGGCTTGGCCTTGGTTTGCCTTGGTTGGCTCGACTGTGACTTTTTGCACAGGCTGGATGCACAACAAGCTATTCAACAACGCAACGGTTTCCTGATCCATGATTGAGTTTCGTCTCGGACTTGAAGTTTGCGCGGCCAACCCTCCAGAGATCCTGCGCGGTGCCCGGTTCGGGCTGGTGATGAATCAGGCGTCGATCGACTCCGGCTTCCGCACCGCCGATGAAGTCCTCGACAAGAGTCTACCCGGCCAGTTGACGGCGTTGTTTGGGCCGCAGCACGGTCTATGGTCCGAACAGCAGGACAACATGATTGAGACACCGCATGTGCTCGATCCGCTGCGAAAGATCCCAGTGCACAGTCTCTACGCCGATGTGCGAAAACCGACCTCGGAGATGCTCGAGGGTCTCGATGTTTTGGTCATCGACCTGCAGGACGTCGGCACGCGCGTCTACACTTACCTTTGGACGCTGAGCCTTTGTCTTGAGGCGGCGGCCGAGAAGGGCATTGCCGTCCTTGTGCTCGACCGGCCGAATCCACTAGGCGGCGACGTCTTCGAGGGGCCGATCCTGAATCCTGAATTCGTCAGCTTCGTCGGCCGGGTGCCGATGCCGATGCGGCACGGACTCACACTGGCCGAAGCCGCCAGACACCTCAATCGCGAATGTGGAATCGGCGCCGATCTCCACTGGGTGCCGATGCAAGGCTATCGCCGTGGCTCGTACTGGCCCGAGCATGGACGGCCGTGGGTTCCTCCATCACCAAATCTACCGCGGTTCGAAGGCGCGTTGGTCTATCCTGGGCAAGTCCTGCTGGAGGGCACAATGCTGTCCGAGGGCCGAGGCACGACGACGCCGTTTGAGCTGTGCGGCGCTCCGTACATCGATCCCAAAGCGCTCCTGGACGAGCTCGAGGAATTCGAGTTCGACGGAATGTGCGCTCGGCCTTATCGCTTCGAGCCGACTTTTCAAAAGTTCGCGCAACAGTCGTGCGGCGGTCTGTTTCTGCACCCGACAAATGCCTCGATGCTGCGCTCCTATCGATTCACCGTCGCGATGATTGGTTGTATCGCCAAGCTCTGGCCGAGGCAATTCGCCTGGCGGCAGCCGCCGTACGAATACGAGACGGTGAAGCTGCCGATCGACATTCTCTCCGGCGGCGCTGCGCTGCGCGAGGCGATCGACGCGGGTCTGACGCCGGAGTCGCTCGAACAAGTCACCTCCATTGACAACTCGCAATGGGAAAGCTCGATCCAAGATGACCGAATCTATGAGTAGATTGCCCCTAGCCAAATCAACTGCTCACTTCTTTTCAACCGGGCAGGAGGCGGGTAGCCTGCCGGTGCATGAGCGTCGAGGAGCAGTTGGCCAAGGGGGAGATCCGATACGTCGATCGCCGGGATGGCGCGCTGAAGGTCGAGGCCATTTACGGCGAGCGACCGCTGCGCTGGGCGTACGGCAATCCTCTTGGCCGGCTCGCCCAGTGGTTGCTCATTCGCCGGTGGATCGTCTCCGCTTGGTACGGCAGCAGGATGGATACGCTGTCCAGCAGCCTGAAAATCAAGCCGTTCATCGAGCAATACGGCCTGGACGAGGGGGAGTTCGCCGAGCCGGTGGACGACTACAATTCGTTCAACGAGTTTTTCCATCGCAAACTCAAGCCAGGCGCCCGACCGATTGATGCCGCCAACGACTCGGTGGTGTTCCCGGCAGACGGGCGGCATCTGGCATTCGCCAACATAACCGCCGAGAGCAATTTTTTCGTCAAGGGCCAGTCGTTTGACCTCGAGCGATTTCTCGGCGACGCCGGCTTGGCCAAGCGCTACGAGGGCGGCTCGATGATTCTCTCGCGGCTTTGCCCGGTGGACTACCATCGGTTTCATTTCCCGTGCTTGGGCAAGCCCGGCCCCCCTCGCTTCATCAACGGCTGGCTCTATTCGGTAAACCCCATCGCGCTGGTCACGAGGCCGTCGATTTTTTGGGAGAACAAACGGGTCGTCACGGCGATCGAGTCGCCCCCGCTTGGCCAGGTGCAGTTCGTCGATATCGGCGCAACAATGGTCGGCAGCATCCGGCAGACTTATTCGCCGGGCGAGACGGTGGCCAAGGGCGACGAGAAAGGATACTTTGCCTTCGGCGGCTCAAGCGTGGCGGTGTTGTTTGAGAAAGGCCGGATCGAGTTCGACGCCGATCTGCTGGAAAACACCGTCAACGGCCTTGAGACGTATGCACGAGTCGGCGAACGTATGGGTCGGACGCATGACCAAGGTTAAACTAAAATGCTTGGAAGATTGATCATCCTGTTCATCACCATCCCACTGGTGGAGCTTTATCTGCTAGCTGTGGTCGGTAGTCGTGTGGGGTTGTTGCCGACGATCATGCTCGTGATTCTCACCGGTGCTTGGGGGGCGTATCTTGCGAAAAGCCAAGGCTATTCGATCCTCGCCAGGATACAGGCCGAGACGGCTGCCGGTCGGGTCCCAACGGCTGAGCTGATCGACGGGCTACTGGTATTGATCGGCGGCATCGTGTTGCTGACGCCCGGCCTGCTGACCGACTTGGCCGGTTTCTGTCTGATGATACCCGGTTTCCGCGCCATCATTCGCGAGCGAGTGAAAAAGAAATTCGCCGCGCAGGTCGGTCATTTTCAAATGCCCACCCCCGGCGGCATGGGCGCCCGGCCGCAAGCCCCCCCAAACCGTCCTAAAGACGACGACGTCATCGACGTTTAGCGCTGGGTAACTTGGGGTGGATCCTGAGCGAGGAGGCGAGTGGATTCTTTGAGGAGGAATTCAACCTCGGTGAATGGTTCGTAGCTGATGTCCTGCCAGCGGACGAGGCCCTGTCGGTCGATGAGAAAGGTACCGTGCAGCGGCTGCTGCTCAAAGTCGTCGTAGGCGCGGTATTGCTTGAAGACTTTCAACGAGGCGTCGGAGACGAGCGGGAAAGGGAACGGCGAGCCGGTCTTGTTTTGCTGAACCGTCTCACGCAAGCCATCGACATCGTCGGTGCTGATGGCGATGAGATCGATGCCAGCCTTCTTGAAGCGGTCGGTCTCGGGGGCAAAGGTGCCGAGTTGCTCGATGCAGTGTGCGCAACCTTTGCCGAGGTAAAAAATAACAATAACCGGCCGGCCGGTATAATCTGCGAGAGTGTGCTTATTGCCCTGTCCATCGGTCAGCGCCCAGTCGGCTGCGGGCGAGGGGCTCCAGCGGAACGGGCCAAGCGTGTCGAGTGACGGTCGGTCGCCGACGTCGCCGACTG
The DNA here is from genome assembly GCA_937770485.1 of uncultured Verrucomicrobiae bacterium. Classification (GTDB taxonomy): domain Bacteria; phylum Verrucomicrobiota; class Verrucomicrobiia; order Limisphaerales; family UBA1096; genus UBA1096. The sequence continues at coordinate 55,842 of CALJHX010000018.1, read as the reverse complement.
GCTTGTATTTGATGCGCCAATCCTCCGGCAGATCAAGTTTTTTGGCGACGGGAACGCGAGTCGCTGAAAGACGGCGCGTTCGATGTCGATATGTGCGGAAATTTCGCGCAGTTTTTTGAACTGCTCGACGGCTTCCTTTTCCTTGCCGCTGCGCCAGAGGATATCGACGTAGTTGGCCAGGGGCTGCACCTGGCCCTCGGCCCGGGCGGATTGGCTGGCAAGTTTTTCGGCCTCCTCTTTGTTGCCGACTTTCAGGTAAAGCTGCGACTTGTGCTCGCGCGACATCTTGCTGGCTTTACCAATTTGTTCTTTAAACTCGTCGGCGTCTTCGTTCGCTGCGGCTTGGTGGGCGAGGAGTTCGGCGCGGTACTGGTTGACGGTCTTGATTCGGCCATCAAATGGTTTCACGGCGTCGGCCTTGGCTTTTTTGGTTTCTTTGTCGTTCTTTTCCGCAGCGAGGGCGTCCTCCCCGGCCTTGGTCTCGGCTTCGAGTTTGATGTCCTCGAGGCGCTCCTTGAGTTCGTCGAGCTTGGCCAGGGTCTCTGCGCCTTTCTCCGCTTGGCCAAGCGCGTAATGCGCCGTGCCGACGGCGGCCAAGCGCTTGGCTTGTTCCTCCGGAATGATGGTTGGCTCGAGGTAAACGGTCAGCGATGAGCTTATAATCTCGTCCCACATTTCGTAGCGCAGCAGGGTGTCGATCAGGCGCATGCGGCCGTATCGGGCGCTGCCGCGCTTGCCGTACTCGGTGGGCTTGCCCGGCTTTGCCAAGGTGTTGTTTTTCGGGTGGCGCGGCAGCTCGATCATGTTGCGGGCGAGCGAGACGGCGTCGTTGGCGCGGCCAAGGTGGTTGAGGTTGCGCGTGAGCCACTCGTTATTGTGGGAGAAGTTGTGAATCTGATCCGGCAACACGCGGTCACGCATCATGTGGGCGTGATCCACGCGGGCGCTGGCCTCCTGCTGCCAGGCGGAGTCGTGGTAGCGCTTGAGCTTCGAGTAGATGTGGCCGGGCATGTGCCACATGTGCGCGATGCCGGGCGAGCCCTGCCCGCAACGGGCGGCGGAGGCGAGGGCGCGCTCTGCTTTTTCATTGTCCCAAAGATGGATGCGGAAGTGATGGCACGGGTGCATCGGCTCGACGTCGAGCACGTCCTCGATCAGCGCGGTGACGGCGCCGTGGCTGTGGATGGGCAAACCATCCCTAGCGCTCTGCCACATCCACACGGCGAGGAACGCCTTGGCCTCGATATCGTCCGGATACTCGAAGATGATCGACTCGAGGTCACGGATCATTTTTCGGCGGCGATCCTTTTTGGCTTTTTTGGTGTCGGCCCAGTAATTGACCTCGCTGTCGATCCAGAGTTGCTCGCGTTTGCCGGCCTTGTTCCGGCGTTTTTTGGCCTCGGCGATGAAGTCCTTGGCGCGCTCGGCGTTGCCTCGGTTGGCGACGGTCATGCCCCAGTAGGCCATCGCGCAGTCGGGATCGAGCATCGCCGCCTGCCGGAAACTGCGCTCGGCCTCGAAGTACCAAAATCCGTGCAACTGGGCGACGCCCTGCGTGAAAAACAACTGCGCCTCCTGCACGGAAGTCGTGACAGGGAAGCGCACGCGCCCCATGCCCTTCATAAGATAGGCGCTTTGGCGCGGCCCCTCGTTGAAGGCTTCGCCGTGGTACGAATGTCCCTCGAGGACATTCTTTTCGCCGTCATCGGCCGACTCCTCAGCAAACGCCGGATTGGCCAAGCCGACGGCGGAAATCGCGGCAACAGCCCACAAACTACGAAAGTTCAGTTGTCTCAAATTCATAAAGACGGGGAGTTTTTCACCATCTCCCAGCGATGGCAAAGGATTTGTGACGCGGCTTGGCCTCAAAAATTCAATCGCATTTTGGCGCGAGTTGCTTACCGTGCGGCGTCCCGGTTTTCGCCGGTTTTCTTTGGGAAATGAAAATTACTTACAACTGGCTGAAGCGGTACGTTGACTTTGACTGGTCGCCCGACGAACTCGCCGAACGGCTGACGATGATCGGCCTCGAGGTCGAGAGAATCGAGAAAGTGTCCGGTGGTTTTGACGGCATCGTGGTCGCCGAGGTGTTGTCGAAGGAGCCGCACCCGGATGCCGACCGGCTCTCGCTCTGCAAGGTGAACGACGGCTCGGGCGAGCGGCAGATCGTCTGCGGTGCGACGAATTTCGAGGTCGGCAGCAGGGTGCCGTTGGCGATGCCCGGCTGTGTGATGCCCAGCGAACCGGGCGCGAAGCCGTTCAAGATCAAGGTCGGCAAAATCCGCGGCGTCGAGTCATGCGGCATGATGTGTTCGTCGAAGGAACTGGGCCTCGCCGAGGACGCCGAAGGGCTGATGATTCTGCCGGAGGACGCGCAGGTCGGCCAGTCGTTCGCCGAACACTTGGGCCGCAGCGGCGACGATGTTGTTTACGATTTGGAAGTGACGCCGAACCGGCCGGACTGGAACAGCCTCATCGGCATCGCCCGCGAGGTCAGCGCGATCACCGGCAACCCGCTTCGACTGCCGGAGATCCCCGACTTGCCAGAGGGCGACGAGGATGCCTCGGCGCTGGTCGATGTGCGGCTCGACAATGCCGAGCACGGCCCGCGCTACAACGCGCGCGTCGTTCGCGGCGTGACGGTCGGCCCCAGCCCGGGCTGGCTGCGCGACACGCTCGAACGAGTCGGCATCCGCAGCATCAATAACGTCGTCGATGTCACAAACTACGTGATGCTCGAGACTGGCCAGCCGCTGCACGCGTTCGACTTCCATTTGCTCTCGAGGGCGGACGGCGCGGCCAATCCGGTGATCGTCGTGCGCGATGCCGCCGACGGCGAAAAATTCACCACGCTCGACGAGAAGGAACACGAGCTGACGAGCGGCGCGCTGTTGATCGCCGACGAAACCAAGGGCATCGCTCTCGCCGGCATCATGGGCGGGCTCAACAGCGAGATCGCCGCCGGCACCGAGGATGTGCTGATCGAGTGCGCCTATTTTCAGCCGCAAAACATCCGCGCCACGGCCAAGCGGCTGGGCATCAGCACCGATGCGTCGTACCGCTTCGAGCGCGGTTGTGACCCGAACTGCTGCGACTGGGTCAGCCAACGCGCCGCGCAACTCATCATCGAGACCGCCGGAGGCCGCTTGGCCAAGGGCTGCGTCGATACCTACCCGAATGCCGCCGTTTCGGCGGAGATTTCGCTGCGTTTTACCAAGACCGACGCGCTGCTTGGCATCGCGGTTTCTCCGGACGAACAGGTGGCCGCGCTCACCGGGCTTGGCCTCGAGGCGGTGTCCCGCGATGGCGACACGGCGGCAACATTTCGGATTCCCACTGCGCGAGTCGATCTCAAACGCGAAGTCGATTTGATCGAGGAGGTCGTTCGCATTTACGGCGTCGACAAAGTGCCGTCCACGCCGCCGCGCGGTTGTGTCGGCAGCGATCCGTTCGACGCTACGCACGATGCGTTCGCGCAGATTCGCACGATCCTCACCGGGCTTGGCCTGTACGAGGCGCAGACGCAGACGCTAGTTTCCGGCGAGGCGGCGTCGTTGCTCGGCATCGCGCCGGTAGCGCTCGAGTACCCGCTGAGCAGCGAGCAGGGCAAGCTGCGGACGAGCCTGTTGCCCGGCTTGGCCAACGCGCTGCAGCACAACGCAAACCACGAAACAGCCGACGCGGCGCTGTTCGAGATCGGGCGTGTGTTTCGCGACGACGATGGCCAACCGGCGGAAGGCTGGGGGCTGGCGATCGGGCTGACTGGTCGGCGGTTTGCGCCGTTTCACGAGGGGGCGGAGCGCGATGCGGTGAATGAGTTTGCCGACCTCAAGGGGATCATCGAGGAGTTCGCCGGGCAGTTCGGCATGCGTGGAGTCAGCTACGAGCGGCACGACGATGCGAGCGAGTTTTTTGTCGAGTCGGGCAGCGTGAAGCTGGGCAACAAGCCGGTCGGGACGCTTGGCCAATTTTCGCCGCTGCTCGCCCGGCGGCACGACTTGAAGCACCCGGTTTTTTTCGCGGAGTTCGACCTTGGCCAAGTGCTGCAACACCGCACGACCAAGCGCAGCTTCAAGGCGCAGCCGGCGTTCCCCGGCACGCGGCGCGACATCGCGATGCTTGTGGCGGACGACACGACGCACGACGCCGTGCTGCAAAGCGTCCGCAAGGCCAAGCCGAAAAACCTCGAGTCGGTGGAGCTGTTCGACGTCTATCGAGGCGAAGGAGTCGAGGTCGGGCAGAAGAGCGTGGCGTACGCTTTTCATTACCGCTCCACCGAGGGCACGCTGAAGGATAAGCAGGTAGATGCTGTTCACGAAAAAGTGATTAAACAACTCCGTGAAGATCTCGATGCGAGCATTCGTGCCTAAGAATAGTTTATGAGCGAAGCTTTTGATTCATCGTCACTCGATCCGATTCGTGGGCGACTCCTGCAACACCCCGTATTTCAATCGGTCACCAATTTGTCCCGGCTGGGTGTATTCATGCAGCATCATGTGTTCGCCGTTTGGGACTTCATGTCGCTGCTTAAAGCTTTGCAGAAACTGTTTGCGCCCCATGGTTCACCATGGCTGCCTGACGGTGATGGTGAATTACGGCGTTTTTTGAATGAGATCGTGACCGAGGAGGAATCCGATCAAGGACCACCGGGAACGCAACCGAAATTCATGAGTCATTTTGAACTATACCGCCATTCGATGAGGGATATCGGAATTGAAACATCGGCAATGGATGGATTCATTGGCACTCTTATTACAGCTGGGTTGCAGGATGCTTTAGCCAAGCGGGATATACCCGAACCAGCAAGGGTATTCATGAAATCCACATTTGCAGTCATTGAGACGGGGCAACCTCATCGGATTGCGGCGGCTTTTGCCCTTGGACGGGAGACTATCATTCCCGGGATGTTCCAGTCTCTCCTGGCAAAAATGAAGATTGAGGAACCGGACGCGCCTGCGTTTTACTACTATCTCACTCGGCACACCGAACTGGATGGGGAGTCACACGGTCCTATGGCGCTTCGTATGCTTTTACGCCTTTGCAATGGCGACCGTATTCGGGAGCAAGAGATGCTTGAGACAGCACAGTGTTCGTTGGAGTCGCGTATCCATTTTTGGGACGGAGTCAACAAAGCGGTTCTAAAACTACCTGCTTAGCACATGACCCCGTCGGAGACTCCACTCATTCAACTGACGAATCTTACGATTCGCCGTGAAGAAGTGACTATCCTACGTGATGTTGATTGGCGAGTAAACCGAGGGGAGCATTGGGTCATCCTCGGAGGAAATGGCTCTGGTAAGACCACTTTGTTGAGCGCTTTGATCGGATATTTCATGCCATCAGAAGGGAAGATTGATTTGCTAGGAAAACAATTTGGCAAAGCCTATTGGCCTACCTTGCGGCGGAAGGTCGGTCTTGTGAGTTCATATGTTGGGCAGATGATGGATCAGGACGAGACAGCTCTGAACTCGGTGGTAACCGGCAAATACGGAATGATCAACCTTTGGGGAGAACCAAATCGATCTGACCTTGTGGAGGCAGGAAAGCTATTGAATCGAATCGGGTGCGGGCATCTGGCATCACGAGCCTGGGCGTTGTTATCTCAGGGTGAACGACAAAAGGTTCTCATTGGGCGCGCCCTTATGGCGCGCCCGAAGTTATTGCTGCTCGACGAACCGTGCGCCGGCTTAGATCCGCCCGCGAGAGAAGAATTTCTTCATTTGATCGATAAAATGGGTAAGACCCGTAACGGGCCTACATTGGTTTTGGTGACACATCATGTTGAGGAGATCATGCCGGTATTCAGCCACGTTCTCCTTATGCGTGATGGCTCAGTATTGGCTTGCGGTTCCAAGTCAAAGGTGATGACGACAGGTTTAATAGGCGAAACGTTTGAAAGTGAAGTCAGTCTTAAGAAAAACCGAAGTCGATACCGGTTGGACCTCTAGGCTGAGTCTGTTCAAATTGGTGTTGACCTTGCCAACGACCGCGACCGCCTGTTAAATGTGCGGCGTGTTGCACCAGCAAACACTGGCCAAGCCGGCAAGCTTTTCCGGCATCGGCCTGCATAGCGGGAACAAGGTTTCGATGACCCTGTTGCCCGCTCCGCCGAATTCCGGGATCATCTTTCGTCGAGTGGATCTTGACAGCCGTGCGGAGATCCCGGCGCAGGTCGGGAATGTCGCCGAGACCGACCGTTCGACTACGCTGTCCAGGGGCAACGCCAAAGTGCAGACGGTGGAGCATGTGTTGGCTTCGCTGTGCGGTTTTGGGGTGACCAACGCCGTCATCGAGCTTGACTCGAGCGAACCGCCCGTGGCCGACGGTAGTGCGCGGCAGTTCTGCAAAATGATACGCGAGGCCGGCATTGAGGCGCAGGCAGAGCGCGTCGAGCCGATGCAAGTCACCGCGCCGATCGAGTACACGCACAACGGCACGGTGATATCCGCCTTCCCCCACGACGGCTTCAAAATCACGTGCACCAGCTCCGACAATGGCGGACGATTCACCCAGTTTTTTAGCGTCGAGCTGACGCCCGAGACGTGGGAGATCGAGATTGCCCATGCGCGGACGTTTTGTTTTTACAAGGAGATCGAGTACCTCATCAAGAACGGCCTCATCCGCGGCGGTAGCCTCGAGAATGCCATCGTTATCCGCGACGACGCCGTGCTGACGGCCGAGCCGATGCGCTACCGCGAGGAGTTCGTGCGGCATAAGATACTGGACATCATCGGCGACTTGAGCCTCGTCGGTGCGCCGTTGCGCGGGCACATCGTCGCGGTCAAGCCGGGGCACGCCGCCAACTGCGGTCTGGCCAGGCGTATTCTGCAACAAGCCCGCCGCCCGCTGGTGGCCGCGCAAAGTTTTTCCCCGCCGGGCGACAAGCCGGTGAAGTCAACCCACTCAACCCATGCAACCTCAAGTGAGCGAAGAAATAACAGCCCCACTGGACTCCGAGCAGATCATGCAGATTCTGCCGCACCGCTACCCGTTCCTGATGGTGGACAGGGTGACGCGGATTGACGGCAACCAGATTACCGCGGAGAAAAATGTCACGATCAACGAGCCTTATTTTCAGGGGCATTTTCCCGGACATCCGATCATGCCCGGCGTGTTGCAACTCGAGGCGATGGCACAGGTGGCCGGCATCCTCACGCTCAAGCAGGCCGACAACGCAGGCAAGATCGCCTATTTCATGGCGGCTGAAAAAGTGAAGTGGCGCAAACCGGTCAAACCGGGGGATGTGCTGCAGATCGACATCGAGCTGCTTCGGGCCCGTGGTAAGGTCGCCAAGGCCAAGGGGGTTTGCACGGTGCGCGGCGAGGTGGTCAGCGAAGCCGAGATCACCTTCACCCTCGTGGGTAATTCATAAACGACCAGGCGCACGTCATGTCTGAGATTCATCCTACCGCAGTCATTCATCCCGGGGCCACTCTTGGCGGGGATTGTGTTGTTGGTCCGTATTGCGTCATCGGCGGGCACGTCACGATTGGCGAGGGAAATCGGCTTCACTCGCACGTTGTCATCGATGGCCACACCGAGATCGGCACCGGTAACGAGTTTTTCCCGTTCGCCTCCATTGGTCTTAAGACGCAGGATCTGAAATGGAAGGGCGGCACAACATGGACACGGATCGGCGACCGCAACACCTTCCGAGAAAACGTCACCGTGCACAGTGCCACCGGCGACGGCGAGGCGACGGTGATGGGTTCGGAGAACCACATCATGGCGTACAGCCACATTGCCCACAATGTGCTGCTGGGCGACCACGTTATTTTGTCCAATAACGCCACGCTGGCTGGCCACGTGATCGTCGAGGATCACGCGATCGTCGGCGGCTTGTCGGCGGTGCACCAGTTCTGTCGCTTGGGCAAAATGTCGATCATCGGCGGCTGCACAAAAGTGGTGAGCGACGTGGCGCCGTACATGATGGTGGACGGCAACCCGGCACGAACCCGCGCCGTGAACAAGGTGGGGTTGGAGCGCAACGGAGTAACAGCAGAGTCACAGGAGGCTCTGCGACGGGCGCATCGTTTTCTATTTCGCAAAGGCCTCACCGCAGCCAACGCAGTAGAAGCCATTCGTGCGGAGGTTCAAGCTTCGCCCGAGGTGGAGCACTTTATTGCTTTTGTCGAGGCTGGAGATCGGGGCATCACACGCTGAAAGACCTTGTCTAACCAAAAAAACCGCCCCGTTTCCGAGGCGGTTATTTAAATGGTTGTCGGATGTGGCTTACTTGACCTTAGCGATATGCTTCGCTGGGTCTTTCTTGAATTTGCCGGCGCAGTTATTGCAGCAGAAGGCCACCGTGTAGGTTTTCTTCGGATTAATAGCTTTGCCACTCAGCGGGCACTTGTCGTTCACCGTCTTTCGGGCGACTTTCACCTTCTTGATGAGGTTGTCGGCGTCCTTCTCGAACTTGCCTTTGCAGTTATTGCAGCAGAAGCCGACGAGGTCGCCCTTGTAGTTGGCCGTGGCTTTGATGGGATCGCCGCTGAATGGGCACACGTCGTTGATAGGGGCGGCCTTGACTTTGGGAATGGAGGCACCCGGATTTTTGGTGAACTTGCCCAGACAATTGCCACAACAGAGGCCAACCGTGTATGTGGCGGCATCCTTGCTGACGGCCTTGCCGCTTAACGGGCATTTTGTGTTTACCGGCTCGGCGATGGTGCTGACCACGGCTACCAAACTCAGGCAACCCAAGAGGGTTCCGAGCCATTTCATTGATTTTGATGTCATAGTTCTGGTATTGTTTTGCCTATAATAATGGCGTTGAGATGAACGCTACTCGTCGGTTTTCATGGCGTCAACACCAATATAAACCATTTTTTATTGCAAATTGATGAGCGAAAAGGATACATCTTTCCCCAGCAAAACGTCGTTAAATATTTGGAATGAAGTTTACCCAGACAATTACCAACGGCTCACCGGATGGACTGCAGAGACTGTGTGATGCGAGCCAGTCGGGGCTCGCGCTTTGTTTCCCCGGGGTCGGCTCGGCGTTTGCCCGGCAACACGACCCGACCTCCCTGATCATCGCGAAACAGGGGGTGACCCTGCTGGTGGATGTCGGCACGACCATTCCGCGTGTGCTCTCCTCACGCGGCATCGGCATCGGTGATTTTGACTACTATCACATCACTCACAGCCATGCCGACCACATCGGCGGCCTGGAGGAACTCCTGCTGTTCAGCCACTACGTCCTCAAAAAAACACCCCGGCTAATTCTCTCACGGGAATACAAGGAAACCCTTTGGAAACATTCCCTGCGGGGCGGCTGCGAGCACCACGAGAAAGGCAAGTTCCGCTTCGAGGATTTGGCAGAACTGATTTTCCCCAACCAGACCGCCAAGTCGCCGCGTGAGATTTACGAGTTAGAGGTCGGGGGCATCCGTCTGCTCATCTTCCGCACCGTGCACATCCCGACTGAGGGCGACAACTCCGGCTCGAAGTTTTGGTCCACCGGCTTGCTGATCGACGGCCGGGTCTTGTTTACGGCCGACACGCGGTTCGATCCGCTCATCTTCGAGCACCTGCCGATGGACAACGTGGACACCATTTTCCACGACTGCCAACTGTACGAGCCCAGCGTGGTTCATGCCTCCTACGATCAGTTGAAGACGCTCGACGCCGGGTTACGCTCGCGGATGCACCTCACCCACTACGGCGACACATTCCAGAAGTTCGACCCGTCGGCGGACGGCTTCGCCGGCTTCGCCCAGCCCTGGGCCATCTACCAGTAACCCCACTTGGCCAAGCGCTTGGCTGCAATATTGGGTTGGCTTTTCCGACGCGCAATGCGGGTTCAAGGCGCTCACGAGAGCGGCGTCGGTTTGTTGGGCAGGGAGAGAGGGGAATCCGGCCGGGTTGATTTGCCTGAAGCTGGAAGATTATTTAACCATGAAAAGCGCGAAAGCGACGAAGAAATTGATCCTCGGCAGCTTCGGGCCAAGCGCTTGGATTCCCTACAGGAATTCCTGAAGTGGCTTAACGGCGTAGCCGTTTTTTTTCAGCGCTGCGATGCCTTCCGCGGCGGCTTTGGCGCTGCCCATTGTGGTCATAATCGGGGTATTCGTGTACACGGCGGTGGTGCGGATTTTGATTTCGTCCGCACGCGGTGCCTGGCCGGAGGGAGTGTTGATGACGAGATGAATCTCGTTGTTTTTTAGCAAATCCAGCGTGTTGGGGCGACCCTCGGCCAACTTTGGAACGCTCTCAACCTCGAGGCCGGCCTCGGTGAGCACGGCGGCGGTGCCGGTGGTGGAGCTGAGTTTGAAGCCAAGGTCGGCGAAGCGCTTGGCCAAGTCGGCGACTTCTGCCTTGTGGGCGTCGCTGACGCTGATGAACACCCGCCCCTCGAGTGGCAACGAGCTGCCGGAAGCCATCTGCGACTTGGCGTAGGCGGTGCCGAGATCGGTATCGATGCCCATCACTTCGCCGGTTGATTTCATCTCGGGAGACAGCAAAATATCCTGCCCTTGAAAGCGATTGAAAGGAAAGACCGACTCTTTCACCGCCCAGTAGTCCGGGATGAGTTCCTCGGTGAAGCCAAGCTCCTTTAGCGTCCTGCCGGTCATCACCTTGGCCGCCAGCTTGGCCAATGGCCTGCCAATCGCCTTGCTCACGAATGGCACGGTGCGGGAGGCGCGCGGGTTGACTTCGAGCACGTAAACTATGCCGTCCTTGATGGCGTACTGCACGTTCATCAGGCCGGTCACCTTTAGCTCACGGGCCATGGCGTCGGAGTAACGGCGCATGGTGTCCATAAGCTCGGCTGAGAGCGTGTGCGGCGGGAGCACCATCGTGGCGTCGCCGGAGTGCACGCCGGCAAACTCCACGTGCTCGAGCATCGCACCGATAACCACGGTGGCGTCGGCGGGGTCATCGTGAAGGCCAACGTCGGCGATGCAATCTACGTCCACCTCGATGGCATCCTCTAGAAATTTATCCACCAGCACCGGGCGCTCCGGCGAGGCCTCGACAGCGGTGCGCATGTAGTGGCGCAGCTCGTCGTCGGAGTAAACGATCTGCATCGCGCGGCCTCCGAGAACGAAGGATGGCCGCACGAGAACGGGGTAGCTCAGCTTGGCTGACGCCTCGAGCGCCTCGGCCACGTTGGTGGCCAGGCCGTTGGGAGGTTGAGGGATCTCGAGCGCATGCAGCATTTCGGCGAACATCTCACGATCCTCGGCACGCTCGATGCTCTGTGGCGAAGTGCCGATGATGTTGACGCCGTTGGCCTGCAGGTCCAGCGCGAGGTTGAGCGGTGTCTGCCCGCCGAACTGCGCGATCGCGCCCCAGCATTTCTCGCGGTGATAAATTTGCAGCACGTCCTCGAGCGTCAGCGGTTCGAAGAAAAGTTTGTCGCTGGTGTCGTAGTCGGTGGAGACAGTTTCCGGGTTGGAGTTGACCATGAGCGACTCGAGGCCCTCCTCCTTCAAAGCGAAGGCGGCGTGGACGCAGCAGTAGTCGAACTCGATGCCTTGGCCGATTCGGTTCGGTCCGCCGCCCAGGATCATCACTTTCCTGGTGTCGCTTGGCCGCACCTCGTCATCGCCCTGGTCGTAGGACGAGTAGTAGTACGGCGTGTACGCCTCGAACTCCGCCGCGCAGGTGTCCACCAGCCTGAATCCCGGCACGAGGCCAAGCGCATTGCGCTCGGCCCGCACTTCGCTTTCGGTGCGTTGGGTGAGGTGGGCAATCTGCCGGTCGGAGAACCCGAGCGACTTGGCTTTGGCTAACAAATCCTTGTCCATCTTCAAAAAGCCCGACGCGTGCCGGACAAAACTCCGGCAAAGTAATCCACAAACCTGGGGGAGTGTCGAGCGAATCCAGACACAAACCGGAAATGCGTGCGAAAAAGTAAGCCGTGAGCGGTTTCAGTCTGGGACAAGGATTATTATTTATTCTGACAATCTGCGTTCATCCGTGTCCTGTTCTTTGGTGTGTGTTCGTGTCTTTCGTCGTTCGGGATAAATTTCTGGCTCTCAGTTGTTTTAATTCGAGAAATCCGTATCTTAGGGGTTGGCGGCTTTTATTGAACGTTTTTGGTTGAGTTCAATCGAAGTCTGACGAACATTGCGATTGCAGTTAACCAACAGGAAGCATGAAAAATAAAATAGCAGTAACGATTTTTAGCACCAGCCTACTGGTCGGCATGGTGGCAAACTCTCCGGCTTGGGCGGCAGAGCCTTCGGAGGCACTCAAGCTGGCCCAGCAGCTCAACCAAGCGTTTGTCGAGGTGGCAGAGAGCGTTTCTCAGTCGGTCGTCATAGTGCGAGTGGCCAACAAGCCACAGGTTCTCGGAGGAGGAGGCAACCCGAATGGTAACAGCCCGTTTTTCGACCAGTTGCCGGAGGAATACCGTAAGTATTTTGAGCGCCAACAGGAGCAACGTGAGGAGCAACCTCGCCGGTCACGGCCTCGTGGGCCGCTTTTCGACGGGCAGGGTTCGGGGCTGGTCTATCGCGAGGACGGGATCATTCTCACCAACCGCCACGTTGTCGAGAACGCCGAAAAGGTGCAGATCGTTTTTAGGGATGGCAAGGAGTACGATGGCGAGGTGCTCGGGGTCGATCGCGAGTCGGACATCGCAGTGGTGAAGATTGATGCCACCGGGTTGACTGCCGCGAAGATGGGTGACTCGGACAAGACTAAGGTTGGTGAGTTCGCCATCGCAGTCGGCTCGCCGTACGAGCTGGATTACAGTGTCACCGTCGGCCACGTGAGCGCCAAGGGTCGGCGCGTGTTCTCGGACCAGATGATGTTCGACCAGGATTTCATCCAGACTGATGCTAGCATCAACCCCGGCAACAGCGGCGGCCCGTTGGTCAATATTTACGGCGAGGTAATCGGGATCAACACTCTCATACGCGGCATGAATACTGGTATCGGGTTTGCCGTTCCGGTGAATTTGGCCAAGCGCGTTGCCGATATGCTGATCGATGACGGTAAAGTGACCCGCGCCTGGCTCGGCGTGAACATAACAACGCTGCGTGAGGATGCCGATTACCGTGACTTGGCCGTCGGCGTCGAGGATGGCGTGGTCGTTCGGCGATTTGTCTCCGGCGGTCCGGCGGAAAACTCCGATCTCGAGTTGGCCGATGTCATCACAACAGTCGATGGCAACAGGGTAAAGTCGGCCGACGAGCTCAAGCGCGAACTTCGGCTCAAGAAAGCCGGCGACCCGGTAACCCTTGGCCTCATGCGAAATGGTAAGGCCAGGGAAATCGAGGTCGAGACAGGGGCGTTCCCCGAGGAGTTCACAGCAGTGAGCCGCATGCGCGGATCCGAGCGCAAGCCAGAAGCCGACACTAATGCCAAGCTGCTGGGCATGACCGTGCAAAACATCAACGAAGACTTAGCCAATCGTTTCGAGGTCGAGGTCGAACAGGGTGTGATTGTCACCGCGATCGAAAACGACAGCGTTGCTGCCGGGAAGGGCATCTCGCTCGGCGACATTGTGACACGGATCAACAGTACGCCGGTTGACTCGGTCGTATCATTCAAGGCCGCGCTCGAGGGGGAGGATTTAAAGAAAGGCGTCATCGTGCATCTCACGAGTGAAGGAAGCCAACGCTTCGAGGTGCTCAAGCAGTACGATTGAGTTTCAAGGTTGAAGTTTCAAACAGTACACTGAGCAGACTTCAAGCTTGAAGCTCTGCCGCCCCTTCGGAGCTTCCGCTTTGCCCAAGAGTGCCGTCTCTGAAAAACTTGAAACTTCTATCACTTTTTCCGCACGCGCCAAGCGGCTATAGCGCCAGAGATGGCGCCGGAGAGGTGGCCTTCCCATGAGACGTTTTCCTTCATACTGCTGTTGAGCAGCGGCGGGAGGACATCCAGGAGAATCCCCCCATAAAAGATCAAGACCACCGAGCTGACCACAGCAGAGCGCCAGCTTCGCAAGAACACTGATACGAAAATCAGGAACGTCACCAGCCCGAAAATAACAATGCTCGCACCGATGTGGTTTGAGTCGGGTCGACCGATCAGCCACGTGCCCAGGCCGCCCAGAAACCAGACGATGCAGAGGGAGCGCCACGGCTTGTAGTTGCTGTTTGCGAACAGCAACCCGAGCAGGACGATCAACGGTGCGGCGTTGGCGAGGTAATGATCACGGCTGCCGTGTAGCGCGGGCGCGAAGAGCATTCCGTCAAGACCACCAAGCGATCGCGGTTCGATACCAAGTTGTTTCGTGAGCGAATCGCCGGTGAGCCAATCGACAAACAGCATCACGCCAAGGCACAGTACAATAAAAAAAGCCGTCGCGAATCCGCCGGCAACACTGTTTTTGTTCGTGCTCATTTATGCCGGACCGGGGTCGGTGAACCGGTGGATGAGGCGCCGGTCGCGCTTGGACGGGCGGCCCGGTTTTTTGTGGCCGGAGTCGTCGGTGTTGTGCTTTGCCAGACGCAGTTTTTCCAACTCTGCCGGGGGCGTTTTGTCCTCGGAAAAGTCGGCCACGAGCTTGGCCCCGACACGCCGCTCGGTGAGGCCAACGACTTTGAGCGTAAGTGTGATAGGGCTTTGGCGGACGCTGACCGTGTCGCCCACACGAAGGGGCTTGGCGGCCTTGGCCAGGGAGTCGTTGAGGTGGACCTTGCCAGTGCGGCAGGCTTCCGTCGCCTGGCTGCGCGTCTTGAAAAGGCGCACGGCGAACAACCATTTGTCCATCCGCATTTCTTCCGCCTCGTTCATTGTGGATCGGCCAAGCGCTTGGCCAAGCTCGTCAGAGCATGCCCATCTCGGCGACTTGTGCGACGTCCTTGTCGCCCCGGCCGGAGAGGTTGACGATGATGATTTGGTCGGCACTCATCCCCGGCGCGGCCTTGATGACCTCGGCGATGGCGTGGCTCGACTCGAGAGCGGGGATGATGCCCTCGAGTTTAGCCAGTTTCTGGAACGCCGCCAGCGCCTCGGTGTCGGTCGCGTAGGTGTATTTGACGCGATCCGCGTTACGCAGCCAGGCGTGCTCCGGGCCGACGGCGGCGTAGTCAAGCCCGGCGGAGACGCTGTGCGTGAGTTGAATCTGGCCGTCCTCGTCCTGCAGGACGAACGAGCGCGTGCCCTGCAGCACGCCGAGTTTGCCGCCCTGGAATCGAGCGGCGTGTTTGCCTTCGATGATGCCCTCGCCACCCGCCTCGACACCGGTCATCGCCACCGTCTTGTCGTCGAGGAACGGGTAAAACAGGCCGATCGCGTTAGAGCCGCCGCCGACGCAGGCGATGAGGTGATCCGGCAGTCGTTTCTCCTGCTCGAGAATCTGACGGCGTGCCTCGTCGCCGATCACGCGCTGGAAGTTGCGCACCATCATCGGGTACGGGTGCGCGCCGTAGGCGGTGCCGAGAATGTAGTGCGTGCCCCGGACGTTCGTCACCCAGTCGCGCATCGCCTCGTTGACCGCCTCCTTGAGCGTCTTTTGACCGGCTTCGACCGACACGACTTTCGCACCGAGCATGCGCATGCGAAAGACGTTCAGCGCCTGCCGCTTGCAATCGACTGACCCCATGTAGATGACGCACTCCAGGCCGAACATCGCGGCGACGGTGGCGGTGGCGACGCCATGCTGTCCCGCACCGGTCTCGGCGATGATTCGCGTTTTCCCCATGCGCTTGGCCAGCAGGATCTGCCCCATCGCGTTGTTGATCTTGTGCGCGCCGGTGTGCAGCAGGTCTTCGCGCTTGAGGTAGATTTTTGCGCCGCCGAGCTCCCGGGTGAGCCTCTCAGCGTGATAGAGGGGTGTAGGGCGTCCGCAGAACTCGCGCAGATAATATTGCAGCTTGTTTTGAAACTCGGGATCGTTCTGCGCGCGAAAATATTCATCCTCCAGTTCCTGCAGCGGATGCATAAGCGTCTCGGGGACGTAGCGTCCGCCGTATTCCCCAAAGCGCCCGTTGGCGTCCGGCAAGGTTTTTTCGGCAACTGTTTGCACTCCGCAATGTTCTGCTAAAAGCCCGGATTGGCCAAGCGGCTTTTTTAGCCCAGTTGCGTGCCTGCCGGCAGTGGGGTACCGGCGAGGAACTCGGCGGCGGCCAGACGCTTGGCTCCTTCTTTTTGGAGTTGCGTGACACGAATCGCCCCGTTGCCGCAGCCGACGACGATGCCGTCGGCATCCGCTTGGCCAATGCGGCCCGGCTCAAGGCCGATGGCTTCGGTCGGCTTAATCTCGAGCAGCTTGAGCAGTTTGCCATCGAGACGGGTGAACACGCCAGGCCATGGGGTGAACGCTCGTGACCGGTTCCAAAGCTGCGTCGCCGGTTGCGACCAGTCGATAGAGCCCATGTTACGGGTAATCTTGGCAGCATGGGTGGCGAGGGTGTCGTCCTGTGGTATGGCTGCGATTTCACCGGCGATGTGGTGTGGAATAGTCTCAAGCAGCAGTTCTGCGCCTAGCTTGGCCAAGCGGTCGTGCAGTGTCTGCGCGTTGTCGGTCGGCTCGATCGGGGTGGCGGCTTTGCTGAGAATTGCGCCGGTGTCCAGGCCGGCGTCCATTTGCATGATGGTGACTCCGGTCCCGGCTTGGCCGTCGAGGATGGCGTGCTGGATCGGCGCCGCGCCGCGGTACGCCGGGAGCAGCGAGCCGTGGACATTGAGACAGCCGTGCAGTGGTAGGTCGAGAATGGCCTGTGGGAGAATTTGGCCGTAGGCGGCGACGACGATCAGGTCGGGTGCGAGTTGCTCGAGGAAACTGATGTCGTTGCGCAGTCGCTCCGGTTGGTGGACGCGGAGGTGTTGTGACTCGGCCTCGAGCTTGATCGGCGAGGAGTGGGGGATGAGCTGGCGGCCTTTGGGCCGGTCCGGCTGGGTGACCACGGTGACCACCTCGATGCGGGGTGTGTCGTTGAGTGCGACGAGGGTGGGGCAGGCGAAGTCTGCTGTTCCCATGAAAACAACGCGCAGCGGTTGGGTCACGGCAGTGAGGTGGGGTTACGCCTCCAGTTTAGCCAGAATCTCCAGCGTGTCCCGGAGTACTAGGACGGGAGACTGGGTCGAGTCGATGGTGTGCACGAGTGCGTCACCGTAATGGTCAAGAACCGGGCGGGTCTCGGCCTCGTATACTTCGAGCCGGTTGCGGATGATATCGAGGTTGGCGTCGTCGAGGCGGTTTTGGCGCAGGGCACGGGCCTGTAGTCGATCGACCATTATGTCCATGTCCTTGCAGAATAGGTTCAGAACACCGACGATGTTGAGATTGTCATCAAGAAGCTTGGCTTGGGTGACGTTGCGAGGGATGCCGTCGAGTAGCAGCGTGTCGGTTTCAGGGTGAAAGATTCCGTTGTGGATGCGGTTCTCGATGTCGTCCCGCCAAAGTTCGATGGTGGGCTTGTCGGGGACAAGGCTCCCCTTGCTGGCGTAGTCGAGGAATGTTTGGCCAAGTGGGTTTTGTATTCGAAGGTTGCGGAAGAGATCACCACTGGAGACGTGTAGGTGGTTCGGTATTTTACCGAGAATCTTCCCCTGTGTGCCCTTACCGGCACCTGGCGAGCCAAACAATAGTATCGTGCGAAGTTTCATTGAAAAAATGGGATGCCCAAGCCACTTCTGGCCAGGCAGTGTGTCCTGGTCAGATGTTTATTTGGGGCGCAAGTCAATCGTGCCAATTTCTTTGAAGGAGATTTTTTGCTCCTTGTTGTTGAGCAACTCCATGTGAATGTCCGTCCCCGAGATGCGCGTGATGCGTTGGCCGATGTATTCGCGCTTGCCGGTCTTGACTGCCAGGGCGAACCCTCGTTCTGCTTCGCCTAGCACGGTTTTAAAAAAGTTTGGGAAGTTGTTCTGGAAAAATGAGCGATCGAATCGTGTGTCCCCGCGCGCCCAGGTTTGCGGCTTGAGCCCGGATTTTTTTGCACCTGTCTGGGCGAAGCTCATCTTCTTGGCCTCTGGCATCATGCCGGCTACGGCGCCGCCCCCGGTATCGCTCATGGTGGCGCCCTCTGGTGCCTCGACCTCCTCGTATTCCTCATCCTCGTCGTATTCGTCCTCGTACTCGACCTTGGGTTTCACCAGGAAAAGGATTGGGCCAATGACCGGCAGAAAGAGCGACACGCCCGCTGCCAATATTGCGTTGGATTCCCTAAATGCCGCCACACCAAGGCCGGCAATCATGCTCCCAAGCGCGATGGCCACCAGCAGACCCAGTCCTCCCACGGAACCAAACGCAGCCACTTTTGAACTCGCCTCCACGCTTGAGGGTAACGCGGGTTGGGCGAGCCCCTTAACCGGCCCCGGTAGGAGGTTTCTCTCCATTTCTGATTCATCCGGCTCGATGAACGGCTCGGCGTAAGCCGCCGCACCCCTGTAGCGTTTGGGGTCAACTTGGCCAAGTCGGCGGATTTTCTTGAGGCTTTGCTGCGTTAACTGCATCCAATTGGCCCGCTGCGCGAAGCCGCCGATGTCGCGCCGCACAACGATGCCGTTTTGGTCCACGTCCGCCACGGTGCCCTCGATGACGTCGCCGTTGGTCAGGCTGATCTCGCCCTCGGCCAGTTGACGGGCCTCGGCACTTACTGCATTACGATTAATTGCAGCTTTACGAATGATGGCAGCAACTTGGGGCCTGGTTTTCTGGATTCGATTGTAATCCAGCGGCTTGCCGGCGGGCTTAAATATTATGCCATCAAGTAACTCGTAGATCCCCTTGGCTATTTCCCATGGGAATACCACCATTCCGAGAGCTGTTTGGCCATCGTTATCCTTGATAGTCTTGTCAGCACCGTTGTCCAACAAAGCTTGGGCGATTTTTGGATAACAAAACAAAGCCGCTGTGTGCAGGGGAGTCTGCCCCTCATTTTCTTTCTGGTTCACATTGGCTCCAGCCTCGATAAGGGCTACGGCCACTTCAGTATATCCAAACGCTGCGGCTGCATGTAGGGAACTACCTTTTGAACCAAGGGGATTTGGATCTACCTGGTTCAAATCTGTACCGGCGGCAATGTGTTGTTTGACTGCTTCAAGATTCCCGGCCACAGCCGCATTGAAGAGAGTACTATCAGGAGATTTCCCCGTTGTTCTTTTATAGATGTTTACTTTATCGCCCCCTTCTTCAGTTACCGTCACCGTGTCCCCGGCAAATTCTAAAGTCGAAACCTCGGTTTCAACTTGGCCTGTGCCAGGATCTTTTACTGTCATTGACAGTTTGTTTGTTCCCAGCAATTTCCAAGTTATATCAACACCAAATTGTCCTCCTCCCATACTCACACGACCTTTTCCGCCGGCTTGGAATGTGATGGATACTGGTTCTGATTGATGTTTCCAACTACCAAGAATCTTTTCGCTTATTGGTTTGTCTTCCTGTTGGGCGAAGCTAGCTTGGAATGATAAGTCCAACAGCGACTATTAATAGTGTGGCTTTAAATTTGTTCATGGGCCCTGAGGTTCTCATTGTTAATTTGGTTAATAATCAGCGTTGAATGTCAGTTATCCTCTTTTGGTTCGCCAAAACCGGGCAATCCCAATTCACCTAATCCATCCTGGAGTAGCCCTCCACCATCACCACCCCCGCCGGCAGACATCAGAGCTCCCATCACTGCCTGCATCATTGCCATTTGCAGCTCTTCCTGAGTCTTGGCCTTGGCTGCGCCTGCCAGTCCCATCTGCGCAGCGTTCATGATATTCATGACCTGTTTTTTCTCTTCCGGCCCGAGCATATTCTTGAGGTCGTTGTTAATCATTTCACTTGCCTCTGACATGGTGTCCTTCCATCCATCCGCCATTGTTTTTGGAATCCATTTGCCTTCGACTTTGACGACCTCTTGCTCGCCGTTCTTTAGCATGGAAAGCCCAGGCACCTCGGAATCATCGAAACCTGGAAACATGGCCGTTAACTCATCAATATCCGGCAGGTCGGGAATCCCGCTTACGCTGATTGTGGCAGTGTCGCTCTCCTGTGAAATGATCTCCACCTTGATATCTTTTAGCTTGGCCTTGATTTCGTTGTTCCACGGGTCGCCTTCTTCAAGCTTGGAGGTTTCAGCAATTAACTTGAACAGTTCCTTGCCGGTCTCATCCAGAAACTTGCCAGGATCCATGCCCTTGGCTGTGGCGTATTTGCCTAGGTCACTTTCGACAAGGGTTTGTAGCATTTTACCCATTGTCTCAAGCGATTGTTGCATCTCCTCCGGTGACGCACCCGTGCCGCCTAGGTTTTGTTCAATCATGGCGGTGATCAGGTCTTGTTTATCATTTAACAGGAGTCCGGCCTGGCTCAGCACCTCAAAAAGTTTATCCCAAAGCTGCTGATCCATGTTCTTTACAAAGTCCTGGATCAGGTTTGCGACGTCAGTCTGGTAAGATGGTGGAAGCATTTCCCATAACAGCTTGGGGTCTTCCTCCTCGAGGAGCTTGATGGGGATCAAGACCACACTATCCGCTCCACCCGACAGTTGGGCTTTGGGCGCTGCTGCCTTTTCGATCTGGGGTTCGTTGTTCTGCTGGGAGCAAGCAGACAGTAACACCGCGCCCATAGCGAGGGTGCTCAGGAAGACACTTTTTGTTAGATGCATAGACCCTTTCATTGGAGCACTAAAATCAACTCAGGTTGATCGAACTGCATGGCAGAACGAAGAAGCAATGCTGTGTCAATTATGATTGATTGTAAAGCCATTCAAAAGGCTTTTTGGGCTTACGCTTGCACGGCCCCGATACGCTTGGCCAAGTCTTCCACGACCCAGTTCGGCGCTTGGGCTGCCAGCTCGTCCGCCGCCGCGCCGTGCTGCCAAACGGCGTAACGGATTGTATGGACAACGTCCTCGAGCAACAGCGGTTGGGCCAATAGTCCGGCCAGATAGCCGGCCAGCAGGTCGCCGCTACCTCCTTGGCCAAGGCCCGGGTTGCCCGTGGGGTTCACCAAAATCTGACCCTCGATGCGCCCTATCAGCGTGTGCTGGCCTTTCAGAACCACCCAACAGTCGCCGAACTTGGCTGATAGAGCGCGCAACGCCTCGACCCGGTCGGCCTGCACTTCGTCCACAGTTGAGCCAAGCAGCCGTGCCGCCTCGCCGGGGTGCGGTGTGATCACCCGAATCGCCTTGTCGCGGAACGTGCCGGGCGGCAGCCAGTCGAGTGCGCTGGCATCCACCACGATCGGCACCGACGACTGAAGCCACATCTCGCCGGCAGTTTCCTTCAAGTCACCCGGCAAATCATCGGCGGCCAAGCCCGGGCCAATCAACATGCCGGTGATCGAGCGAACCGTCATCTCGCCCGGCACCAGCGGCCGTACCATCACACCGGCCAGCTGTGATGCCACCGGCACAAACACCTCCTCCGGAGTCATCAATGTGACCAGCCCCGGCTGCGCACGAGCCGCGCCGCAAGCCGCGAGCACAGCTGCGCCATGGTATCCCATGCTGCCGGCCATGATGCCCAGGTGCCCAAATGTTCCCTTGTGTCCGCCAGCCGGCCGGGCTGGCGGGAAGCCCGCAAAATCCTCCGTCTGGCCAAGCATCAGGTCGCTCGTTTCGCGGCACGGCGCCAGGCCGATGTCCGGCGCCACCCGCAGCCGGCCGACGAATTCCGAGGCGCTTGGCTGCAGCAGCCCCCGCTTGGCCGCGCCGAGCGTCAGCTGTTTCCGTGGCGCGAATCGCCGCGCCCTGCACCTCGCCGGTGGCGGCGTCCACGCCGGAGGGCACGTCCACCGAGAGCACGCGCAGCCGCTTGGCGTTGATCTGCGCGATGACCTGCATCCAGTCCGCGTTGAGCGGCCGGTTCAGCCCGATGCCAAACAGGCCATCGACGACGAGCGCCGGGGCGGGGTCGAGATCGAGCGGAAGTTTTTGGCGCGTCTTGGCCGGGTCGGTGACGCTGAGCAGGCTCACCTCGCGCTCCGACAGATGATTGGCCACCGCACGGACGTCGTCGCCGTTGTGGCCCTTGCCGGCGAGCAGCAGGATGGAATCGCCGGGCCGGGTGAGCTCCATCACGCGGGATGCAACCAATTCGCCAACCTGTGCGATGACTTCCTCCTCTGTCTTGCTGGACTCCCACGTCGCCGCCTCCCAGCGCCGCATCTGCTCCACACTGATCACCGGCAATGACATGACTCCCGCAGCGTAGAGCGGCCTCAAACTTGGAACAAGCGCCCATTGGCCAGGCGGTGGAAAGGATTGCGCTGGTGTGGGGTGAGTGTACGGTTTTTGGCAGTTCGCTAATTATGCTGGGGCTGAGAACCAACCATTGGAGCCGGCGCGAGTTTCTCTCGGTGGGAAGCCTTGGACTGGGCGGCTTGGCGCTGCCGGACCTGCTCCGGGCGGAAGAAGCCGTCAAAAAGGCCGGCGGTCTGGCCAGGGACAAGTGCGTCGTGTTTCTGTTCCAGCACGGCGGGCCGTCGCAGTACGAGACGTTCGACCCCAAGATGAGCGCGCCGTCCGGCATCCGCTCGATGACCGGCGAAATCCCGACGACGATTCCGGGCATCACGTTTGGCAGCACGATGCAGCGGTTGGCCAGGCTGGCGCACAAGTTTTCCCTCGTGCGCTCGTTCACCACGGAGAGCAACGCGCACGACTCGAAGCCGATCATCAGCAAGCGCTACTCGGCCGGGGCGCACATCGGCTCGCACTACGCCCGCGTCGCGGGCTCGAACAATCCGCGCAATGGCATGCCGCGCAACCTGTCGCTGTTCCCACGAGCGGTGGACAGTTCCGCCAAGCCGGCGTTCATGGATCTCGGCCGGTTCGACAGCACCGGGCCGCTGGGCTCGGCCTATGCGCCGTTTGCGCCGAGTGGCGACGGGAACCTCAAGCGCGACATGCAACTGGCCATCGATCCGGCGCGGCTCGATGACCGGCGCAGCCTGTTGGCCCAGCTTGACCAGTGGCGTCGGGTCATCGGCGAGAGCGACATCGCCGAGAGCTTCGATCGGTTCCAGTCGCAGGCCTATCAAACGCTCACGGGTAGCGTGTCGGAGGCGTTCGACATCACGCGCGAAGACCCCAAGCTGATCGAGCGCTACGACACGTCGAGGCTCATGGACGTCTCGCGCATCAGCAAAAAATGGAACAACCATCCGCGCTACGCCGAGCACGTGAACAGCCTTGGCAAACTGCTGCTGCTTGCCCGGCGCCTGGCCGAGCGCGGCGCGGGCTTCATCACCATCACCACCAACTTTGTGTGGGACATGCACGCCGACGCGAACAACGCCACGATGATCGAGGGCATGGGCTACGTCGGCACGCCGTTCGACCATGCGGTGAGCGCGTTCATCGAGGACGTCGAGGCGCGCGGGTTGCGCGACAAGATCCTGCTCGTCTGCTGCGGCGAGATGGGCCGCACGCCCAAGGTGAACGCCCGGGGCGGCCGGGAGCACTGGGCTGGCGTGGCGCCGCTGCTGTTGTACGGCGGTGGGCTGAAAATGGGCCACGTTGTCGGCTCCACAACTCGCGATGGCGGCGAGCCGGCCAGCGATCGCATCACCATTCCCAACCTGTATGCCACGATCATGGACACCGTGCTGGATACCGGCATGCTGCGCACCATGGCAGGGGTTCCTCCCGAGGTGCAACGCGTGATCCACGGCGCCGACCCCATCACCCAGCTGCTCTAGACTTCAATTCTCCGCCTGGCCAAGGGCGCGGTCGATTATGCGGTAGGCTTCGTTGCGGGTCTCGGCGGGGAAGTCGTGTTCGCAGTTGGGGGTACGGAGTTGCAGGGCGTCCGCTTGGCCAAGCAGCCTGTAAACTTCGCGTGCCTTGGGGATGGCTTTTTTTACGCCGCGAACGTCGAAGTTGCTGTCGTGCAGCGGCGAGATTGAGAAGAAGGCGCGTGGGGCGAGCGCGGCGACGACTTCGTAAAAGTCGAACGGCACACGGTCAGGGTCGAGCTTATAGCGCGTCTTGAGCAGTGGCATGTAACGGTCGCTCGTCCAGCCGTCGATTTTGCCGCCGTAGTAGTCGTGGAACGGTGTCCAGCCGCAACTGGAGACGATGACGCTGATGCGAGTGTCGAACACGCCGACGAACATCGCGTTGTGTCCGCCGAGCGAGTGCCCGATTGCGCCAATGCGCTTGGGATCGACCTCGGGTAGTGACTGAAGTAAATCCACGCAGCGCATGTGGTTGAAGATACCCTTCATCGTGCCGGAGATGTAGTCGTCCGACTCGAAGTCATATGTGTAGTCGCCGAACGACGGGTAATCGGGAGCGATGACGACGTAGCCGCGTCTGGCCAGTTCGTAGGCGTAGGCGCGGTTGGGGGCGCCGCCTTTTTTCGTGACGCGATGCTTGCCTAGCGGCGAGGTCGGGTGCAGCGCGAGGATGGCGGCCCGCTTGGCTAAGCGGGTGGCCTTGGGGCGATAGAGCAGGGCGGGGAGGCGGTCGTTTTTCTCGGTGACAAAGTCGATGCTCAGCCGCGTGAAGCCGTCGCCGTCGGTTTGGCTGCGCACGCGCATGTCGAGCGGCGGGAGGGCGGTGCGGCTTGGCAGTGGCCCCATCGCCTGCTGCATGCCGTTGACGATTTGCCGCCGCCGCTTGGCCCAGTCGGCGGGCGTCTTGACGGGGTGTTCGCCGCCTGCTTGGCCGCGATAAACGAGCAGTCGCGAGTGGTCGATGCCGCTGGGCTCCGCGGCCAGGCGCGGCAGCATGCCGGCGAGCAGCGATAGTGTTATCAGCAGCCGGGTCATCTCGCGCTGCGGCGGCGCAGCCATCGCATCGGCAGGGCGGCGACGAGCATGAGCGCCCAGCCGATGACCATGACGTTGACGATGTACCACGGCCAGCCGCCGATCACGAGTGGGTTGTCCACCGCCGGCCGGGCGCAGAGGTACATGTAGTTTGCGTCAGTCAGCCAGTTCACGATGCCAACCGGGAGCATTATGGCGACAATCAGGAGGAGCGTGCGCACCACGGCGCCGCGGCTCGTGAGCATGCCGTCCACGACGACATTCCACAGGGCGAACTGGATAATCAGCGCGTGGTGGATGAAATAAACAACGTACTCGGTGAGATTTTTAAGGTCGTCTAAATTGGGCGTCAGCAACGCCTGCATCACCGCTGTCGCGGCAGTGAAGTAGGCAAACTCAAAACAAAAACGGTTGCGCGTGATCAAGCCGATGGCGGCGATCACCAGTCCGTAGTTGCAGAGGTGCAGCGGCAGATCCTGAATCAGGTTGAGTTCGCGGAAGCTGGCGCGGTTGGCGTAATCGACGACCTCCTGCGCGACGGCGAACACGATCAGTGCCCAGACGGCGCGCCGCCGGTTTGTCACCGAGAGGCACCGGCCGATGAGTGGCACGCAGACGATGGCCAGCAGCGACAGGCCAAGCGCCGTAAGGTGCGCTGAGTCGAACAGGAGTAGAGACTCGCTGAAGGCGCTGGGTTGCGTGGGTTCGTTCAACGGGCTGCCTCCTTGGCCAAGCGCGGGTGGGTCGGGTTATTCGCCCATCAGCTTGGCCAGCGTCTGCTCGATCGACTTGGCCCAGATTTCGTAGCCTTTTGGCGTGAGGTGCAGGAAGTCCGGCATGATGTCCTTGGCTATCGTGCCGTCGGGATTGACGAAGTTTTGACCGATGGGCAGAAAGGTCACATGTGGCCGGGCGTCGAGCCGGGAGAGCACCTGGTTGACCTGCAGAATCTTGCCGCGCTGCGCGTTGATGCGCTGGCCACGCGGGAAAATGTCTAGCAGCAGGATTTCCATCTTGGGCAGCTTGGCTCGGAGCTTGTCGACAACCGCCGTCACGCCGTCGATCATCTCCTCGGCGGTACTACGGCCGTCGCCCGAGTTGTTCGTGCCGATCATGATCACGGCGGCCTTGGGGCGGATGTTTTTGATGTTGCCGTTGTCGAGCCGCCACAGCACGTGTTGTGTGCGGTCGCCGCTAATACCGAGATTCACGGCGTTCCGCTTAGCATAATGCTTCGTCCAGACGGCTTTGCCGCTGCTTTCCCAAGCATGCGTGATCGAGTCGCCAATAAAGATCAAGTCGACGTTGCCCTTGGCCACGCGCTGGTTGAATGACTCATGTCGTTTCATCCAGCCGCCGCTGCGCGGCTCGGGAGTGACGGCGGAGTGCGCCGGCTTGTCGGCTGCCTGTAGGGAGACGGACAGAATAATTGAAAGCGACAGTGTCAGGGGCTTCATACGTGCGAAGATGCTAACCAAGGAAAAGTGCCGGGTCGAACAATTTACCGATAGCTTTAAGGAAGATCAGGGGAATGAACATGGATGGACAGGATCGGAAAACCAGGAACGCTTGGCCAAGCGCTTGGATGTTGGGCGGTTGTGGGGATCGGGGAGCATCATATTCATTTTTCCTCTGTGGCCTTCTGCGTTTATTTAATACTTGAAATATATAAAAATATTTAGAGTGCGGTTTTTTTGAGTGGCCAGGGTATTGATCAGGTTGCGGCGTTTGAATGCCGTGACACTATACAAATATTCTCTTTAGAAATGGAGTCATTTTGTAGTGTGAGACAGGGCATAGCCGCCCACTCGTCAAATTTTTGGATGCCATGATGGCGGACGTTACAGTTACTTAAACTATTTGCTAAAAAGAGTTGTTATTTTTTTGGGTTTATGAGACGCTCTCCCTCGTAATCAATGGATACTTTGCTAGCAACCCTTGGCTTCTGGGGTGGGGTCGTTAAATACGCCACCTCGCTGACCGGTCTGCCGTTCGTGTATGGAATCTGTGCGCTTGTGGGTGGGTGTCTTTTTCTGATCGTAATGGTGCTGATGTTCATAGGTATAGAGTTTGATTTTGATGCGTTGGCGGACGGTTCCGGGCATGTTTCCCTGCATGGGATCAGCGGCTTTTTTACCCTCTTCGGTCTTGTCGGTTTATTTTTGGACAGTCAGGGCTACGGCGTCTTGGTGTCGTCCACGGGCGGGATCGGGGCAGGTGGCATGATGTTCCTGGCAGTAAGCCGAATAATCTCGGCCATGCGCAAGTTGGAATCGAGCGGCAACATAACCGTGGACAAGACCGTGGGAGCCAAAGGCTCGGTGTACGCGGAGATTCTGCCAGGGGAGTCGGGAGCAGTCACCATTTTCATAGACGACCGGGAGCGGCGTTACGACGCCGTGACCGACGAACCGGCTGGGCTGGAGACCGGGGACGTAATCGAAGTGAAGGAAGTCGTCTCAGGCAGTTTGCTAAAGGTAACTAAACTAATAACATAAAACAGAAAGGATCCAAATGAATATATTAACTCAATTGAATGGGCTGCTTCAGCTAAACGCCGGCAGCATGGCAGACCTCAACAGTTACACTTTGCTCCAAACGGACATCGGTGATTCCCTAATGCTCATCGGCATCGTCGCGGCAGTCATTGTATTAGTCGGCACTGCCGCCTACTGGGCCTCCCGGTATAAGAAATGCCCCTCCAACAAGATCCTTGTCGTCTACGGCAAGGTCAGCGGTGGCAAGTCTGCCAAGACTCTGCATGGTGGTGGTGCTTTCATCTGGCCGATCATTCAATCTTACCAGTACATGTCGCTTGAGCCCATACAGTTGAAGGTGGACTTGCGCGGCGCGCTGGCGGCCAACAACATCCGCGTCAACGTGCCCAGCACCTTCACCGTGGCGCTGGATACGGATCCCGCGATGATGAACACTGCTGCTGTGCGTCTTTTGGGTATAACCCAAACTGATATTGAGGAACTGGCTAGTGAAATCATTTTCGGCCAGTTGCGCCTCGTGGTCGCCCAGATGGAGATTGAGGAGATCAACAAGGATCGCGAAACTTTCGAGAAAAACATACGAGAGTTGGTTGGCAAGGAGTTGAGGACAGTGGGTCTAAACCTCATCAACGTGAACATCCGTGATGTCACCGACGAGGCAAACTACATCCAGAACCTATCGGAGGAAGCCACAGCCCGCGCTCGCAAGGAGGCGGAAATCTCCATCGCTGCACAGGATCGCGAGTCGCAGGTGGGCGTTGCCAGGGAAAACCAGGCTAAGGATATCGGCATCGCTGAGGCATCCCGTGAGCGTGATATCCAAGTAGCCGATGCACAGGCTGAAGCCGTCAAGAAGCAAAAGACCATTGAGGCCAATCGACGCGCTTCCGTTGCTGGTGACGAGGCTCGCGCGCAAGTGGCGGAGGCAAGTTCAAAGGCCGAAGGCACAAAAGGTGCAAAGGCGGCGGAGTCTGATGAACGTATTTTTGTGAAGGAAAAAGAATCTGACGCGGTCGCGGGTGAGAACCAATCCCAAGCCAAGATTGCTGACGCAAACGCGTCCTTGGCTGTAGTGCGTGCCGAGGCCACGCAGCGTGGTGAAGTGGCCGATCGTGAGGCCGAGGTAGCCATCCAACAGGCTCAAGCCAAGGCTGAGAAAGAACGGCTTAATGCTGCGGAAGTTGTGCGCGAACAAATCGATCGTCAAAAGATTGAGATCGCTGCGGGAGCCGAGGCGGAGAAGACCCGTCAGGAAGCCCAAGGTGTAGCTGATGCCATCCTGTCCAAGTACGAAGCCGAGGCCAAGGGTATCCGGCAGGTGCTCGATTCCAAGGCCGAGGGTTACCAGAGCTTGGTGAGAGGCTGTGGTGGCGACGCTCGCGCCGGTGCCACCTTCCTCATGACTGAGAAGATTGAGGAAATTGTCACGCTGCAGACCGAGGCGATCAAGAACATCAAGATCGATAAGGTCACCGTGTGGGATTCCGGTGGTGGTGATGGCGGTTCCTCGACATCCAACTTCATGAGCAATTTGATCAAGAGCTTGCCGCCGCTGCACGAGGTAGCCGGCATGGCTGGGGTGGAATTGCCGGATTATCTAGGCAACATCAAGGGCGGGACGCCAACCCCGAAAGCGCCAACCCCGAAAGCGCCAACCCCAGCGCCCAAGGCGCAGGCGGAATAGATCGCGAATATAAGGCAGCCCACTCCTTCTGGACAGCCGGCGTTGAGTCCGCCGCTGTTGGTGGGGAGTGGGTGTTTTTAAACCCAGTCCAAAATGAAATTATCGTGCACAAATTGCAATCAAAGCCTGGAGATGCCGGACGAGCTTTCGGGTCAGTCTGTTGAGTGTCCCGTCTGCAACATCAAATTCACTGCCGGCCAATCGGGCACAAATTCAGTATACGACGTTAAGCCCCTGATAGCTCTTTGCGAGCAAATCCTTCATGACGAGGAAGTGAGTGCGGAGGAACTCTACGAGTTGGCGGAATTCCTCAACGCGAATCCCGAGGCGGGCAAGCACTGGCCTGGCAACCAGTTAGTCGGGCCGTTGCAGGAAGTATGGGCGGACGGAGTCATCGACAGCCGCGAGCTTGCCATAATGGAGGGTATCATTGTCGAGGCCAGGCGGGAATGGAGACGTCGCGTCGCGCCGGTGGAAAAAACAGAGGCACCTGTCGGGGCCGACCTGACAAGCGGATTTGCTGCGAGCACCGACACAAGAGATCTTGCCCGCATCAAGGGCCCTGATGTCCGAATGGAGGTTCCATCGGTCTCCTATCCGGGAAGTACCCATCGGGTCGATCTCAAGACGTTGTCATGCGATTGTTCGGATTGGAAATTCAGGCGAAACACACTGCCAGAGGGACATTTCAGCCGTTGCTGTGAACATGTTCTCTACGCGTTCGAATATTTGGAAGTCGAGGGGCTCGGCCCGATGTTGAGTGCCTTTCTCAAAAACACCAAGCCGCCTGACCCGGAAAAAAACTGGAGACTGGAGGATGTTGGGTACGGAAATATATTGATCTCTGACGCCCCTCACAGTTGGTCGGATGTCTTTGCCCGAGGGAAGGACGGTTGGGGCATGTTCGGCTGCAACGTTCGTCAGAAAAGATGGAAGTACGGCTCGAAACCTGATGGCGCAGACGCGATCATTCCGCTGTTAAAGGAAAAATTCGAGGTATGACGCCTGCGAAAAATCGCAGCCCGTTGTCAACGCCCCTTAGTACAGCAGCTTGAAACCAAAAGCGTTGCGCAGGATTGTCTGTCGGGAAATGATGAGGGGTGGAGCGGGCGAAGGGAATCGAACCCTCGTGTGAAGCTTGGAAGGCTTCCGTTCTACCATTGAACTACACCCGCAACCGCTCAAAAGCCTACCAAGACGGCTTGCGTTGTCAACCCGGCTTCTTTAGCTTGTGCGCCCGTGAGTTCTTTGCTGCTCAAGGGAGGCCGCCTCATCGATCCCGCCCACGGCCTTGATGAAACCGCCGACCTATTGCTTGTCGATGGGAAAGTGGCCGCCATCGGCGGTGATGCGCTTGGCCAAGCGCCTGAGGGAACGCCGGAAATCGATGTCACCGGCAAGGTCGCCTGCCCCGGGCTGATCGACATTCACGTTCACTTTCGCGAGCCGGGCCAGACGGCCAAGGAGACTATCGGCACCGGCGCGGCGGCGGCGGCGCGCGGCGGTTTCACCACTGTTGTCTGCATGCCCAACACGAGCCCGGCGATCGATAACCCCGGCACGGTGGCTCTGATTCAGGACAGTGCCGAGCGCTCGGCCAAGGTCAACGTGCTGATCACCGGCGCGATCACAAAGGGCATTGCCGGCGAAGAGTTGGCGCCAATCGGCTCGCTCAAGAATGCCGGGGTGGTCGCCATCACCGACGACGGGCAATGCGTGCAGGACAACGACCTGATGCGGCGCGCGTTGGAGTACACCACGATGTTCAACCTGCCGGTGATGGATCATTGCCAGGACTACTCGCTCGTCGGCGCGGGCGTGATGCACGAGGGCTACTGGAACAACACACTCGGCTTGCCCGGTTGGCCAAGCGCGGGTGAGGAGATGATCGTCGCGCGTAATATTCTACTCGCCGAAAAAACCGGCGCGCACGTCCATTGCCAGCACATGACCACCGCCGGGAGCGTGCGACTGATTCGTGAGGCCAAGTCGCGCGGTGTGCCGATCTCCGGCGAGGCCTGCCCGCATCATTTCACGCTGACCGACTCGGCGGTCGCCGGCAGCGATAAATTTTGGTCTGACGACGGCAAGAGCGTTTTTTGGGCGGGCGACCACGACAAGCCGGCCTGGCCAGAATACGACACGAACTTTAAGATGAATCCGCCGCTCCGCTCTGCCGCCGATCGAGAGGCGGTGATCGAGGGTGTTGCCGACGGCACGCTGGAAATCATCTCGAGTGACCACGCGCCGCACTGCGACTACGAAAAGGAGGTCGAGTTCGCCAACGCGCCGTTCGGAATCACCGGCCTTGAGAACGAACTGTCGGTGTCGCTGATGCAGCTTTATCATAGTGGCCGTATGCCGCTCAGCGACGTGATTGAGAGGTTAACCGTCGCGCCGGCGAAGCTGATCCACCTTGACCGAGGCTCGCTCGGCGTCGGCGCCGTGGCAGACGTGACTGTGTTTGACCCCGACGCCGAGTGGGTGTTCCGCCGTGAGGACACCGCCAGCAAGGCCGTCAACAATCCGTTCTACGACTGGACGCTTAAGGGGCGCAATGTCATGACGATCGTTGCCGGTGAAATAGTCTGGCAATGAGCCGGAGAGAGTTGGGCAAGCTCCGACCTCGGATGGCAGGTAAATCTTCAAAACCTAGCGCCCTCTCGGCGATGGGGAGGCGTACTGCGGAGCCTCCTATCTCTTGGCTGATGCGGATCAAGCTGGAGCGGCCAAGACTGATCTCGTTGGCGGCCGGTTTCACCGACAACCCGACGCTGCCGGTGGCGGGCAGCCGGCGACTGCTCAACGAACTGCTCGGTAACGCCGCGCTTGGCCAGGCGGCGCTTCAGTACGGCTCGACGGCTGGCGACGCCACGCTCCGGAAGCTGACAGCCAGGCGCATCCGAAAGCTCGACGGGAACCTCCGCGGTCAGGCGGCGCCTTACGAGGCCAGTCGTACGGTTATTACCCACGGCTCACAGCAGTTTCTCTATATGGTCACGGAGGCGTTGTGCGACCCGGGAGATATCGTGCTGGTGGAGGATCCGACATATTTCGTTTACCTCGGCATCATGCAGAGCCGCGGTGTTGCCGGTCGCGGTTTACGGATGAACCGCGACGGCATCGATCTCGGGCATCTCGAGCAGGTGCTCGAGTCGCTAAAGCGCGACGGCAGTTTGCCTCGGTTGAAAATACTGTACCTCGTTTCGTATTACCAAAACCCGACTAGCCGCTCAACCAGCATGAGTGTGAAGGCGGGTGCGCTGGCGTTGCTGCGCCGCTATGAGCGCGCGGCAGGTCATCCGATTTACTTGATGGAGGATGCCGCATACCGGGAGCTGGGTTTTTCCGGCTCGCCTTCGGCGTCCGCCCTGGCCGTCAAGGGTGCGGTGAATCGGGTCATTTACTCGGGCACGTACAGCAAACCGTTCGCCACCGGCGTGCGCGTGGGGTTTGGCATCTTGCCGGAGGAACTGCTGACGCCGGTGCTCCGGATCAAGGGTAACCATGACTTCGGCACGAGCCACTTAATCCAGCAACTCGTCGGCCGCGCTCTCGAATCCGGCCTGTACGAGAAAAATCTGGCCAAGGTGCAGCGGCGCTACCGAGTCAAGGCCAAGGCGATGACAGACGCCATGGGCGAGCATTTTCCGGGATCAGTGCAGTGGGAACAACCGGAGGGCGGGTTGAATGTCTGGGCTGCGTGGCCTCGAAAAGTGAACACGGGGATGAAGTCGCGCTTTTTCAAACAAGTGCTCGACCGTAACGTGCTCTACGTTCCGGGTGGCTTGTGTTATGTCGATGACCCGACGCGAGCCAAGCCTAGCCACGAGATGCGCCTGAGCTTCGGGGCGGCATCGCAGGGCGACATTCGTGAAGGCATCCGTCGCCTTGGCCAAGGGATATGATTGGCCGGGGTAAGTGCACGTGGTAGGCTGGCGCTCGTTGATGCTTGATGACCGTTCATACATGAGACCGGAGGAACCGCGGTTCCGTGGACCATCGATGCAGCAGCCGTGGACCGGGTGGGCCATTCTGCTGACCATCAATGTCGTGGTGTTCATGTTGCAGGTTTTGATTGATCCCAAAAGCTTGGATACACCAAGGTTCGAGGAATCGTTAGTTGGGCAGTGGCTTGCGTTGGACTCGAGCCAAATTTCCTGGCTGCTTCCAATGCAATTATTCACTTACCAGTTTTTGCATGGGGGAGTTTGGCATTTACTGATGAATGGCCTTGGTCTGTTTTTTATTGGCAGGGCCTTGGAGCCTTCGATTGGCCGTCGGGAGGTCATCGGCTTGTATCTCGTTAGTGGAGTGATTGGGGCGTTGTTTCAACTGGGATTTGCAGAGGTGTTCCCAGCGCAATTTGCTGGGCCGATGGTGGGAGCGAGTGCGGGGGTATTTGGGTTCATGGGAGTGCTGGCACGGTTATTCCCATATCGTGAAGTGTATCTACTCCTGTTTTTCGTCCTGCCAATCCGACTGAAACTTCTCTGGGTATTTTGGGGTAGTTTTGCGATTGCGCTGTTTTCAATTTTAGCAGCTATTCGGACTCAGACAGGGGATTCAGTGGCTCACGCGGCGCACTTAGGCGGGTTGTTGTACGGTGCGTTTTACGTAGCCAAGCTGGTTCGGAACGGTGGGTTGATGCGGTTTGTACCCGGCATACCCAGGGTTCGTTTCGTTTCGGACGGTTCGCCCAAGGACTCAGGCGCCATGCGCCGCCGAAACTGGCGCAAGCCCAGGGTGGTCGATGCCGCCGAGGTGGACGAAGGGGATTTTATTAGCCGTGAGGTGGATCCTATTCTCGACAAGATTTCAAAACAGGGCATCCAAAGCCTGACCGAGCGCGAGCGTAAGATTCTAGACAAAGCGCGCTCGAAGATGTGAGCCGTGCCGTTTGGCTTATAGGTATTATAGGATGTATAAAACTCTGCGAAAAAAGTTTTACTCCCGGTCGTTCAGCAGTTTGATGTAGTTGCGTATCTTGTCGGCGTTGGTGACTTTTAGCGAGAACTCGGGCGGGTACAGCGCCTTTCCCATGAAGCAGCGTTCGTTGCGGAACTCCATCGTGCTTTGCACCGGCGCACTGCCGGTCACGTGAAACTCTTTCGCGCCGGTTTCGCGCATAATGCGCGGCAGGTTTTTCTCGGTGATGCCTGCGCCGGGCATGATGATGATGTCGTCCCCGGCGCGGCGCACCAACTCGGCGATCAACTCCACCCCTTCGAGTACTGACGGCTCCTGCCCGGAGGTGAGCAGTCGCTCGGCGCCGAGGCCGATGATGTCGTCGAGGCTGCGGAACGGATCGGCGGTAACGTCGAACGCGCGGTGGTAGGTCACCTCGAGTGGCCTGGCGAGTTCGATCAGTCGGCTGGAGCGCTCAACATCGATGGTACCATCGGCGTTGAGCATGCCGATGACGACGCCGTTAATGCCCATTTCCTTGAGCGTGATGATGTCGTGCTGCATCACGGCGAACTCGTCGTCGGAGTAGAGGAAGTCTCCGCCGCGCGGCCGGATGATGGCGTTGACCTTGATGCCGACCCGCTCCAACGTCTGGTACACCGTGCCGACGCTGGGGGTGGTACCGCCCTCGAACAGGTTTTGGCAAAGCTCGACTCGGGCTGCGCCGCCTTGTTCCGCTGCGATAGCCGAGGCCACCGAGTCGATGCAAATCTCAAGAATGGGTATGTCGCTCATGGTTCGTTTCGCTTGGTTAAGCATAACAGGGCGCTTGGCCAACGCGAAGGCGGAACTGTTTTTCATGGTACACGCCGTGGCAGGCGTTATCCTGCGGCGGTGCTGAAGTGGGTGATAGTGGTCGCAGTGCTTGGTCTGGCGGGATGCGCCCTTCCGCGCAAGTCGGGCGGCGGGACGATGGTCACCCCGGTGGCGTTCCGCGTGAAGGGCAAGGTGGTGCGCACGAATGCCCGGCTCAACTTTGTGGTGCTCGATTTTGGACTGCAGGGACTGCCGGTGGTTGGCCAGCAATTTGCCATCTATCGGCTTGGGAAAAAGGTGGGCCAAGTGCGCGTGTCCGGCCCGGCGTGGGATACTTACGCTGTGGCGGATATTGTCAAAGGACAGATTTGGAAGGGCGATGAGGCCAAGCTGAAGTGAGCGGCGTCAGTTTGGCGGGTTGGCTTCCGCCTTGGCCCCGGTTTGCGTGATGTTGCGTCCGCCGTCCTCACGTCTGTAAGGCGAGTGGAGGTTGAAGTAAATGCCGCAGAGCGGCGCAGCGCTCTCGCCCTGGCTGAGCATGATGGTAATCTCCTTGTCGAGCGCGATGCCGTGGCGCATGCCATTGGCGCGGTTTTCGTAGGCCTTGATCGCTTTGAGCATTAGCCTCTCGATCGCCTCGAGGCAGTCGTCCGGCGTTTTGAAGACGCAGACAACATGGCGGTCGTAGGACAACATCGCTACGTCGATCTCCTGGCGGAATGTTTCGATGGTCAATTCCATTCGTGTGCGTGAAAAGTTAGCTCCGATTGGGCTGATGTAAAAACAAAAGAGTGGTCAGTCGCCGGAATCGGCTTCACCGGAGGCCTCCCTTTCGCGGAGGCGGCGGAGCAGTTTGCGGACGTCGAGCGCGCCGCCGACGATGACCAGCACGGATAGAATCGCGAATAGGCCGCAGGTGCCGATCAGGGTTACTTTCCAGATGCCTTCCCAGCCGGTTTCCCTGTGTAGGAGGATCATCCCGGCTGTGACCAGCGTAATAACAAGCACAGCGAGCACGGTCTTGAGCAGGGTGAATACCCATGCGGGCGTGACCGACTTGGGCGGCGGCAACGGCGCGGGAGTCACGACGGGAGGCGGCATCACCGGAGGTGGGGCCAAATCGGTGGGCGGAATGGGTTCGTCACTCATTGGCGGCCTCCTTTTGTTTGCGATCCGGGACTATCAGTGAACCGAGGATGAAAACAAATAGCGTGAAGCCGATGGTCATCAACCCGACCCGAGCACCTGAAAGCGGCTTATAGAACGACACCGTGTCACCGGCCTTCGGCTCAAAACTTGGCCAAGCGCTGGCCGTCGCCTCACCCGCCCAGCTTGAGGCGACCTCGACCTTTTGCTCTTGGCCGGTTTGGCTTCGCACCACGGCGGTCCATCCTTCCAGTCCGTTGCGGTTCCACGGCTTGGCCTGCTCGAATGGTGTCATCACAAGATCAACGACCATGTCCCGGTAAGAGGATTCCGCAATCTCATCCGGTTCATTGAACGCCTCAAACTCGATCGTCTCATCGTCGGTGGTGGTGATGTTGCGCTCGGCGATGCTGCCCGGGATGTATGTGTGAACGTAGTCCTGCACCGGGCCAAGGCCAAACACCGCCGTGACGCCGACGAGCAGCGCCAGCACTGCACCGGTCGAGCTGGCCCGGTGCCAGTACAGCCCGCCGAAGAGCAGCGAAAATGCGCCGGTAAAATAGATCGCGCCGGTCACGGCCATATAATCCCAAATATCCTCCTCGCCGGTGTAGAATAGGCCCCAGTAAAGAATGTACAGCCCGATCAGCACGATGAGAATGCGGGTGATCTTGATTCGGGTCGGGTTGTCGAGTCGCTCCTTGAACAGCGGCGCGATGATGTCCTGCGTGATCACTGTGCTCCAGCAAAGCAGATAGCTGTCGTGCGTGGACATGAAGGCGGCAATCATCGCGGCGGTGATCAGCCCGATCAGCCCCGCCGGCAGGATGCGCCCGAGGAAGATCGGCATGGCGTAAAGATTGTTCACCGCCTCGACATCGGCGTCTGCCGGAGAGAAAAGTTGCTGCAAGTCCGGCGCCTTGGTTATCACGAATACGAACGCGCAGACGCCGAGTAAGTTCGGGATGATCATCCGGATGGCGAACGAGATGGACGACCATGTGTACTGCTGTTTGAGCGAGGCGGTGCTCTCCATGGCCAGTGCGCGGGCGACGGCGGTGGGCCACAGCGCGCAGTTCACGATGCCGAGGAAAAACATCCATGCGACATATTCAAAGCCAAAACTGCTGTCGGCTGCGACAGGGTTGAAGCCGGCCTCGCCCTTGTGGGTGCGGACCGTCTCGAAAAGATTATCCCAGCCGACACTCTCTATCGCGAGCCAACCGGCGACGAGAAGGCCGATCGACAGGATGACAAACTGGATGTAGTCGGTGATCACCACCGAGATCATCCCGCCGATGACCGTGTAGACGAGCACCAGCGCCAGCAACACAACCATCACCACTTTGAGAGCGTTGCCGTCGGGGTCCATGCCGGTAATGCCGACGATGAACATCGCGCCCACCTTGAGAAACAGGCCCATGTTCAGCAGTCCACCAAACGCCAGCATGATGCCGCCGAGGATGCGAGTGCGGCGGCCGTAACGTTTCTCGTAATACTCGGGGATCGTCAGCACCTTGTGCTCGCGCAGTCGCACGACGATGAAGCCGGTCAGGCCGATGATTAACGCCACCACGCCGGCGATAACCCCGATGTGAAACGCCGCGAAGCCGGCTGTGAACCCTTTTTGGGCGCTGTACATCACCGTGATCAGCCCCATCTCGGTGCCGGTCAGCGTGGCAACCCCCAGCCACGTGCCCACCGCGCGCCCGGCGCTGACGAAGTTTGTCATGTTGCCGGCGTAGCGCTTGACGAAAAAGGCAATGCCAACCGAGAGTAGCAGATACACCACCACGATCAACCAGTCGATTGTGGTGAAATTGGTCTGGCTGGTGGCGTTGGTGAGCGCGCTTTCCATTCGGGTCACTCCACGAGGAGCAGTCGGAAAAAGTGGGCCTCGCCGGCCGGAAGGTCAACCTCGACCTGCTGTGAACCGTCACTTTTTACATCGACCTCCAGCACCGATTTCCACGCCGCTTGGCCAAGCGCTGGGGTGGACTGGATTTCGATCAACCGGCCTTGTGACGCCTCAAAAACAAGACTCATTTTGCTGTTAACCAAGTTCACGGTGGTCAAACGCAAAGTACTGGCCGCATCGCCGGGATCGGTTCCGGCGAGGTATTCGCTGAGGTTGGTCAAGCCGTCGCCGTCGTTGTCCGTGTCCGTGTCGTTGCTGTTGTAGGGATCGAGTCCGAAGGCGGTTTCCCACTCATCCGGCATACCGTCGCCATCGGTGTCCGCGATTTCAGTTGATCGATTGGCGCGGCCGGGATTCGGCGCGGCGGCCTTCCAGTTGACCGGGTCGTTGGCGAACGCTGTGCCGGAAATGCGTTGCAGCGTGGCGCCGATGCCGTCGGTATCGCTTGGCCAAGGTGTGGTGTCGCTGAAGGAGACTTGGTCTATAAGAATGTACGGCACGAAACCGGCGTCGTCCTGTTGCAAGCCCTGCGGTGGATCCGGCTTATAGAGGCTCACCGTGTCGCCTCTGTTGGCCAACTGACCCCGTAATGGGCCAAGGATAGGTACGTTCTTCGGGATGCCGTGGCGCTTGGCCAAGCTCGCGGTTTTTTCCGGGTACTTTGCTGGGTTGAACTCGATTAAAACCACATAGCCGTCAGGTGGCAACTGGAAGGCGGGCGGGAACTCGAACGTTGTGCCGCCATCAATCAGCCACGTGTTCTCAGGGTGCAACGGGTCGTACAGCGGTACGGTCGTGTTGGTGATGTTGTGCAGTTCGATGAACTCGTCATCCGGCGTGCCGGCGCCGAGAGGCAGAGGGGCTGGGTGGTACATGATCTCGTGAATCACGACTGGTCCGATCCTGGCCGCGGCGTTGGCCGCGCCGTCGCCCTTACGGAAGGCCGCCACGGAGGAGGGGGTGTCCACGCCGAATGTCGGCTTGGCCAAGGCGGTGAACTGATCCCCGATGCTGGTTTTCAGGCGGCCAAGCGAGACGCCGTTTTGCGCCGCACCAAACTCGATGATGGCGCGGTAGCCGGTCAGTTTGCCTGAGCTGTCCCCCTCGGAGAGTATGACATTGTCGCCATGGGCGGAGTTGAGCGCGAAGCTGTATTCCGCTCCTGGTGCCGGGTTGAACTGCGCCTCATAAAAGACCATCACGCCTCGAGCCGTCAACGTGGTATTGGCGGGAATCCTGTATTTTTTCAGTCTCGATTCCGAGTTGCTGATCCACCAGTTGCCAATGTCGAGAGGGCTGTCGGAGAGGTTTCTAAGCTCGATGGCATCCTCGAAAGGAGGATCGGTGTGGGTGAGCACCTCGTTGATGACCACGTTTTCCAACGGAAGATGATTGGATTTTCCTGGAGTGGGGGTGCTCGGGAATTTCGTGATGCGTGTGGCGCCGTCGGGCAGTCGTCCCTCTGATTCGCCGGGGGCCGTCTGCGAAATCTCGACTTTGTCCACCAGCGCCGGGGTGAAATTTGGCCTTGTCCTGCTGTAGAGGGCTATCGGCTCGCCGAGACTGGCCAGGCCGAAGTTCACATGGTCACCGCCCTTTGCCAAGTCGGCGTCGGCGATCCACTTGACGAAACCACCAGCGGCGATGAAGTTCAGCTCCGGAATCTCAAACTTGGTGCGGCCGACCGAGTTGATGTCGTCGGTCAGGAAAAGCCCGTCCAGCCGCGACGGCAGCGACAACGGATTGTGCAACTCGATCCAGTCGCTGCCCCGGCCGTTAGCCATCCACTCGTTGATGACGATGTTGGATGCGGAGGCCAGTAACGCTGCCCCCTTGTTCTCCTTGCCGGGAGTGGGGGAGTCGAGCAGTTCCCAGTTGCCGTTGGTGTCGCGGCCGATGGAGCGGTCGGTCACCTGGAAGCCGTAATTCACGCGGTCGATAATCTGTTCGCTGGCGTTGAACAGGTACACCGTGCCGTAGGCGCCATTTAGCGAGCGGCCGGTGTTCAGGTAGTTCGCCGGGCCAAGCGCCGGGTCGCGCGAGCCATTGCACCATACCAGCAGGCGGTCCTTGGCACGGAGCTTGACGCCGTTGGGAAAGCTCCACTGCCCCGGCTCGATTTGGTCGATGCTCAGGGTCATGCCGGTGAGGTCGATGGATGCAGTGGAGTTGTTCCGAATTTCAATCCAGTCGCTGGTCCGGCCAAGCGGATCGATGACGGCTGAGTTGTTGACCGCAAGAATCTCGTTGAGCTGCAGACCATCGTCCTTGGGTAGGTAGTTGGCCTGGCCGGGGCTGATGGTGGTGGTGAACGTGGTCCACGAGCCGGTTCCGTTAGGGTAGCGACCTCGTGACTCGCCGTCCTCCTGCGTGCGGTAGCTCAAGTCGTCAAGTTCTGCCCCGTCGGGGCCGCGCAGCAGGAGAGTACCACCGGCGGCGGGCAGCCTGAAGTCGAGGTGCCGAACACCCGGGCTCTCATCAGCAATGAGCACCGCGTAGCCGCCTGGCGCAATGAATGAGAGACGGCGATAGGTGAACTTAGCCAAGCCGGCCTCCCACATCAGGCCAAACAACTCGGCTGGCTTGCTGTCCGTGTTGTACAACTCGATCCAGTCATCTCCACCCGGTGGCGCAGCAGCAACAAACTCGTTAAGTTTAATGTTATTCAGGTTAGCGATGGGCGCGGATTTGTTCGCCTTGCCGGGGGTTGGCTGGTTGAGAGTCCAGACAGCGTCATTACCGCCGCGCCCGATCGAGTGGTCAGCGACCTGTAATCCGAAGCCCAGCACGTCGATGCGTTGGCCTTCCGGGTTGAACAGCGCAATGGTGTCGCCGTCGTTGTCCATCGCGAATCCGGCGTGCAGCCCCGGCGCCTCCCCGGCGCCATCTAGCCAGACCACGAGATAACCGTCGGACTTGATCACTGTGCCACCGGGGAAGTTGAACTTTCGGGGCTTGGCCGGGTTGTCGCTAAGGCTCCAGTTTTGCAGATACACATCGGTGCCGGCGACGTTCTTCAATTCCACGTAGTCAGGGAAGGTGACACCGTTCTGTACCGAGGCGACATTCTCGGCAAGCACCTCGTTGAGGATAACCAACGGCTGTGGGACGCTTGTGCTTGGCCGGCCGGGGGTGCCGCCCTTGGCCTGGCTGGCGCGCCAGTTGGCCGGCGAGTCGGGATCGCCGTAGGGGTTGCTCAATACGAGCGAGTAGCCGTCGCCGTCAGGCGAGCTTGGCCAAGCGCCGCCGTCGTCGTAGTCCACCGACAGCACGGTCTCCCCATTCTGATCGAGCAGGGCCAGACGCTCGCCCTTGTTCGACAGGCTGCCATCGTAAAGGCCATCCAGACGCACGCCGGGATGGCGCGCTCGGAATGCTGTGACATTAGCATCGTTGACAAGCAACAGGTAAGCGCCTGCAGCCAGAGGCGTGCTGCCTTCGGCGAACTGGTACGTGATGCCGTCAAACGAAAAGCCGGACAACTCAACCTCAGTGTCGCCGATGTTCTTTAACTCGATGAACTCGAACGCATCTCCTCCCTGTGGGTTATACATGAGTTCGGTGATGCGAATCGGCGGGCTGCCATCCCCAACCATGAACGAGGCTTCGGTTAATGCACTCCACGTGCCGCCGTTGAGCGACCGGGCCTTGATGTGGGCGCCGTTGGAGAGGGACAGCCCTCCGGCCTTGTTATACGGCTTGGCTGATGCCGAGACGGTGCCGGTAAAGCGTGTCCGGGGATCGGTACTGTCGGTGGTGCAGTAGATATTGCCATTGGTGGAGGTCATGTTCAACTGGAACCCATCTGGCACCGTGCCGCCGAACTGGTTAAAGACCGGGGCCTGATCGGAGGCGTTGAAATTGACCTCCTTGAGATGTTTCAACACCGGCGCGCGCCGCTTGCTAATCCAGTTGGTTCCCCAGGCTTTACTCAGGCTCACCGTGCCCTTGACCGTGTTGTAAATCTCGTCGTAGATCCGGCGGATCTCTTTGTCCGTCAAGCCGCCGCCGTTGGTTTTCTCGTTGTTGAAAAACGGTGTCTTCCCGAGCGACCAGGAGGAGTTTTCAAAATCAACCTCGGTCCAGGCCGTGCGCGGGGAGGAGGCCTCTTTAGTGCCCTTATGGTAGTTGGAAACAGCACCCCACTTGATGAGATCTATGCCGTTGGCCAGGCGCGGGGCAGCTAAAGATGCCAAGGCCACAGCCAAGTTTAGTAATCGTTTATTCATGTGGTAAAGTTTGCCTTTCCGGCCGGACGTTTTCGCCCGGCCAAGAGCGGCGTTCACCTTCTCTGTAAGGCTCCACCTCAGGAGGCGGCATCATCCTTGTCTTGTCCGGGGATCTGTTTCACCTCCAGCGGAATGCTGGCCTCCTGCCTGCCGTCGATCGCGATGTCCACGGCGTGCTGGCCGAACTTCTCGAACTTCAACCGCTGGATGTTCAGAATAAAATTTCGGTACGCAAAACTGTCATTCTCCGGCACCTTCACCTCGAATGGCAACTCGATGCTCGGCATGACAAACTTGCCGTCCTCATCGACAAAGTTGATCCGGAGCTTGTGCGAGCCCTCCTCCACAAGCTTGAACACCACCCGCAGCACGATCGAGCACTGCGGGTAGTTGGCCGGCAGATCCCGTGTGTGAACCGAGTTGAACGTTCCTAGCAGGTTCAACTTGCCCTTATAATCCGTGGCTGCATCACACAGCACTGCTACTTGTATATCCATAAAAATTAATCCAATCTTGACCCAGACCGAGCCATGTGGGCGAGGAGACTAGCGGCAAAATCCTATTCCGCCAAACGCTTTACTCGTAGTCGGAAAAACCGGTTTTTGCTGGTTTCCAGGCCTCCAATGCGAATCCGAATCGTTTCGTCAAAACCGCCAGGGATGGGTTGATTCACGTCGCCGGGCATCGACCCCCACTCGCCATCAACTGCCTCGGCTGTTTCCAAAAAATATTGCCGGCTCGGCTGCATGGTGAACTCCGCCAGCAGTTCGCCCGCTTGTCCAATCGACAGTTCAAGCTCCAGTCGGCTGGTT
This sequence comes from uncultured Verrucomicrobiae bacterium, assembly GCA_937770485.1. Taxonomy (GTDB): domain Bacteria; phylum Verrucomicrobiota; class Verrucomicrobiia; order Limisphaerales; family UBA1096; genus UBA1096. The sequence goes on along the minus strand of CALJHX010000018.1, from coordinate 13,212 downwards.
GCGTCGCTGGGGTTTGTGCCGGCGAGAAACTCGTGAGCGTTGTTTGCGCCATCGCCGTCGAAATCAAGCGCTGCATCATTGACCGCAGGGTTAAGGCCGTGCGCGAGTTCCCAATCGTCCGGCAGGCCATCCTGGTCTTCATCAGCAGGAGGAGGCAAATCCTCCTCGCCCGGTGAGCCTCCATCCGTCGAGCTTGGCTGCCAGTTAATTGGGATGTCTAATGCGCCAAGTGCCTGCTTGAACGGATCGAGCACCAGAGGCACCAGCGACCGACCGTCGCCGTCAGCTGCTTTCGGCCAGTTGTCTCCGTCGTCGTAGTTGAGCGTGACCAACACCGTACCATCAATCGCCGAGCGCACCTGGATCGTCTCGCCGTTATTAGCCAGTTTGCCGCTGTAAGTGCCAAGGATGTTCGTCTCTTTGGTCAGGCGGTAATGTGCGCGAAACGCCGTCTCTTCGTCATGGCCGATGACGAGTGCGTACTGCCCTGGTGCCAGCGTGAGGCCAGCCGGTACGACAAACCTTACGCCGTCGGAGAGAGCCATGCCGCTAAGGTCGAGTGTCGTGGTGTCGCTGTTATTGTGAAACTCGAGGTAGTCGAATCCCGGCCCAGCCGGCGCATTGTACATCAGCTCGGTCAATAGCAGATGAGCCTTCAGGTTCTCGAGCGTGTCTGGCTCGCCGGCCTGAAACTCGAACGGCTCGGACCAGTGACTCCAGCGCTTGGTGTCGTCGAGCATCCGCACACGTGCACGATACCAATGCCCGACCTTGGCCAAGCCGGAGGGCAGGGCGATGGTGTCGGCGAATCCGGTAAGCGTGTTTGATTCCCAGTCGGCGTTAATCTCGTATTGGCGTGGGTTAGCAGAGTCGTACGGCGGCGCGCCCGGTGCACTGACTTCGGCCAGGCGCCATTTCATTCCTGCGAACTTCCCGCTCGAGTCGGAAAACTCTGAGCTTCTAAACCGTAGTGCGTTTACCGGATACCCTTCGTTACCGCCGTACTCGATCGTCGGTTGGCTGGGGTGCTTTGTGTCACGAGCAGCTGAATTGAGAATGAAACTGCGACGGGTGCGCACATAGTTTTTCATGAGTTTCACCATGCCGGGGAAATTCTTCGAACTCGCCTTATTGTAAAAACGCCCCTTGCCGGCCTTACTGGAGTTGACCTTGCCAGACGACATGACCGGGTGGTAGTCCCACATCGCACGGTCGGCATCAACGATCGACGGCAACCGTCCGGTCGGCTCGTCAATCATAGCCGCGAACTCGTCGATCAGACTCTCACCCTCGTCGTTGTTGAACAATAGATCGAGAATTTCGCGGGCACGATTGCCGTACTCCATCTTGAAAACCGGCTTGCTGAGTACCTTACCCTTGAACGGGTCGTTGCCGTTGCCGTACATGTTGCTAGCCCAAGTGAGGTCGAGGTCCCACGGGAGCGTGGACCACTTTTGCGTCTTGGGGTTCAGGTAGTAGAAATAATTTTTACCATAGCCGATGTCGTAGTGGTGAATGCCCTCGACGACCGTGCGATAGCTGTAATAGCGGGGTAGGTCCATGTTTTGTCGCCACCAGCTTTCTGATTGGTTGCCCTGGTATCTGCTCAGGTATGAGTTTAGGTCGGACTTGTCCGTTGCGGCCGACGCGCCCTGATTGTTCAACTCGCCAGTGCCGCCCTCCATCTTGTACAGGTTACCGTCGGGTAAACTGTGCCCGTCAAGGAATCTGCCGTCCATTTGTTCGATGGCGAGATAGAGTCCCCAGAAGTCGCCATCATGTTGAGTCGCGCCGGTTTCCCCCGCTTCGTCGATGATTCGGAAATGCACCCAGTGTGTCTTGGGCGCCTCGACCCCGGTGAGTTCGAACAGCTTGAAGCCAACCGCCTCAAACATCCCCTGTTCGCCGCGGTGCTGGAAGTTGCCCTGCTGGATGCAGGCGGAGAAGTTCAGCTTGTCCCAGCGTGTGTCGTACTCGCGGCCGTAGTGGTCGCGCGCCTGGAACGAGTGGCCGCGGTTGAAGTCGAACTTCCACATGTTTTTACCCATCGCGTAGCGCCATACGCCGCCCCGGGCGCGGTAGCGGATATGATCGTAAACCTCGCCGTCGTACACGAGCGTGCCATTCCATTTGTAATTGTCACCACTGTATTTTTCGTTCCATGTCGAGTTTTCGACGTCGGGCTTTTTCGAGATCAAATGGTACACTGGCACACGGGTGAGTGCTTGGTTGTTGTATTCGACCACCTTGGCGCTGGGCTTTGCCTTGCCGCTCCAGCTCGGCACGCCGTTGTAGCAAAAGTACGCGAAATTGGGTGAGAGATCGCCGGGGTAGGGAGCGGTGGCCACTTGGCCAGGCGCATTTTTCAGAGACACGCGATAGCGGACCAGGTGCCGATGCTGCTGCACCGACTTGGAGACGGTCGCTGAGAAAACGCCGTCGCTGGCCTCGGCATCACCCTCTAGGCCAAGATCGTTCATTGGCAACTTGATCCAGTTTCGTTCATACGCTGATTCATCAATGTGCACATAGCTGCCGGGTTTGACGACCTGGTACTCGGCGTAAATTTCGGAACCGTCATTTTTCACGGCGGGTACGGTGGTGATCACGACCGCTTCGCCACCTTTGGGCTGTCTAGGCGTGTGTTCGACCTTGGCCAAGCGCGGGAGTGGCTCGGTGGCGAAAACCGAATTACGAGCGCCGGGAGTGGGGCCGCGATTGGCCGGGCCAACCGTCGCCTTCAATTCCACGTCGATGAAGAAGTCACTGCTGCCGCCTTTCGACGCGTTGTGCGCCTGGATAGCCAAAATGTTTTCGCCCTCGACGAGATAGGCGCCTGGCGATGGCAGATCAAACTCGACGAAGCTGTGCTCCTCGATCGCAGAGCTGGCGCTGGTGCTGAAGCGCGGCTCCTTCGTTGAGATGTTGCTGCTGGCGACGTGCCTGCCGTTAATCCACATGTTGAAGCCGTCGTCGAACTGCAATGCCAGTTTCATCGCCCCGATTTTCTTCGCGTCCTTGACCGTGAACTTTTTACGGAAGTAAACCGCGGTATAGCTGTTTCGCATATCGCCCAGCGTCGTCTTCATGAAGTTTTCCCCGTAGCCGATCGGTGTACGCCCGGTCTGCCAGTTGCTCTCGGTAAAGTCCGCCTTGCGCCAGGTCGTTCGGGGATTGGAGGCCTCCTTGGTACCCTTGAAATATTTCCATGAGCTGCCCTTTGCGACGAGTGTGCTGGCTTTGGTCGTGACGTCGCCGCGAACGGACGGCTTCCAGTTGTGGCCGTCGTTATTGTCGAGGTCTGGGTGAATCAGCTCGATCGAGTAGCCCGGAGGATCGCCGACGATCGGCCACGGGAAACCCAGCCGGTAGCGGACACGATCGACGAGTTGGCCGTTGTCATTGCGCAACTCGACCCGTTCGCCGTCGTTGTCGAGTTTGCCCAGCCAAGGGCCAAGCGGCGAGCCGCCGAACTTGGCTTTGAATTGTGCAGGGTTATGCGTGACGACGACGAAGCCGCCGCCGCCGATTTTGCTTCCGTCGGGAAACGTGAACACGACTGCATCCTCAATCACCCAGCCGCTGAGGTCGACGGGCTCGGTACCAGTGTTGTGCAGTTCGATGAACTCGGCCAGCTCGGTTTTGACGTCGGGATCGTGGTGGATTTCATTGATAATCACCGCGCCCTTGGCCAGGGCCGTGAGGCTGGCAAAAGTAACTAAAAAAAAGAGGCGATAAGTCACAATTAAACGTATTCAAAGCACCCAGGATGCCATGGGGTCAATCCCGCAAAACGGTTCTTTTTTATTCTGGCCATCGGCCAGTTATGCGGGCATGTGACGCAAAGCTGCGTGTCACCCGCACCTACAGTTGATATTGAGCCTTACCCAGCGGCTGGGTCTGGTAACTCAGTCCATGTGGTCAACGATATTTTGGCCGAAGGCAGAGCACTTGATCTCGGTGGCATTATCCGAGAGGCGGGCGAAGTCGTAGGTGACTTTTCTGGAGGCGATGGCGCCATTCATCCCCTTGATAATGAGGTCGGCGGCCTCGAGCCATCCGAGGTGGCGCAGCATCATCTCGCCGCTGAGAATGACGGAGCCGGGATTGACCTTGTCCAGTCCGGCGTACTTCGGTGCGGTGCCGTGGGTGGCCTCGAAGATGGCGTGGCCGGTGTCGTAGTTGATGTTGCCGCCGGGGGCGATGCCGATGCCGCCGACGCATGCCGCGAGCGCGTCGGAGATGTAGTCGCCGTTGAGGTTCAGTGTGGCGATGACTTCGTACTCGGCCGGGCGCAACAGAATCTGCTGTAGAAAGGCATCGGCGATGACGTCCTTGACGATGATTTTTCGGCCATCTTTTTCGATGACCTGCCACGGGCCTCCGTCGAGGTCGGTCGCGCCGTATTCCTTCCGGGCGAGCGCGTAGCCCCAGTCGCGGAAAGCGCCCTCGGTGAACTTCATGATGTTGCCCTTGTGCACAAGGGTAACGCTATCGCGGTTGTTGGCGATGGCGTACTCGATGGCCGCCCGCACGATGCGCTCGGTGCCCTCCTCGGACACCGGCTTGACGCCGATGCCGACTGTGTCAGGGAAACGGATTTTCTCGGCGCGCTCCGGGAATGCCTCGGCGAAGAGTTGCTTGAACTTGTCGCAATCATCGGTGCCGTGCTGGAACTCGATGCCGGCGTAAATGTCCTCTGTGTTTTCGCGGAAGATGACCATGTCGGTCAGCTCCGGCTGCTTCACCGGACTCGGCACGCCCTCGAACCAGCACACCGGGCGCAGGCAGGTGTACAGGTCGAGAATCTGGCGCAGGGCGACATTGATCGAACGGATGCCACCGCCGACCGGCGTGGTGAGCGGTCCCTTGATGCCGACGAGATATTCGCGGAATGCGGCCACGGTGTCGTCCGGCAGCCATTCGTCGAGTTTGTCCTTGGACGACTGCCCTGCGAATACCTCGAACCAGGCGATCTTTTTGGCTCCGCTGTAGGCTTTGTCGATGGCTGCGTCGAAGACAAGTTGGCTCGCCGCCCAGATGTCCGGGCCGGTGCCGTCGCCCCGTATGAAGGGGACAACCGGGTTGTCCGGCACCTGCAGGTTGCCGTCCGTGATGGTAATCTTACCGCCTTCGGGCGGGGTAATGTCTTTGTATGCCATAAAAGCGTCTTGTGTTTCGTTGCCGCTTGGCCAATCGGCGGGGAGGGCGACCCAAGCCAAGCGCTTGGCCGCTTAAGTTTCACGATCCTAACGAAACAAGCCTCGTTTCGCAAGTTTCAGGCACAAAAAAGGCGAGCGGGGAGCCGTTCGCCTCGGGAAAAGGTTGTGGCCTAGCCCTTGGCCAGGCGGGTCAACCGCGCTTCCGGCGCTTGGCCTTGATCTGGGCTTGTGAGTAGAGGATGGCTTGGGTGAGGGCCTTGGCATCTTCCTCGGAGACGTCGCCGCCTTCCTCGAGCCGCCGTTCGGCCTTGGCCTTGGCTTCCTCGGCGGCGGCCTCGTCGATGTCTGCGCTGTTAGCGGCATTGTCGGTGAGGATGGCCACATGCTCGCCGGTGATCTCGGCAAAGCCCTCGCCGATGGCGACTACTTCCTCGGTGCCGCCCCGGTTGACGACGATTTCCCCGGCCTGAACCTGGGTCATCAATGGCACGTGGTTCGGGTAAATGCCGGTTTCGCCCTCGCTACCGGGCAGAGTGACCATCTCGACATCCTCGGAGTAAATTTTCGACTCCGGTGTGACGATCTCGAGTTTGAGTGTATCGGCCATGCGTTAGTCCTGAATTTCTGCGATGCCGCCCTTCATGTAGAAGTTGCTCTCTGGCACCTCGTCGTGTGTGCCGTCAAGGATCTCGGCAAAGCCTTTCACGGTGTCTTCCACGTCCACCTGTTTACCAGCGGTGCCGGTGAACACCTCGGCTACACTGAACGGCTGCGAGAGGAAGCGCTGAATCTTGCGCGCGCGGAACACAGTCTGCCTGTCCTCTGGCGACAGTTCGTCCATGCCAAGAATGGCGATGATGTCCTGCAGTTCCTTGTAGCGCTGCAGCACGGCCTGCACGCCGCGGGCGACGCGGTAGTGCTCTTCGCCCACGATTTCTGCGGTGAGCGCCAGTGACGTCGAGGCCAGCGGATCGACTGCGGGATAAATGCCCAGCTCGGCAATGGAGCGCTCGAGCACGATGGTGGCGTCCAAGTGTGCGAAGGTCGTAGCCGGCGCGGGGTCGGTCAAGTCATCCGCCGGCACGTACACGGCCTGGAAGGAGGTGATCGAGCCTTTCTTTGTCGAGGTGATGCGTTCCTGCAGGTCGCCCATCTCGGCGGCCAGCGTGGGCTGGTAGCCCACGGCGGAGGGGGTGCGGCCCAGCAGTGCGCTCACCTCGGAGCCGGCTTGGCTGAAGCGGAAAATGTTGTCGACGAATAGGAGTACATCCTGGTTTTGCTCGTCGCGGAAATATTCGGTGACGGCCAGCGCCGAGAGGGCCACGCGCAGGCGCGCGCCGGGAGGCTCGTTCATTTGGCCGTACACGAGGCCAATGCGCGAGCCGGGCGCGATTACCGGCAGGCCCTTGTCGTTGAGCTTGGTTTCGCCGTTCTCGTCCTTCTCAGTCTTGATGACGTCGGCCTCGATCATTTCGTAATAAAGATCGTTGCCCTCGCGGGTGCGCTCGCCCACGCCGGCGAACATCGAGATGCCGCCGTGCAGCTTGGCGATGTTGTTGATCAGCTCCATGATGATGACCGTCTTGCCCACGCCCGCGCCGCCGAACGCGCCAACCTTGCCGCCCTTGAGGAACGGGCAGATGAGATCGATCACCTTGATGCCGGTGGTGAGCACTTCCTGCGTGGTGGATTGCTCGGTCAACGCCGGGGCAGATCGGTGAATGGGATTGTAAATGTCGTTGCCGGCCTTGTCCTTGTCCGGTTGCACCGGCCCCTGTTCGTCGACGGCATCGCCTGTCACGTTGAACACGCGGCCCATCACGGCTTCCCCAACGGGCATGCTGATCGGCTTGCCCTGGTCGGTGAGTTCCATGCCGCGCTTGAGTCCCTCGGTGGAACTCATGGCCACGGCACGCACCCAGTTGTCACCCAAATGCTGCTGCACCTCTAGCGTCAGCTTGGTTCGGCCTTCTCCGGGTACGTCGAACTCCACGGTCAACGCGTTGTAGATGGCTGGCACGCTGTCGGTGAACTCCGCATCCACCACCGGGCCAATAATCTGTACAATCTTGCCTTTGTTCATTTTCTGTTGGTTGTTTTAAATCAATTACCAAGCGCCATTTGTGCGGTGGTGATCTCCAGCAACTCATTGGTGATCGCGGCTTGGCGCATCTTGTTGTATTCGAGTGTCAAATCCTTGATCAGGTCGTTCGCGTTGTCGGTCGCATTCTTCATCGCCACCATCTTCGAGCTGAACTCGCTGGCCTTAGCTTCGAGCAGAATCTGGTGTACCTGAAAATTGATATAGTGCGGCAGCAATGCCCCCAGTACGCCGCCGGCCGAGGGTTCAAACAGGAACTCCGCCGTACCACCTTGTAATTCGGATACCATTTCCTCGCCCTCCACGCCTGCCTGTACGCCCTTAATCTCGGTGATCGGCAGCAGCGTTTGCACTTCCGGCTTTTGGGAGAGCGTATTGATGAAGTTGGTGAACGCGATGTCCACGTGATCCACCTCGCCGTTCTCGAACAGCTCCACCGCCATCCGCGCAATGGCCCGCGCCTCGGCGAAGACCGGCGTGTCGCTGTAGGAGAAATCCGCAGTCAAGTCCCAGCCGACGCGTGTGGCATGTTGTGCGCCCTTGCGGCCGGCGGCGATCACGCGGGTGTGATCCGTCACAAACTCGTCGCTCACCTTGCGCAGCAGGTTGGAGTTGATCGAGCCGCACATGCCCTTGTCGGTGGTCACCAGGATCAACGCCCGGTTCTCACCGCCGCGTGCCTTCATGAAGGGATGATCAAAATCTCCCGCGTGGGTTACCACCTCGCCCAGCACGCGGTTCATCAGCTCCGCATACGGCCGGCCGGCCGTCGCTGCCTGCTGGGCGCGCCCCATTTTCGCCTGCGCCACCTTCTCCATGGCGCTGGTGATCTGTGCGGTTTTCTTGACGGAAACGATCCGCCGCCGGATTTCGCGGGTGCTGGGCATTTAAAACTACTTGTTGGCCGACTTGTACTCGTCGAGGGCTGCCTTGAGGTCGGCCTTGACCTCATCGTTCACTTGGGCAACCGCTGTGATTTTCTTTAGCAGATCGGCCTTGCGATCCTGCAGGAAAGTCGTGATCGCGGCTTGGGAGTTCTTGAGATCGTCCACTTCCACGTCGTCGAAGTAGCCGTTCTGCACTGCCCACAGGATGCACACCTGCACCGGCACTGCCACGGGCTGGAACTGTGCCTGCTTGAACACCTCCACGATGCGTTTGCCTCGCTCGAGCTTGGCTCGCGTCGCCTCGTCGAGGTCGCTGCCGAACTGCGCGAAGGCGGCCAGCTCACGGAACTGCGCGAGGTCCAGCTTGATGGTGCCGGAAACCTGCTTCATCGCTTTGATCTGTGCCGCGGAACCCACCCGGCTCACGGACAGACCCACTGAGATCGCCGGTCGCACGCCCTGGTAAAATAAATCGGTTTCCAAGAAAATCTGGCCGTCGGTGATGGAAATCACGTTCGTCGGGATGTACGCCGACACGTCTCCCGCCTGCGTCTCGATGATGGGCAGCGCGGTGAGCGAGCCGCCGCCGGCGTTGTCGGAGAGCCGCGCCGAGCGCTCGAGCAAACGGCTGTGCAGATAAAACACATCACCCGGATACGCTTCGCGGCCGGACGGCCGCTTGAGCACCAGCGACACCTGGCGGTAGGCCACGGCGTGCTTTGACAAATCGTCATAAACGATGAGCGCGTCCATGTTGTTGTCCATGAACCACTCGCCCATGGATGCACCGGCGAACGGCGCGAGAAACTGGTTTGTCGCCGAGTCACTCGCTGTGGCGGCCACCACGATGGTGTTCTCTAGCGCGTCGTTTTCCTCAAGGTTTTGGATGACCTTGGCCACGTTGGCGCGCTTTTGGCCGATCGCCACGTAAATGGAATAGAGCGGCCGGAAATCCGGGTCGCCACTTTCAAGCCCCTCACGGTTGACGCGCGCGTTGTTGATGATGGTGTCGATGCAGACCGCTGTTTTGCCGGTTTGGCGATCGCCAATCACCAGCTCACGTTGGCCGCGGCCGATCGGGATCATCGCGTCCACCGCCATGATGCCGGTTTGCACCGGTTGGCTCACCGACTTGCGCTTGATGATGCCGGGCGCGATTTTCTCCACAGGATAATTTGCCTCGGCGGCGATGTCGCCCTTGCCGTCGATCGGGCGGCCAAGCGCGTCCACCACGCGGCCAAGCAGCGCCTTGCCCACGGGCACGGAGAGCAGTTTGCCGGTGGTTTTCACCTCGTCGCCCTCGGCGATGCCGGTGTGGTCGCCGAGAATCACTGCGCCCACTTCTGTTTCCTCGAGATTCAACGCGAGGCCCATCACACCAGCGCCGAAGTCGAGCATCTCGTTCATCATCGCGCCGGTGAGACCCTCTATCTTGGCCACGCCGTCGCCGATTTCACGCACCACACCCACATTCTCCTGCGCCACGTTTGTTTTTGCGCCGGCAATCTGGGCTTCAATATCCTGCAGTAGGTTGCTCATGTCTTGTTCGTTAAAATTAATTTAGAAATTGTCACTTAAGGCGGTCAAGCGCGTCTTTACGCTGCCGTCAAACACATCGTCGCCGATCTTCACCCGCATGCCGCCGATGAGGCCGGGGTTCGTGGCGAATTCCACCGTCACATCGCCGCTTTTCAGCCGGTTCAAGCTGTTCCGGACGTCTTCCTGCTGCGCTTGGCCAAGCGCCACGGCGCTCTCCACGTGGGCGGAGCGGCTGGCTTCGTCGAGTTTCACTAGCCGTTTCAGGTTTTGCAGGATGCCGAAGTAACCGCGAGGCTTCTGCTCGATGAGCAGTCCTACAGCCTTCCGCACGCGATCGGCATCGAGGCGACCATCCGCTTGGCAGCACTTGAAAAGCTGCTTGGCCAAGCGGCGGGATTGTTTACTGCCTTTCATCCAGTCAAATTAAGCGGCCAGTTCCTTATTGGTCTCGTCGATCAGGCGTTGCTGATCCTCGTCGGTCAGCACCTTGCCGCTGACCTTGGAGGTGGTCTCGACCACCAAGCGGCCGATCTCGGCCTTCAATTCAGACATCATCTGGTCACGATCGGCCTCGGTGGCTTCGCGTGCTTTGCGGATGATTTCCTCGGCTTGCTTGACTGCCTTTTGGCCCTCGGCCTCGCCGACTTGTTTGGCGGCTTCCTTGGCGTCATCGATCATTTCCTGGGCCTTTTGGTTGGCTTCAGCCAGCACCTTGTCGCGCTCGGCCTGTGTCTCGGCCAGTTCGGCCTGAATTTTCTCTGCGTTGGCCTCGGCTTGGGCGATCCGTTCGCGGCGCTGATCCAGCATGTCGAGTACCGGCTTGTAGGCGAATTTCTTGAGGACAAGGGCGACCACGATGAAGGCGATCAACTGGGAGATGAAGAGTTGCCAGTTTACACCAAACGTTTTGGTGATGTCGCTGACAACTCCGCCGTCGGCTGCCAATACGATAAATTCAGTCATTTTTTTGTTTGAAAGTCAAAAATGGCGGCGGGTTGCCCCGCCGCCCGCAAGTTGTTGATTACATCCCGATCTTCCCAAGGAAGATTGAAATGAACACCACACCCTCAGCCAGTGCAGCAAAAATAATCGCTGCCGTCAGAATTTTGCCAGAAGCACCCGGATTGCGTCCGGTGGCCTCGGCTGCTTTCGCCCCGACCAAACCCACGCCGATAGCGGAACCCAGCGCGGCTAAACCAATATGTAGACTACCACTCATTTTCTTGTTTCTTTTTTTGTTTCAGTTTAGTTGGTGACTCCCACGAACGTGTATGGTCAAGCCACCGAGATTCTTTGCTAGTGCGACTTTTCTTTATCGTGATGACTGCACATGAGCGAGGTGAACACCGCTGTTAGCAAAGCAAACACAAGGGCCTGCACTAGCCCGACCAGCAGTTCCAAAAAATAAAACGGCAACACCGCAAGCCAGCCGAAGTAGGTGCCGCCAAGCGACATGACAGTCTCAAGAATATTCTCCCCGGCGAATACGTTCCCGTAGAGTCGAAACATCAGTGCCACCGGGCGCACGCTAATCGAGACCACCTCGATGACGCCAACAAAAAGGTAAATCACCATCAAAAACAGCCCCATCGCAGTCACCCCGTGGCCCTTGATATTAAAGATGTGAAAGAAAAACCCGCCTACCCCAATCTCTTTGAGAGACCAATAAATCCACAGCGCGAAGAAGAAAAGCGCCATCGCGGCGGTCATATTCAGATCGGCGTTCACGCCCCGCAGTAGCGGTTCTGTGGTGATGAAACCGTGGTCAGTGGCGTGGCCCCAACCGATTGTGCCCAAACCAGGGATTAGGCCAAACCAGTTGGTAAACAGGATGAAGATAAATACGGTGCCAAAAAACCAGAACGTTTGCTTGGTCATTTTTTCACCAAGAACGCCCTCGAAAAAACCGAATAAACTTTCCACAAGCCACTCGACGAAGTTTTGCAGGCCGGAGGGGACGGCTTGTTGTTTTCTCGTCGCGAGTTGCGCAACGAGAATCAGCCCGATTGCTACAATCCAAGTGACCACCATCGAGTTTGTGATGGCGAATGGTCCAATCTCCGTCAAGACCACCGCTTCGGGCGGCAGCGCGTGGTGCTCTCCGCCAGCGTGTTCTTCAGCGGCATGACCACCAGCAACCTCACCGGCACCGAACAATGCCGGTGTTGGCAGGGCTGCTAACAAAGTTAAAATGAGTAAAAAGCGGTGAAAAATCATCAAAAAACAGAAGGCTAGGGGCTCAAACACCCCAGAGAGAGGAGCCACTTCCTAAAAAAGCGGAACGGATTTATGCCAAAAAAGAGGCAAGACACAAACTTTTTATTGGAGAAAGATGCTTTTTTGGCGAATATAAATTCCTGAATTGGCCAAGCGCTGTTATTTCAGGAGGCTTGGATTCAGCGACTTGAGGTCTTTTGGCACGAATTGGCCGTTCTTCCGGATTAATTCGTCATCGAACCAGACTTCACCTCCGCCGTACTCCGGGCGCTGGATCAAGACCATGTCCCAATGCACTGCTGAGCGGTTTCCGTTGTCGCACTCCTCATATGCTTGTCCCGGCGTAAAGTGTAGCGAACCGGCGATTTTCTCGTCGAACAAAATATCGCACATCGGCTCCTTGATGTACGGGTTGAAGCCCAGTGAGAACTCGCCGATGTAACGAGCGCCGGGATCGGTGTCGAAAATCTCGTTGAGCCGCTTGGTGTCGCTCGCCGTGGCATCGACGATTTTGCCGTTTTCGAACTCGAGCCGGACGTTCTCGAAGCGTGTCCCGGCGTAGAGAGTGGGGGTGTTGTACTGCAGCACGCCGTTCACCGACTTTTTCACCGGGCAGGAAAACACCTCGCCGTCCGGGATGTTCCGGTCGCCGGCACAGCCCACAGCGCCAAGCCCCTTGATGCTGAATGACAGGTCGGTACCTGGCGACTTGATGCGCACCTTGTCCGCCTTGGCCATGCGGCGGATCAGCGGTTTTTGCGCCTTGGCCATCTTCGCGTAGTCCATCGTGCAGACTTGAAAAAAGAAATCCTCGAACGCCTCGGTGCTCATGCCGGCCCCCTGGGCCATCGCGCCATTTGGCCAGCGGATTACCACCCAGCGCGTTTTGTTGACACGATAGTTGAGCACCGGCCGCAGTGTGCGGGAGTACATCGACAGGCTGTCGGACGGGATGTCGGAGTTCTCCGTCGCGTTGTGGGAACCGCGGACTGCGACATAAGCGTCGCACTTTTTCATGCGGTTCAATTCAATGTCGCGAACGGTCTTGGCGTGTTGCTCGCTGGTATTCATCAGCATCTCGCGGCCGACGCGGCCGGAGCGGGTTTCGACCAGCGGAATGGCGCCTCGCTTGCGGGCGGCGCGGACGAGTTCCACAGCAAACGCATCGGGCGTATCGGTGATATCGAACAGGACGGTGTCGCCCTTCTTCAGGGCGGTCGAGTAGCCGGTGAGGACTTCGGCGAGTTTTTTGTAACGAGGATCAGCCATGTCGCTGCGGCAACAATTACCACAGCCCGCGGATCGT